>DASSUD010000447.1:0-5937 GCA_035707385.1 Acidimicrobiales bacterium
CGGTGTCGGAGATGGTGGGGACCAGCCCCTACCATGACGGCCGCCTGACACAGGAGGAAGACGTGGACGTCCGCATCGGGGTGAAGAGCTCGCCCAAGGAGCTCGAGGTGCTGCTGGCCGAGGACACCGACGCCGAGGCCGTGCGCGAGCACATCGACAAGGCGTTCTCCAACGGGGGCACGCTGTGGCTGACCGACCGGCGCGGCCGGCAGTACGGCATCCCGGTCGACAAGGTCGCCTACATCGAGATCGGGTCGAGCGAGAAGGGCCGGCGCATCGGCTTCGGCGGCTGACCGCCGCCCCGCGCCCCACCGATGCCGTCCGCGCTGCTCGACCGCCGGCTCCTGTTCGTCACCGGCAAGGGCGGTGTCGGCAAGACGACGATCGCCGCCGCGCTGGGGGCGCTGGCCGCCTCCCGCGGCCAGCGCACGCTGCTGTGCGAGGTGGACGCCAAGGGCAACCTGGCCGGGGCGTTCGAGACCGGGCCGACGGGCTTTGCCGAGCGGGAGATCTCGCCCGGCCTGTGGGCCATGTCGATGGACACCGAGGCGTCGCTCAAGGAGTACCTGAGCCTCCAGCTCAGGCTGCCCCTGCTGGCCCGGCTGGGCCCGCTGGCCCGCACCTTCGACTTCGTGGCCAACGCCGCCCCGGGCGTCAAGGAGATCCTGGTGGTCGGCAAGCTGTGCTACGAGGTCCGGGAGGACCACTACGACCTGGTGGTGGTGGACGCACCGGCCTCGGGCCACATCGTGGGCCAGTTGGCCGCGCCCGCCGCCATCGGCGACCTGGTCCAGGTGGGCAGGGTCCGGGACCAGACGTCCTGGATGCTCGACATCCTGGCCGACCCGGCCCGCACCGGGGTCGTGATCGTCTCCACCCCGGAGGAGATGCCGGTGACCGAGACCCTGGAGCTGACCGGGCGGCTCCGGGCCGAGACCGTGGTCGACGTGGCCTCCGTGGTGGTGAACCGGGTCCTGCCCGAGCTGTTCACCCATGGTGACGAGGCGGTGTTCCGGGCCGTGCGCGAGCCGGAGCGGGCCGCGGCGCTGGCCGGGGCCGTGGGCGGCCCGGTCCAGCCGGTGCTGGACGGCGCGGAGCTGGCCGTGCGCCTGCGCCGCACCCGGGCCGGGCACCTGGCGGACCTGCGGTCCGGCCTGCCCGCCGGGGTCGAGCTGCTGTACGTGCCGGAGCTGTTCCAGCGCACCCACGGGGTGCGGGCCACCCGCCAGATCGCCGAGTCGCTCGGCGCCGAGCTGGGGTTCTGAGGCCGCGCATGGCCGCCGCCCGCCGCCGCAGCACCAGGGCCACGGCCCCCGCGACCTCGCTGGAGTCGCTGCTGGCGGCCAAGGAGATCGTCATCTGCTGCGGGTCCGGCGGCGTGGGCAAGACGACCACGGCCGCGGCGGCCGCGGCCATGGCGGCCGCCCATCTGGGCGGCAAGGTGCTGGTCATCACCGTCGACCCGGCCCGGCGGCTGGCCAGCGCCCTGGGGCTGGAGCGGTTCGGCAACGTCGAGACCCGGGTCCCCCCGGCGCTGTTCGCCGAGGCCGGGATCGAGCCCCGGGGCGAGCTGTGGGCCGCCATGCTCGACACCAAGCAGTCGTGGGACGAGCTGGTGCGCAGCCACGCCCCCGACGCCGCCACCCGGGACGCCATCCTGGCCAACCCGCTGTACGAGAACATCACCGGGCGGTTCGTGCAGAGCCACGACTACATCGCCATGGAGCGCCTGTACGAGATCCACGCCTCGGGCCGCTACGACCTGATCGTGGTGGACACCCCGCCCACCCGCAACGCCATCGACTTCCTGGAAGCGCCCGAGCGGATGGCCGACTTCTTCTCGTCGCGGCTGCTGCGGTGGCTGACCGTGCCGTCCCGCAGCCGGGTCTTCACGATGGCGTCCAAGCCGTTCTACACGGCGGCCGACCGCGTCCTCGGCTCGCAGTTCCTCCAGGACATCGCCGAGTTCTTCCTGCTGTTCCAGACGATGTACGACGGCTTCGTGGAGCGGGCGCGGGCCGTGACCCGGACGCTGTCCGACAACCGCACGACGTTCGTGGTGGTGTCCACGCTGGAGGCCGCCCCGGTGCGGGAGGCCGAGTTCTTCATCGACGCGCTGCGGGACCGCGACTTCCCGCTGGGGGCGGTCGTGCTCAACAAGGTGCTGCCGGACTGGTTCGGCGACCGGGCGGCGACGGGTGTGGCCCAGCGGTTGTGCGCGGAGTCCGGCCCCCTGGCCGAGACGGTGGCGGCCGCCCCCGGCCCGCCGCTCGACGCCGCGGCGCTGGCCCGGGTGCTGGGCGAGGTGGGGGAGAGCTTCCTCAACTTCCAGGTGGTGGCGACCCGGGAGGCCGAGCAGCGCGTCGAGCTGGCGGCCGACACCGACGTGGTGGCGACCGTCCCCTACGCCGACCACGACATCACCGACCTGCCGGGCCTGCTGGAGCTGGGTGCGTCGTTGTGGCGGTGACCGCGCCCCACGCTGCCAGAATCAACCCCGATGGCCAGCCTCGCTGAGCTCGCCCGGTTCTTCACCCGGCTCGACCTGCCGTCGGTCGCCCACCTGCAGCGGCTGGCGGCCAGCTGGGGCCTGCTCGCCGACTTCTGCTTCGCCGACCTGCTGCTGTTCGGCGTGGTGGGCGAGCCACGGGACGGCGGTGGCAACCGGTTCGTGGTGCTCGGTCAGGTCCGCCCGACCACGGCCCAGACCGTGTACCGGGCCGACTGGGTGGGCACGGTCCTGGAGGAGGAGGACCGGCCGCTGGTGGCGCGCGCCTACCGGCTGGGCGAGATCATCGAGGGCGAGATCACCATCTCGCCGCTGAAGGAGCGGGTGCGGGTGCTGTGCATCCCGATCCGCTATCGCGACAAGGTCATCGGCGTGCTGACCCGCGAGTCGGCGCCCTCGTTCGGCCGCCAGCCCGGCGAACTCGAGCGCACCTACGTGGACGTGTTCAACCGCTTCGCCCGCATGATCGCCAGCGGCGACTTCCCCTTCGACGCCGACGACGTCGAGACGGAGGAGGCGCCCCGGGTGGGCGACGGCGTCATCGTGATCGACGCGTCGGGCCGGGTGGAGTACTCGTCGCCCAACGCCGTGTCGACGCTGCACCGGCTGGGCGTGCACGCCAACGCGGAGGGGCTGCGGTTCTCGGAGCTGGGCCTGGAGGAGTCGGTGGTGTCCACCGCATTCGCCCACGGCGTGCCGGTGACCGAGGAGCTGCCCCGGGGGATCGACATCACGGTGCAGATGCGGGGCATCCCGCTGCTGGATCACGGGGCGGTGACCGGTGCGGTCGTCCTGCTGCGGGACATCTCGGAGCTGCGCCGCCGGGACCTGCTGCTGCTGTCCAAGGACCAGACGATCCGCGAGATCCACCACCGCGTGAAGAACAACCTGCAGACGATCTCGTCGCTGCTGCGGTTGCAGGGCCGGCGGCTGGGCAACGACGAGGCCCGGGTGGCGATCGAGGAGTCGGTGCGCCGCATCCGCTCCATCGCCCTGGTGCACGAGATCCTGTCCCGGGAGGCGGGCGACGACGTCCCCTTCGTGGACGTGGCCAAGCCGGTCGTCAGCATGGTGCAGGACATGATCACCTCGGAGCATCCCATCCACTTCGAGGTGGAGGGCGACGGCGGCGTGCTGCCCGCGGCCACGGCCACGCCGCTGGCGGTGGTGCTCAACGAGCTGCTGCAGAACGCCGTCGACCACGCCTACCCGGCGCACCTGGACCTGGCGTCCCGGCCCGGCAAGGTGCGGGTCACCATCGAGCGCAACGGGCGGTCGCTCTCGCTGCGGGTGGCCGACGACGGCGTGGGCCTGCCCCCGGGGTTCAAGGCCGAGGCGGCCGGCGGGCTGGGGCTGTCGATCGTGCGGACGCTGGTGACCAGCGACCTGACCGGCGAGTTCTCGATCGTGTCGGGCGACGGGTCGGGCGACCGCCGGGGCACCACGGTGTCCCTCACGGTGCCGATCGACCCCGACAACGACGACGGCCTCGCTGCTCTGGCGAGGCCGAAATCACGGTGAATGCGCTCCCCAGCGTGCCCCCGCGCGGGGCGGTCAGATGGTGGTCAGGACGCCTTGCGGTTGCGGGCGACCCACTGGCGGCGCAGGGCCCGGCGCTCCTCCTCGGAGGTGCCACCCCAGATGCCGCTGTCCTGGTTGGTGACCAGGGCGTAATCGAGGCAGCTCTTCTGGACGTCGCACACACGGCAGACGGCCTTGGCGTTCTCGATCTGCTCGATGGCGGGGCCGGTGGTGCCCACAGGGAAGAACAGGTCGGGATCGGTATCACGACAGGCGCTGTACTCGCGCCAGTCGTCGCGTTCGATGGTCAGGGACAGACTGCGGCTCTGCGTCAGGGCCACGGGACCTCCACGGCGGATTTCGGGTCACCGAGATTTGTGACGAGTTTCACATGCCACCGCGATCAGTGACGGAGTGCGTGTGGCTGCGACGGAGCAAAGATACCGGTAGTTGGGTTTGACGGCAAGGACTTTTTTCCTTATCGAAAGGAAGAATTCGTGTCACTCGTGATCGGGCACCGCGGTGCCCCCCTGCTGGCCGGCGAGAACACGGTGGCGTCGTTCCGTGCTGCCCGCGCCCTCGGCGCCGACGGCGTGGAGCTCGACGTCCGCCGCACGGCCGACGGCGCCCTGGCCGTCGTCCACGACGCCCACCTGGCCGACGGCCGGGCCGTCGTCGACACGGTGCGTGCGGATCTGCCGGCCGGCGTCCCCGAGCTGGCCGACGTCCTCGACGCCTGCGCCGGCCTGGCGCTGGTGAACGTGGAGATCAAGAACTGGCCGGGCGACGTCGACTTCGACGAGTCGCTGGCGTTCGTCGAAGCCGTGGTCGCCACCCTGCGGGCCCGGCCGGCCGGCGAGCAGGAGCACCTGGTGGTGTCGTGCTTCCACCTGCCCTCGGTCGACCGGGTCAAGGAGCTGGCCCCCGACCTCGTGACCGGCTGGCTGGTCATCGGCGGCGACGACCTCGTCGCCCAGGTCGTGGACCACGGCCACCAGGCGATCCATCCCCATCACGCCTTCGTCACCCCCGAGCTGGTCGAGCAGGCCCACGCCGAGGAGGTCGCCGTCAACACCTGGACCTGCGACGAGCCGGACCGGATCGCCTGGCTGGCGGGCGCGGGCGTCGACGGCATCGTCACCAACGCCCCCGACGTGGCCCTCGCCGCCCTCGGGCGGGTCAGGGTGTGACGGCGCCTGCCGCCGAGCGCGTGTCGGCGCCCGTGGCCGAGGGCATCACCAGGTCGAGGACCTCCGGCTCGTGGCGGAACTCCAGCACCTCGGCGTCCCCCAGGTAGTCGCCGTCGACCTGATAGGGGACCGGCCCGTAAGCCCGCACCGTCAACGCCGCCACGTCGGTGCGGTGGTCGACCCAGCGGCTGCGGCGCAGCAGGCGCCCCCGGCCCAGCGCGGAGGCCACCACCGGCAGGAAGCGGGTGAACGCCATCGTCCGCAGCGTCACCGCCGCCAGGCCCCGGTCGAGCGTCGCCTCCGGTGCCAGGTCGAGTGCCACGTTGCCCAGGTAGGTATAGGGGCTCGTATTGAGGACGATGGTCAGGTAGGCGTCGTCGACCACCGCCTCGTCACGGCCGTCCCCCGGGAAGTGGACGGCGAAGCGGGGCCGGCTGCGGTCGTAGTGGCGGATCCACGTGTCGAAGCCGGCATAGACGAACAGCGGGTGGCCGGCATAGCGCTTGAGCCCGGAGCGCCGCTCGACCTGCTCGACCACGGCCGCGTCGAAGCCGACGCCGGTGTGGAACAGGAAGTAGCGACCGTTCACCGAGCCCAGCCCCACCCGCTCGATCGACCGGCGGGCCAGGGCGTCGAGCAGCACGCCGGTGGCCTCGATGGGGTCGTTGGGCAGGCCGATGCTGCGGGCGAACACGTTGGTCGACCCGCCGGGCAGCG
>DASSUD010000448.1:0-4396 GCA_035707385.1 Acidimicrobiales bacterium
GCCGGGTAGGTCACCTTGGCCGCGGCCCGGGCCACCCGGATCACGCCCTCCTCCAGCGGCTGGCGCAGGCTGTCGAGCACCGTGGGGTCGAACTCGCCCAGCTCGTCGAGGAACAGGACCCCGCGGTGGGCGAGGCTGACCTCGCCCGGCTGCATGGAGCCGGAGCCCCCGCCCACCAGCGACACCCCGGACGCGCCGTGGTGCGGGGCACGGAACGGGGGCCGGCGGACGAGGCCGCCGGGCGGCAGCGGCAGCCCGGCGGCCGAATGGATGCAGGTCGCCTCGAGGGCGTGCTCGGGCGCCAGGTCGGGCAGCAGCCCCGGCAGCCGCCGGGCCAGCATCGTCTTGCCGGCCCCGGGCGGGCCCACCAGCAGCAGGTGGTGCCCACCGGCCGCCGCCACCTCCAGCGCGTAGCGGGCTGCGGGCTGGCCCCGGACCTCGGACAGGTCCGGCCCCGGCGGCGGGGGCACGGGCGGCACCGGGGCCGGCGGATCGGGCCACTCGGCCAGGCCGGCCAGGACCGCCGCCAGCGCCCCGAGGGACGCCACCGGGCGCACGCGGTGGCGGCCGACGAGCTGCGCCTCGACGGTGCAGCGCTCCGGCACGACGATCTCGGGCTCGTCCAGGGCGTCGATCAACGGCAGGGCACCGGGGACCGGGCGCACCGACCCGTCGAGCCCCAGCTCGCCCACGAAGGCCCGACCGACCACGCAGTCGGGTGGCAGCTGCTCGCTGGCGGCCAGCAGGCCCACGGCGATGGGCAGGTCGAGCCCGGCACCCACCTTGCGCAACCCCGGCGGCGCCAGGTTGACGGTGACGCGGGCGGACGGCCACGTGAGCCGCGAGGACAGCAGCGCCGCCCGCACGCGGTCACGTGCCTCGCGACAGGTGGTGTCGGGCAGGCCCACCACGGTGAACCCGGGCAGCCCCGACGACACATGGACCTCGACTCGGACGGGTCGGCCCTCGACGCCCAGCAGCGTCGCCGACCCCACGGATGACAGCACGACCGAAGCCTCCTCACAGGGGAACGTGAGGTGGCCTGATCGGCCACGATCCGACACTCCGATCAACGGAAGTGCGTGGCATGCACGCTAGCACACCCGTACGACAGGAAAAGTCAGCGGCCCTCGAAACGCGCCGGCCGCTTCTCCACGAACGCCACCATCGCCTCGGCGGTGTCCTCGGTGCCGAAGTTGACGGTCTGGGCCTGGGCCTCGGCCTCGACCGCCTGGGCCAGCGTGAGCTGGGCCGACTGGTTCAGCAGCCGCTTGGTCATGCTCAGCGCCAGCGGCGGGCCCGCCGCCAGCCGGGCGGCGATGTCGGCCACCGTGGCATCGAGCTCGGAACGCGGCACCACCCGCGACACCAGACCGATCCGCTCGGCCTCCGAGGCGGGGACGATGTCGGCCAGCAACGCCAGCTCCTTCGCCTTGAGCAGCCCGACCACGCGCGGCAGCACCCAGGACCCTCCCCCGTCGATGGACAGGCCCCGGCGGGCGAAGATCTCCGAGAACCGGGCCTCCTCGCTGGCCACGACCACGTCACAGGCCAGCGCCAGGTTGAGCGAGGCACCCACGCACACCCCGGCCACCCGGGCCACCACCGGCTGGGGCACGGCATGGAGCGCCTCCACCGCCGCCCCCACGATGCGCATGAATCGCAGGCCGACCGGCGGCGCGCCGCTGCGGTCCCCCGCGCCCATCTCGGCCCCGGACCCGAAGTCGTCGCCCTCCCCCGTCAGCACCACGCAGCGCACGTCGGGGTCGGTCCCCAGCTCGCGGAACGCGGCCTCCAGCACCGGCCACCCCGACGGCGGGATGGCGTTCTTCCTACCCGGGTTGGAGAGCACCACCGTGGCGATCCCCCCGTCCCTGTCGACCTGCACATGACCCATCGCGGGCACGATACTGACGGGCGTGGGCCTCAACCCGTTCCGCCAGCACCGCCGATCCACGGCCGACATCCTCCTCGTCGCCGTGGCCCTGGCCGTGTGCGTCGCCCTGGTGGCCTGGGCGTTCCTCGGCTGATCGCCCCGCCCGCGCTCAGAACGCCGCTTCGATCACCTCGACCCGCTCGCCCCGCACCGACGCGACGTCGAAGCGCAGCGACCGCCCGCCGGCCCCGCCGGACTCGGACAGGAACCGGGCGGCCAGGCGGCGCAGGCGCCGCTGCTTGGACACGGTCACCGCCTCCGCCGGCAGGCCGAAGCGGTCCGACGAGCGGGTCTTGACCTCGCAGAACACCAGCACGGCCGGCGTCGCCACCACCAGGTCGATCTCGCCGTCGGTGCAGCGCCAGTTCCGGGCCACGACCGCGTAGCCCCGAGACGTGTACCAGGATGCGGCCCGCTGCTCACCGTGCGCCCCCAGGCGCAGGTGCCGGCCGCCGCCCGCCAACGCGCCTACGCGTCCTTGGAGGGAAGCTCCTCCACGTTGACGTCCTTGAACGTCACGATCCGGACGCCCTGGACGAACCGGCTGGTGCGGTACATGTCCCACACCCAGGCGTCCCGCAGGTCGAGCTCCACGTAGGTGCGACCGCCGGTGTCGCGCACGGTCTGGGTGACCTCGTTGGCCAGGTAGAAGCGGCGCTCGGTCTCGACGACGTACGAGAACATCGGGCTGACGTCCTTGTACTCCTTGTAGAGCTGGAGCTCGATGTCGGCCTCGTAGCGCTCGAGGTCCTCGGTGCTCATGGCCCGCACCCTATCGTCGGGCGGGCGGCGCTCAGTTCTCGCGCTTCTCCTTGACCTTCGCGGCCTTGCCGATGCGGTCGCGGAGGTAGTACAGCTTGGCCCGGCGCACGTCGCCGCGGGTGACCCGCTCGATCTTGGCGATGGTCGGCGCATGCAGGGGGAACGTGCGCTCGACCCCGACGCCGTAGCTGACCTTGCGGACCTTGAAGGTCTCGCGCAGGCCCGAGCCCGAGCGCCCGATGACGACGCCCTGGAACACCTGGACGCGTTCCTTCTGGCCCTCGACCACCCGCACGTGCACCTTGAGGGTGTCGCCGGGCGCGAAGTCGGGGATGTCGCTGCGGAGGCTTGTCTGGTCGACCAGGTCGGTGGGGTTCATCGCGCGTCGCTCCGGCGCAGGCGTCTTTACACGGGGACGGAGAAGCGTATCCGGACCCGGGGGGCCGACACAAAGGCGCCCGCGACCGTCACGCACCGCCCGCCGGCGACCCCTCCCCGAGGCCGAACTCCGCCAGGAGCGCCCGGTCCGTGGCGTCGAGACCACCGCGCGCCGCGATCAGGTCGGGGCGGCGGTCGAGCGTCCGCCGCAGCGCCTGCGCCCGCCGCCAGCGCGCCACCCGGCCGTGGTCGCCGCTGCGCAGCACCTCCGGCACCGCCCAGCCCCGGAACTCGGCGGGACGCGTGTAGTGCGGGTACTCCAGCAGGCCGTCGCTGAACGACTCGTCCTCGGCCGATGCCTCGTTGCCCATGACACCGGGCACCAGGCGGCCGACCGCCTCGATGACCACCATGGCCGCCACCTCGCCCCCGGACAGGACCACGTCACCGATCGACAGCTCGCCGTCGCACAGGTGCTCGCGGACGCGCTCGTCCACGCCCTCGTAGCGCCCGCACAGCAGGCTGAACCCGTCGAGGCGGGACAGCTCCACGGCCACGCGCTGGTCGAGGCGGGTGCCGGCCGGGCTCAGGTACAGCAGCGGGCGGGGCGGATCGACCGCCTCCACCGCCCCGAAGACAGGCTCGGGCATCAGCACCATGCCGGCACCACCGCCGAAGGGGGCGTCGTCGACCGAGCGGTGGGGGTCGGTCGCCGCCGAACGCAGGTCGTGGACGCGGATGTCGAGAGCGCCTGCCTCACGGGCCCGCCCGAGCAGGCTCTGGTCCGCGAACCGGGCGATCATCTCGGGAAAGATGGTGAAGACGTCGATGCGCACGGCGCCACCCGGCTCAGAGGTCGAACAGGCCGTCGGGGGGATCGATCGTGAGCACGCCCGGCGCGTGGTCGACGACGAAGGTGACGGGCACCAGTGCGCCACCGTCCAGCTCGATCAGGTCGGCGGCGGGGTTGGCCACCACCGCCACGCAGGCCCCCACCGTGTCTCCCCCGGTGGTGACCACGGTGGCACCCACCATGTCGTGTACCCACAGCTCGGACGGGTCGTCGAACGCAGGCGCCCGCAGAGCCAGCCCCCGGAGGGCGTCGGCCTGCTCGCGGCTGTCGCGGTCCGCGAAGGTGACCAGCCAGCGGTCCTGGTGGGGTCGCGCCGAGACCACCCTCAGCTCGCCCTGGTCGGTGGACAGCGTCGTGCCGGGGTCGAGGCGCTCGGCCCGGTCGGTGGTGAGCACCACCACCACCTCGCCCCCGGACAGGACCACGTCACCGATCGACAGCTCGCCGTCGCACAGGTGCTCGCGGAC
>DASSUD010000449.1:0-12026 GCA_035707385.1 Acidimicrobiales bacterium
GCCCGGCACCCGCTGCTCGATGACGACGTCGGGGCCGTGGCTGCGGGCCAGCGCGAGCGCGGCGTCCAGCTCGTCGCCGGTGGTGACGCCCACGGTGATGCCGGCCCCCTGCTCGCCGCGGGCCGGCTTGACCACCACCTCCCCCACCTCGGCCATGAACTCGTGGTCGCCCCGGTCGAAGGTGGCGTCGCGCCCCGGGGCGACGGGCAGGCCGGCCCGGGCCAGGATCCGGCGGGTGTGGCGCTTGTCGTCGCAGCGGCTCATGGCCACGGCGGTGGTGAGCTCGGACAGCGACTCGCGGGTGACCACGCTGCGGCCGCCGTGGCTGAGCCGGATCTCGCCGGCCCGGGCGTCGAGAACGTCCACCGCGACGCCCCGGCGCAGCGCCTCCTCGGCCACGATGCGGGCGTAGGGGTTGAGGTCGTCCAGGCCCTCGTGCTCGCCGGCGAACAGGCGCTCGTTGATGGCGTTCTTGCGCTTCACCGCGAACACGGGCACCCGCTCGAAGCCCAGCTTCTCGTAGAGGGCGATGGCGGGCTCGTTGTCGTGCATGACCGACAGGTCGAGGTAGGCCCGGCCCTGGGCCCGGTAGCGCTCGACCAGGCCGCGCACGAGGGCGTCGCCCACACCGGGCACGGTCGAGCCCGGGTCGACGGCCAGGGTCCACAGCGAGGTCCCCCGCTCGGGGTCCCCGAAGGTGGCGACGTGGTCGATGCCCGCCACGGTGCCGATGACGTCGCCCGTGCGGGTGTCCGCCGCCACCAGGTAGGTCGCCCGCCCGGCGTCGTGGTTGTGCCACAGGACGGTCGCCGGGGCCGGGACCATGCCGCACCGCAGGTAGATGTCGACGATCGCGTCCGCGTCCTCCCGGCTGGCCAGGTCCCGCACCACCAGCCCGGGGACCGGCTCGCGGTCGGGCAGCGGGTGGTCGAGCCAGAACCGGTAGGTGTAGGAGGGGTCGACGAACACCTCCTGGGGCGCCTGGGCCACCAGCACGTGGGGGTCGCGGGGATAGATGCAGATGTCCCGGCTGCCGTGCACCTCGTCCCGCAGGAGGTCGACGACCGCCTCGGGCGAGCGGAACGTCTGGCCGAACAGCACCCGGCCCCAGCCCATGTCGACGAGGACGTCCCGGCCCATCGCCGCGGCCAGCTCGCTCGGGGGTTCCCGCCAGGAGGCGGTGGAGATGGCGCCCGGCCGGTCGAGGCCGGTGCGGGGCGGCCGCCGTCGCCCGGTCACGGCGCCACCCCCTGGCGTTGCAGCCACAGCTCCAGCAGCCCGAGCTGCCACAGCTTGTTGCCGCCGAGCGGCGTGAGGCCGCCGTTGGGCTCGGCCAGCAGCGCCTCGACGTAGGCGGGCTCGAACAGGCCCCGCTGCTTGGCGGCCGGGTCGGCGAGGGCGTCGCGCACGAGGTCGAGCAGGGGGCCCTCCAGGTGGGTGAGCGCCGGGACCGGGAAGTAGCCCTTCGGCCGGTCGATGACCTCGGCGGGGATGATCGCGCGGGCCGCGTCCTTGAGCACGCCCTTGCCCCCGCTCGCCACCTTGAGCTCGGGCGGGCAGGCGGCGGCCAGCGCCACGAGGTCCTGGTCCAGGAACGGCACCCGCGCCTCCAGGCCCCAGGCCATCGTCATGTTGTCGACGCGCTTCACGGGGTCGTCGACCAGCATGACCTCGGTGTCGAGGCGCAGTGCCCTATCGAGCGGCGTGGCCGCCCCCGGCCGGGCGAAGTGGCCCGACACGAAGGTGCCGGCGGCGTCGTCGGCGCAGCGGTGGGCGGGGGCCACGACGTCGGCCATCGCCTCGTCGGGGCGGTCGAAGAAGGCCTCGCCGTAGGTGAGGACCCCACCGTCGGGCCCGGTGTCGGCCAGCATCGGCGGGTACCAGTGGTAGCCGGCGAACACCTCGTCGGCCCCCTGGCCCGACTGCACGACCCGCACGTGCCGGGAGACCTGCTCGGACAGCAGGTAGAAGGCGACGGCGTCGTGGCTCACCATCGGCTCGCTCATGGCCGCGACCGCCCCGTCGAGCGCCGGCAGCAGCCGGTCGCTCGGCACCCGGATCCGGTGGTGGTCGGTGGCGAAGCGCTCGGCCACCACGTCGGAGTAGCGGAACTCGTCGCCCTCGATGCCGCCGTGGGACTCGAAGCCGATGCTGAACGTCAGCAGGTCGCGCACGCCGGCCTCGGCCAGCAGCCCGACGACCAGGCTGGAGTCGAGCCCGCCCGACAGCAGGCACCCCACCGGCACGTCGGCCACCATGCGCCGCTCCACGGCGGTGCGCAGCGCGGCGAGGATCGCCTCCTGCCAGTCGCCGGCGTCCCAGCCCTCGTGCTCGGGGCGCCGGCCGAACTCCGCCCGCCAGTAGGTCCGCTCGTGGCGCCGCCCGTCGGGCTCGACCACCAGCACGGTGGCGGGCGGCAGCTTGGACACCCCGCACAGGATCGTGCGGGGGGCGGGCACCACCGAGTGGAAGGTGAGGTACTGGTGCAGGGCCACCGGGTCGACGGCGGTGTCGACCCCGCCGCCGGCGAGCAGGGCGGGGAGGGTGGACGCGAACCGCAGGCACCCGCCGACCTCGGCCAGGTACAGGGGCTTGATCCCGAGCCGGTCGCGGGCCAGGACGACGCGGCCGCTGTCCCGCTCCACGAGGCACAGCGCGAACATCCCCACCAGCCGGTCGACGAAGGCGTCGCCCCACCGGTGGTAGGCCTTGACGATCACCTCGGTGTCGCCGGTCGAGAAGAACCGGTAGCCGTGGCCCTCCAGCTCGCGGCGCAGCTCACGGTGGTTGTAGATGCAGCCGTTGAAGGCCACCGCCACGCCCAGCTCGCTGTCCACGAGGGGCTGGGCCGCCCGCTCGGACAGGTCGATGACCTTGAGCCGCCGGTGCCCGAGGGCGACCGGGCCCTGCGCCCACAGGCCCGAGCCGTCGGGGCCCCGGGACGCCATGGTCCCGGTCATGCGCGCCACCGTGGCGGGGTCGGCCGCCCGGGAGCGCGCCAGGTCGATCTCGCCACTGAAGCCGCACACGCGGGCCAGGTATACCCACGAACGGTGTTCGGTCTACGCGCGGGCAGTGTGACGTGGACCAAGGCCGTCCCCGTCGCCGACCGCGGTGGGTGGAGCGGTCGGGTCAGGCGGCGTTGAGGAAGGCGAGAAGAGCCTCGTTGAACGCCAGCGGGTCCTCGACGTTGGGCAGGTGCCCGACGTCGGGGACGATGACCAGCTCGCCCTTGAGCAGCGACCGGACGCTCATGGCCTCGGCGATCGGCGTGACGCGGTCGAGCTCGCCCACGATCACCAGGGCCCGCATGTCCGCCTGGCGCAGCAGGAGCATCGAGTCGGGCCGGTCCTTCATCGCCTCCAGCGCCGCGATCCACCCCTCGGGATCGGCGCCGTCGGCCAGCGCGTGCACGTAGTCGACCAGCTCGGGCCGCGACATCGAGCCGGACGACAGCAGGCCCTCGACGGTCTCCTTGGCCAGCGACGCCACCTCGGCCCCGCCCCGCAGCTGGTCCTGCTGCGCGGTGCGGCGCTGGACGGCGCCCGGGTCGTCGGAGCGGGCCTTGGTGTCGGCCAGCACCAGCTGGCGGACCCGCGCCGGGTGGTGGCGCAGCAGCGCCATCGCCAGGTAGCCGCCCATGGACAACCCGACGATCGTGGCGGAGTCGATGCCGAGCTCGTCGAGCACGCCGGCGACCAGGGCCGCCCAGCCCTGCATGGACGCGGCCCCGGGGTCGTCGGGCGGGGGCGACTGCCCGAAGCCCGGGAGGTCGACGGCGATGCACCGGTGGGTGCCCTCGAGGGCGTCGACCTGGTAGTCCCACATCGCGGCCTGCAACGGGAAGGCATGGAGGAAGACGACGGCCTCGCCCTCCCCGCGGTCGACGACGTGGACAGGTTGACCGTGGACCTCGATCAGCGGCACAGGCGGGCTCCTTGGGCGTGCGCACGGAGTATCCCCTCAGCAGTACCCCATGACATCTTTGGCAGGCGAACCGGGAGCTCAGGGGGTCGCCCGGCGATCCAGCTCCGCGACGAGGCGTTTCCCGGCGATCAGACGATAGCTCTCGTCGATCCAGTCACACAGCATCCCCACGGGGACCTCGACGCCGGGCGCGAAGGCGGCGCTGACCCAGCCGTGCCGCCCGAGCCCGTACCCCGTCGGGGACGTGAAGTCCATGGCCAGCGCCTCGTCGTGGGACTCGCGCAGCTTGACCGACAGGCCCGCGGCCGCGTCCTCCGGGTGGCCGAGGAAGACGAAGATCTTCTTGCCCACCTTCACCACCGACTCCTCCCAGGGGAAGTCCTCCCAGGCGCCGGGCAGGTCGAGCGCGAACCGGCGCAGCTCGTCGAACGGATCGGGCGCGGCCATCGCCCGAGCGTAGGCCCGTTGGCCCGGCCCCGGCGCCACCGCTACCGTGCGGCTCCTCGTGGCCTACGACTCCCTGGTGCCGTTCGGGTGGAACGACCGCTGGGCCGCCCTGCTCGCCGCCGCGGAGGGCGGCGGGCACGTGGAGGCCGGCAGGGTGATCCGCCACGACGGCGCCGGCGTGCTCGTGGCCCTCCCGGGGGGCGTCCGCACGCTGATGCTGTCCGGCAGGCTCGAGCCCCCGCCGGCCGTGGGCGACTGGCTGGTGGTGGACGGGGACGTCCCGACCGGCATCCTGCCCCGCACGTCGGTCCTCACCCGCCGGTCCGCAGGCTCGGACACCCCCCAGCAGCTGGCGGCCAACGTCGACGCCGTGCTCGTGGTGTGCGGGCTCGACCGGCCGGTGAAGGCGGGGCGCATCGACCGGGTCGTCACGCTGGCGTGGGAGGCCGGCGCCGTGCCGGTGGTCGTGCTGGCCAAGGCCGACCTGGCTCTCGACGCCACCGGGCAGGCCGCCGCCGTCGCCGGCGCCCACCCCGGCCTGGACGTGGTGGTCACCTCGGCCGCCACCGGCCACGGCCTGGACGAGATGCGGGCGGTGGTGGCCGGGCGGACGGTGGTCCTGGTCGGCGAGTCGGGCGCGGGCAAGTCCTCGCTGGCCAACGCGCTCCTCGGCGCCGAGGTCATGGCCACCGGCGAGGTCCGGGCCGGCGACGCCAAGGGCCGCCACACCACCACCACCCGCGAGGCCCACCCGCTCCCCGGCGGTGGCGTGCTGGTGGACACCCCCGGGCTGCGGGCCGTCGGGCTGTGGGCCGACCGCGAGGCGGTGGCCGCCACCTTCGCCGACGTCGACGACCTGGCGGCCGGCTGCCGGTTCGGCGACTGCGGCCACGACGGCGAACCGGGCTGCGCCGTTGCCGCCGCCGTGGCCGCCGGCGATCTGGCGCCCGAGCGGGTCGAGGGGTGGCGGGCCCTGGAGCGGGAGGCGGAGGCGGCCGAGCGCCGCGCCCAGCCGCACCTCCAGCGGGCCTACGGGCGGCGCTTCTCCCGCCTCGCCAGGGACGCGCAGCGGCGCAAGGGCCGGGACTGACCACCGCGAGGCGGGCGGCGGGGGATCAGGACGAGCGCTACGAGCGCCGCAGCGACTCCAGCTCGAGCCCGAGGTCCGCCACCTCGACCAGCGCGGCGCGCACCTCCCCGGCCGTGGCGCCCGCCCGGCGCAGGATCGTGAACGGACCGGACTCCGCCACGTCCCAGCCGGCGAACCCGGCGGTGAGCCGGCGCGCGCCCCTGCAGCGCAGCGTGATCTCGGCGACATCGGCCACGGGCCCATGATGGGAGGGAGCGGGGTGAGCCGAGCACACCCCGCCAGGGTGAAGCCCGATTCAACTCCGCCGCCGCTCAGAGCAACCCGAGCTGGCGGGCCCGGCGCACGGCCTCCTCCCGCCGGTCGACCTCGAGCTTGCGGTAGATCGTCTTCAGGTGCGACTTCACCGTGTTGAGCGAGACGTAGAGCTCGTCACCGATCTCCCGGTTCGACAACCGGCTCGGGAGGTAGCGCAGGACCGACATCTCCCGGTCGCTCAGCGGGTCGACCAGGGCCACCGCCGACGCCGGCCGGGGCCGGGCCGGCGTGCCCGCCGGGGCGGCCACGAGGTCCCGGATGTCGAACCCCTCGTCCAGGAAGCTGCGCCACGCCTCCTCGCGCTGGGCCAGCGCCGCCACCTCGCACAGCACCCGGCGGGCACCGGCCAGGTCGCCGTCGGCCACCGCCGCCCGCGCCGCCAGCGCGGCCGACTCGAACCTGCGCCGGCGGTTCCCGTCCTCGTCGACGGCCGCCAGCAGCGCGGGCACCGTGGCCGGGCAGCCGGCGATGAGGGCCAGGCGCGCCTCGAGCAGGGACCGCTCGGGGCCGGGAGGGATGTCGTCGATCAGGTCCTGGGCCCGGTCGACGTCGCCGATCAGCAACCGGGCCCGGCACTCGGCCAGGTCCAGCACGACGGCCACGAACGGGGGCATGCCCCGGGTGGCGCGGTCGTGGCGGACACGCACCAGGCGGCGCAGCGCGGCCTCGGGCTGCCCCTGCGAGCACGCCACCCGGGCCAGCTCCGCCTCGCCCGTGGTCGCGATGCCGACGTGCCCCTCGACGAGGGCGTTGTCGATGTACGGCTCCAGCACCTCCACCGCGCGGTCCAGCTCGTCGCGCTCCCGGTGGACGAGCGCCAGGGCCGTGCGGGCGCCGATCATCGCCCGCCGGGATCCACGGCCCTGCTCCGTGCCGAGCGCCAGGGCCTCCTCGCCGAGCTCGGCGGCGGCCCGCAAGCGTCCGTGGCGGGCCTCGACCCAGGCCTCGGCGCCGATGATGCCGACCAGGTCGCCCGGCAGCGGCGGTCCCTGGCGGCGGGCCACGCGGGCCCAACGGCGGACCCCGGCGCGGTCGTCCAGCAGCGCGTGGGCGCGGGCGAGGCCGACCGGCAGGTAGCCCCACAGCTCGCGGGCAGGGGCCGCCAGGCTGGGTTCCATGGCGGCGAGACGGACCTCGTCCCGGCGGGCCCAGGCGGCGTCGCCGAGCGCGATGGCCCGCTCGGGGTCGCCGCTGACCGCGGCGAACAGCGATTCGGTGACGTCGAAGTGGATGCCGACGTCCGCGACCTCCTCCGGCGTGGCCGCGGCCCGTGCCCTCTCCACGATCCGCTCGCCGTCGAGGGTCCGCCCGGACCGGGCGTAGGCGAAGGCCACCATCAGCCGGTGGCCGGGCTTGCGGTCCACGAACTCCGCCGGGAGGCGGTCGAGCCAGCCCCGCACCGTTTCCTGGCGCCCGGCGGCGAGGTACGCCCGCAGGTGGCGGGTCAGCAGGTCGAACGCCTCGTCGTGGTGGCCCGCTTCCAGCAGGTGGTCGATGGCGAGGCCGGGCTCGCCGTGGTCGCGGAACCAGGCGGCCGCCCGCTCGTGACCCAGCCGCTCCATGTCGGGCCGCGTCAGCCGAAGCTCCCGCCGCAAGAGCTGGCCGAAGAGGTGGTGGTAGCGGAACCAGGCCCGCTGGTCGTCCAGCGGGACCAGGAACAGGTTCTCGGACTCGACCCGCCGCAGGAGGGCAGCGGCGTCGGACCGCCCGGTCACGTGCTCGCACAGGTCCGCTCGCAACCGCTCCAGCACCGACGTGGCCAGGAGGAAGTCCCGTACGGGCTCGGGCTGGCGGTCCAGCACCTCGTCCAGCAGGAAGTCGGCGACGTGGCGGTCGCTGCCGGCGAAGCGGTCCACGAACGCACCGGGGTCGTCGCGGCCGGCCAGCGAGAGGGCCGCGAACTGCAGCCCCGCGGCCCAGCCCTCGGTGCGCTCCTGCAACCGGGCCACCTGCTCGCCATCGAGGTCGACCTGGGGGAACAGGGCGAAGAACTGCCGGGCCTCGACCTCGCTGAAGCGCAGCGCCGCCTCCCGCACCTCGACCAGCTCGCCTGCCAGCCGCAGCCGGTGCAGCGCGACGGGCGGGTCGGAGCGGCTGCACAGGACGATGCGCAGGCTCGTCGAGGTGACCGCCTCGATGAGCGCGGCGAGCAGGTCGGCCGCCGGGCTGTGGTCCACCACGTGGACGTCGTCGAGCACCAGCGTCGCCCGGGACCCCGAGGCCAGGTGGTCGGCGGCCCTGGCGATGGCGAGGGTGGCGCCGTGGTCGTCGCCTTCGTCGGCGCCGATGGCGGCGCTCAGCCCGGGGGCGAGATCGTCGAGGGCGTCGATCAATGCCTCCAGCAGGTGCTCGGGGTCCGCATGGCGGGCCTCGAGCGACAGCCACGCCGTGGGCTCCTCCTCCTGGCTGAGCCAGTCCCGCACGGCCACGGTCTTCCCGGACCCCGCCGGCCCGGTGACCACGACGACACGGGCACCGGGCGAATCCAGCGCCCCGGCCAGCCGGGGCCGCCGGACGACGTGGGGCGGGAGGTGGGGCGGGAGGTGGGCCGCGGGGGAGCGCGGCGGCATGGCACGTGCACCCGGCCTGTCGGGTTGGGACACTCCCCCGCCCTCCTCGACTCCTCGTCACCCCTGTACGAAGACCCCCGGCACCGGATCCGGGGAAATCTTACGTACTCGTCACGGTGTGTGATGCGTCGAACGCCGTTCGACGGCGACGAGATCGAGCCCGAGCCGGTACATCCGTTCGATCATCCCGTGGAGGGCCGCCCGGTCGACCAGCTCGCCGCGGGCCCGCAGCTCCCGGGCCGCCACGGTGCACCTCAGGCCGGTCTCCTGCTCGACCACGCCCGGATCGAGGTCGCCGGACAGGGTGAACTCGTAGAACGGCATGGGCACCTCGGGCGGGCGGGTCCCCACAGCCTCGTCCCGGCCCGGGTGAGCCGGCGTCGCTCCCGCAGGGTGAGTTGCGACTACCGCCCTGTCGTGGCGCCTCGAGGACGGGTCTGAGGCCGGCCCCAGGGCCGCGCAGCGCCTCACCCTGGTGTGAGCGGGGATGGGCGCGACCCCGCAGCGCGGGGACCCGGTTCACCCTCCTGGTAGGACGTTGCGTCACCCGGTGACCGCATAGCGTCCGACGGGTGACCACCCCGTCGGACGCCACCGCCTCCCGCCGGCTGTCCCCGAGCGCGAGGGCCGAGGTCCGGCGTGCCGGCGCGTCCGCCCAGGTCGCGCGGGTGGTCACCCCGGCGCCCACGGACCCCAGACGCGGGCGCCCGGGGGCAGGGCCGGCCTTGCCTCCCCCAGGGCCGGCCCTGCCCCCGCCCATCTCCGCGCGCTCGGTCCCGGCCCGGGACGGCTGAGCCCGCCGGCCGACCACCGGTCGGCGCCCGGCGCAAGGCGCCTGTGGCCGGGGGACCGGAACCCCCGGCCACAGCGAACCGGCGCGATCAGCCCCGGCGGGCGCGCCGGTCCGGGAACCCGAACACGGCCGGCAGCCGGGCCGACCCCAGCCAGGCGGCCACCGCCACGACCAGGCCGGCGGGGACGCGCCACAGCGCGCCCGCGGCGGCGTCGACGGCATCGTCGCGCGCCGCCCGGGCCGCCGTGACCGCCGCAGGCGGCGCTCCCGCCTCGGCGGCGTCCTCCACCACCCCTTGGGCGTCGATCGCGTCCCGCACCCGCTCCGCCAGCGGCAGCACCAGGAGGGTCCCCACCAGCAGGCCGGCGGCGGCCGCGCCGGCCCTCACCAAGCGGCCCGTCCCCGCCCAGCCCGGTGAGCGCCACCAGGGGTAGGCGACGGGCGCCGCCTGCGCGTGCCGGCGCAGCAGGTACCCGACCAGGAACCACCCGCCGGCCACCAGTGCCACGCGCCCGGCCAGGGCGAGCCCCGGGACCAGGGCGAACGGGACCGTGAAGGCGACCTGGAGGATGCGGTCGGCCACCACGCCCGGCGCGGGGGTGGGCCGTGGACCGGGCGGCGGGCCCGAGCGGCCGGGCGGCCGGGTGGGGCCCGGTGACGGGCCCGGTGGCCCGGTACCTGCCCGCGACCCGGGTCCCGGTGCTGAGTCGCCGGCGGTACCGCCACCCGGGCGCACGCCGACCGCGGCGTCGTACCAGGAGCGGCGGACGGGGTCGCTCAGCACCTCGTAGGCCTCGGCGAGGCGGCGGAAGCGCTCACCGGCCGCGGGGTCGGCCGGGTTGGCGTCGGGATGGTGGTCGCGGGCCTGGCGCCGGTACGCCCGCCTGATCTCCTCGGTGGACGCCTGCTCCCCCACCCCCAGGACCTCGTAGTGGGTCATGGTCAGCCCCCGAGGGCGGCGACCTCGTCGTGGTCGAGGGTGGCGAGGATCGCCTCGGCCAGCCGGCGGGCCGACGCCGCGTCGAGCTCGACCGCCACCCGGCCGGCGACCCCCCACACGTCGACGCACAGCGCGTGGTCCAGCGGGGCGTCCTGGGGGTGGTCGAAGTAGACCACGGCGCGGTCGACCGGGAACCAGTCGTCGCCACCGTAGGCGCTTCCACCGACCGGGGTGGTGGTCGTCACGTACGTGCACATCGCTCATCCTCCCTGGAGGTGCTGGCCGAAGAAGGCCCAGATCCGCTTCCAGCCGTCCCGGGCGGCGTCGAGGCGGTAGGCCGGCCGGTCGACGGAGAAGAACGCGTGGCCGGCGCCCTCGTAGCTGTGGAACTCGTATTCCTTGCCGTGCTCGTCGAGCGCCCGGGCCATGGCCGCCACGTCGTCGGGCGACGGGCTGGCGTCCTCGACCCCGAACAGGCCGAGCAGCGGGCAGCGCAGGCCCGGCGCCCGCGCCGGGTCCGCCCGCCCGCCGTAGCAGTCGACGGCCGCGTCGACGTCGAGCGTGCACGCCGCCAGCCAACTCTGTCGCCCGCCGGAGCAGTAGCCGATGATCCCGACCCGACCGTTGGACTCCGGCCGGGCCCGCAGCGCGTCCAGGGCGCCGCGGACGTCGCCCAGGCACTGCTCGTCGGGCACGCCCCCCGCCTCCCGGGCGGCGGCCGCGGCGTCGGTGGCCTTGGCACCCGGTGCGTAGCGGTGGTGGAGGTTGGGCATGAGCGTGGCATAGCCGTACACGGCGAACATGCGGGCGATCTCCTTCGTGGCCCGGTCGTAGCCGGGCATGTGGTGGAGGACGACCACGCCCGGCTGGCGGTCCCCGTCGAGCGGATGGGCGAGGTACGCCTCGATCTCGTCGCCGCCGTGGCCCGTGATCGTGGTCGTCCGCGCGATGATCCCGTCGGTCATGCCCCCAGACTGGCGCGTCGGCGACGTCGAGACCGACCCGGCCGTGCGTGTCAGCGGCCCGTGAAGCGGCCGGGGCGGCGCTCGGCCACCGCCGCCACCCCCTCGCGGAAGTCCGCCGTGGCCATCAGGCGCTGCTGCACGACCCGCTCGTGGTCGACCGCCGCCGCCACCTCCTCGGCCAGCCTGCCCCGCAGCGTGGCCCGGACGGCCCGCACCGCCAGGGGCGCGGCGGCCGCCATCTCGCCGGCCAGGGCCCGGGCCGCCGACCGCAGGTCGCCTCCGGGAACCAGCCGGTCGGCGAGCCCGATCCGCAGGGCCGCCTCGCCGTCGATGCGGCGGCCGGTGGTGAGCAGCTCGAGCGCCGCCTGCGGGCCGACGACCCGGGGCAGTGTCACCGAGATGCCGAAGCCGGGATGGAAGCCCAGCAGCGCGAAGTTGGCGGCGAAGCGGGCCTCGGGCGCCACCACCCGGAGGTCCGCCGCCAGGGCCAACCCCAGGCCCCCGCCGATGGCGGCGCCCTGCACCGCGGCCACCACGGGCAGCGGCTGGCGGAACAGGCGCACGGCCGCCTCGTACAGCCGGGCCGACTCGCGGGCACCCTCGGCCCCGCCGCCGAAGTCGGCACCGGCGCAGAAGTGCCGCCCGGCGCTGCACAGCACGACGGCGCGGGTCTCGCCGTCCGCCGCCAGGTCCTCCAGGGCGCCGGCCAGCCGGCCGATCAGGTCGGCGTCGAAGTGGTTGTTCGGTGGCCGCCGGATCTCGACGGTGGCCACGTGGTCGGGCCCCCGCTCGACCACCACGTCACGGCCGCCGGCGCCGGGCTCGCTCATCTGCGGGAACGTACCAGCGGCCCGGCCGGTCCCCGAAGTCAGGTGTTGCGGGGCAGGTCGCGGAACACCGCGGTCCGCTCGGGGGCCGGTTCGCGGGGCAGGCCCAGGGCCTTCTCGCCGAGGATGTTGCGCTGGATCTCGTCGGTGCC
>DASSUD010000450.1:0-4133 GCA_035707385.1 Acidimicrobiales bacterium
AGCGAGGAGCAGCTGGCCGCGGCGACCCCCACCCGGGACCCCGCGCTCGACCCCGTGCGGATGACCCCGCCCAGGCTGCCGGTCGGGCTGTCCGACCTGGCCACGGCGTGGACGGCGGACGCCGGGTCCCGCGCCGGCGAGCTGCTCGCCCTGCGCGACGGGATGCTGGCCATCCGCTACGACGACTCGGCCGACGCCGAGCCCGGCCACAACTACGAGGCTCTCCTGCGCGTCCTGCTGGGCGACGAGACCGAGCGCGAGGGCTACGCCGAGCAGTTCGCCGCGGCCTACGCGGTGCTGGCCCGTGCCCGGGGCTTCCCGGCGCGGGTCGCCGTCGGCTACCGGCTGCCCGAGCCGGACGCCGGCGGGGTGATGACCGTGACCGACGCCCACGCCCATGCCTGGCCCGAGGTCCACCTCGAGGGCCTGGGCTGGGTGGCCATCGAGGCCACGGGCCGCCGGACCGACTCCGCCCCGGAGCCCGACGACGTCCAGGCCCCGCCCGGGCGGCCGAGCAACGCCCCCAGCGACGCGTCGCGCCCCAGCCCGCCCGTGCCGCCCGAGGTCGTCGAGGCGACCGTGGACGGCGACAGCGAGGGCGGGCGGGGCGTGAGCGCCCCCGCGGCCGGCGGCATCGCCGCCTTCGCGGGCCTGCTCGGCCTGCTGGCCCTGCCCGCCACCGCCAAGCGGCTGCGGCGCAGCCGCCGGCGCCGGGCCGCCTCGGCGGCGGCGCGGGTCGTCGGCGCCTGGCGGGAGACCGTCGACCGCCTCGTCGAGCTGGGCATGCCGGTGCCGGCGTCGCTCACGGCCTCCGAGGTGGCCAGTGAGACCCGGGCGAGGTTCCCCCAGGGGGCCGGGCCGGTGGGCCAGCTCGTGCCGCTGGTGGCGGTGGCGGTGTACGCGCCGTTCGAGCCGGACGCCGCGGCGGCGGACCGCGCCTGGCGACTGGCCGGCGACGCGCGCTCGTCCCTACGGCGGGGGACGAGCCCCGGGCGGCGGCTGCGGGCACTGGTGGACCCGCGGCCGCTGCTCGGCGCCGCTCGCCGGGCTCGGCGCGCCGGCCGTGCGCAGACCGCACCCCCCACCGCGGTCGCCACGGCCGGCGACGCCGTCAACCCCGACAGCCCCGACAGCCCCGTGGGCGGGTAGATGCCCGCGACCGGTGCAGGCCGCCGGGCGGTCGGCCTTCGGCTGGGTGCCGCCGCCCTGCTGTGCGGGGTGGCGGGAGGCATGGTGGTGGCGGGCGGCGGTGACGCCGTCCCGCCGGCCGAGTTCGACCTGCGGGGCGGTGGGGCCTGGGTGGCGTCGTCGGTGGTGGGGCAGCTCACGCTGATCGACGGGGGGACGGCGGAGGTGGCGGCCCGGGTGGCGGTGGCCGAGCCGGGTGCGGACCTGGGCTCGGTGCAGGACGGCACGGTGGGCTACGCGCTGGACCGGGCGCTGGGCGTGGTGCGCCGCGTCGACCCCGCCACGTTCGTGGCCGCGCCGGGCGTGGAGGTCATCGAGGGCGCCCGGGGCGAGCTGTCGGCCCATCCCAGCGGCGAGCTGATGTACGTGGTGGACCACACCCGGGGCCGGGTGGGCGTGGCCGACGGTGGCGCGCTGTCGTCGCTGCGGGGTGAGGTGCAGTCCCTGGCCGAGCCGGTGGGGTCCTCGGTGGTCGACGACGGCGGGCGCCTGTGGGTCCTCGGTGGCAGCACCGGCGACCTCACCTGGTTCGACGGCCCCGAGCGCGGCGGGCGCCCCGAGGCGGTCGAGGACCCGGGCGACGCCCAGCTCGTGGTGGTCGACGGGACCGCGGCCGTGGTCGAGCGGGGCGGGCGCCTCGTGCGCTCGCTGGCCGGCGACGGCGGGTTCGACGGCCGGGCCTGCCTGGAGATCGACCCGGCCGACGCGTCCGTGCGGGTCGGCGGGTCGGACCGGGCGCCGCGGCTCTACGTCGTGTCCGGCGACGACGGCGTCCTGCGGGTGAGCGACCTCGGCTCCGGCGAGTGCGGCGCGGTCGTCGTCGACGTGGCCGCGCCGGGCAGCGACCTCGGGGCGCCCCAGGAGGCGAGGGGCCACGTGTTCATCCCCGACTTCAGCGACGGCACCGTCGTGGTGGTGGACCTGGAGTCCCGCGAGGTGACCCGCACGGCGGAGCTGGTCGCCCCCGGCACCGAGTTCGAGCTGTTCGACCGGGACGGCATCGTGTTCTACAACGACCCCGGCAGCGAGCGGGCCGGCGTGGTCCGCATCGACGGGTCGTTCGCCGCGGTCCGCAAGTACGACCCCGAGCGGCCCGGCGCCGGCGTGGTCCACGCCGACGGCACCCGGGCCGACGATCCCGGGACACCCGACGCCGCCGAGTCCGGCGCGGGCGAGGGCGTCGACGAGGGCGGGGAAGGCGGCCAGGACCCCGGCGGGGACGAGCCCGAGGCCGAGGACACCGGAGGTGACGGCGGGCCCGCCCCCGGCGAGGTCGACCCCGCCGAGCCCGATCCCGAGGGCGGCGACCCCACCGCCGAGCCCGTCCCCGACTCCGGCCCGCCGGGCGGGCCCGCCACGCCGGGGCCCCAAGGCCCCCCGGATCCCGAGGTCCCCCCGGTCCCCGGCGGCCCTCCGTCACCGCCCCCGCCCGGCACCCAGCTCGCCATCGTGGCGTCGGCCGCCGCCGCCGAGGTGGGCGAGCGCCTGACCATGCGGGCCCGCCCCGTCGATCCCGACGAGACCGTCACCAACGTGACCTGGGACTTCGGCGACGGGGACACCGCCACCGGCGCGTCCACCGGTCACGCCTGGGACTCGCCCGGCCGGTTCCGGGTCACCGTGGCCGGCACGCTCGAGACCGGCGCCCGCGTCACCGCCTTCGCCGACTTCGTCGTGGTGGCACCGCCGCCCGTGCCGCTGACGGCCGACTGGGGGTTCTCCCCCGTCGCGCCGGTGGTGGGCGAGCCCGTCGCCTTCACCGACCTGTCGACCGGCACCCCCACCTCGTGGACCTGGCAGTTCGAGGGTGCCACCGGGTCCCGCACCTCGTCGCTGCGCACCCCGCCGCCCCAGGTGTGGGACGCGGCCGGCGAGTTCACCGTCACCCTGACCGTGCGGCGGGGCGCCGAGGTGGACACGTTCAGCCGGGACGTCACCGTGGCGCCGCCGCCGGCCGGCGCACCGGCCATCACCGACATCGCCATCCTGGCCGCCGAGCCGTTCGACGACCGGACCGAGTACATCATCGAGGCCAACCTCATCGACGGCGAGGCGACGACCTGCACGTACACGATCGAGGGGGCGAGCGTCGCCTGCTCGCCGGAGATCGGCCACGGCTTCACCCGCCTGCGGGCCCGCCACACGTTCACGGCCGGGTCCCACACCATCGGGCTGGTGGTCACCTGGCCCGGCGGCCCGCCCGTCAACCGCAGCCTCACCATCGCCGTGCAGGCCCTGACCCCGCCGCAGGCGGCCATCTCCGTGTCGGGCGCGGCGCCCACCGGCGGGTCGGGCACCGCGTTCACCGCCACCGAGGGCACCGCGGTGACCTTCGACGGCAGCGGCACGACCGGCAGCTACGAGCGCCTCGACTGGGTCGACCTGGCCACCGGCGAGACCGCCACCGGCGGGGCGTTCGGGCCGTCGATGGCGGCCGGGAGCCACACCATCCAGCTCACGGCCGTCTCCCGGGCCGGCAACGACACGACCAGCGTCGTCGTCGACATCACCCCCCGGGACACGACCCCTCCCACAGGCACGATCGACGCCGCGGACACCTACGACTTCACGGTGGCCGCCCGCGACCCGGAGAGCCCGGTCACCCGGGTCGCGTTCTACGGCTACTTCACCGGCCTGTGCTACCCCTCAGCCGACCCCACCGCCCCGGGCGAGCCGGTGACCCTCGACTTCCGGACGACGCCGTTCGCGGTGGCCTCCGGCGGCGGGCTCCAGCCTTCCGGCGGCGGCTCGGTCACGGTCACGCGCCGGCCGCCCCTGTGCCCCGCCGGCCACGACTTCGGCCTCGGACCGGGCCTGGGCATCGAGGCGTGGGCGGTCGTCACCAACGCCACCGACCTGTCCACCGAGACCGACCACTTCGCGTTCTACCCGTGAGCGCGCTGCGGTCCCCGGGTCTACGGCGGCTCGGCGCCACGGTGGCGGGC
>DASSUD010000451.1:0-2549 GCA_035707385.1 Acidimicrobiales bacterium
TCGGCGGTGGCGTTCGACGACCGCTGGGCGGGGTTCCTCGACCGGCTGCTGGCCGACCCCGCGGTCGAGCGGGCCCTGCTCCTGGCGACGGCGGCCGGGGTCCGGCTCGACCACCTCCGGCTCATCGCCCTCGCCTTCAACGACAACTGGGACCTGGCCCAGGCCTACGCCCCCGCCGAGCCGCGCCCCATCCGCGACTGGAGCGCCGACTGCGACGACCTGCTGGCCGAGATCGCCGCCACGTGCGCCGATTGCGATCACTGCTGCGACGACGGCGACAAGCTGTTGCCCCAGCTGGCCGCGCTCGAGGCCTGGGCGGCCCGCGTGGCGGCCGCCAGCGACGAGTACACCCGCCTGTCGTTCCTGGCCGCCGGCCCCCGCGGCCGGACGCTGGGCCGCAAGGAGAACTGGCCGGAGTACGACCTCGCCGCGCTCAAGGAGCGGCTGGCCGACCTGCGCCGGCGGTGGACGGCCCTCCACGCCGAGGTGGCCGAGGCGGCCGTCGACCGGCTGGCGGTCGAGCTGCGCCGCTTCACGCTCGACGCCGCCGCCGAGCGCCGCCGGTCGGGCGAGCTCGAGTTCCACGACCTGCTGGTGCTGGCCCGCGACACGCTGCGCCACCCCGCCAACGGGGCGACGGTCCGGGCGGCACTGCACCGCCGCTACCGCCACCTGCTCATCGACGAGTTCCAGGACACCGACCCCATCCAGGTCGAGCTGGCCGCGCTCATCGCCAGCGCCGGCCCCTCGGGCCCCGCCGACGAGTGGGACCGCGTCGAGACCCGCGAGGGGCACCTGTTCTTCGTCGGCGACCCGAAGCAGTCGATCTACCGGTTCCGGCGGGCCGACATCTCGCTGTTCCTGCGGGCCGCCGAGCACTTCGGCTCGGGCGGCCGCCGGGTGTCGCTCACCACCAACTTCCGCACCGGCGCCACCATCGTCGATCTGGTCAACGGCGTGTTCGGCGACCTCATCCACGCCCAGGACCACGACGGCATCCCCTCCCAGCCCGGCTACGAGGCGCTGGTGGCGGTGCGGCCCGACGCGCCCACCGGGCCGCCGGTCGCCGTGCTCGGCGCCCAGGCCCACGACGACGACCCCAGCGCGGCCGATGTGCGCAGCCGCGAGGCGGCCGACGTGGCCGCCACCGTCACCCGGGCGCTGGCCGAGGGCTGGCGGGTCGACCGCGACCCGCACGGCGCCGCGCCCGACTGGCAGCCGGCCCGGGCGGGCGACATCACCATCCTCCTCCCCACCCGCACGTCGCTGCCGGCCCTCGAGGACGCACTGGCGACGGCCGGCATCTCCTACCGGGCCGAGTCGGCGTCCCTGGTCTACGCCAGCCGCCTCGTGCGCGACCTGCTGCTCACGCTGCGGGCCGTCGACGACCCCTCCGACGAGCTGACCATCGTGGCCGCGCTGCGCTCGCCCCTGTTCGCCTGCGGCGACGACGACCTGTTCCGGTACCGGCGCCAGCGGGGCGGCCGGTTCGACTACAGCGTCCCCCCGCCCGACGACATGCCTCCCGACGACGTCGTGGCAGCCGGCCTGGCCTACCTCCGCGAGCTGCACGAGGCCCGCCGGTGGGCCTCGCCCAGCGAGCTGGCCGACCGGGTGGTGCGCGACCGCCGGGTGCTCGAGCTGGGCGAGGCCGAGGGCCGGGCGCGCGACCTGTGGCGCCGCATCCGCTTCGTGCTCGACCAGGCCCGCGCCTGGACCGACACCACCAACGGCACGCTGCGCCAGTACCTGGCGTGGATCCGCCAGCAGACGGCCGAGGGCAGCCGGGTGGCCGAAGCGGTCCTGCCGGAGACCGACGACGACGCCGTGCGCATCATGACCGTGCACGCGGCCAAGGGCCTCGAGTTCCCGGTCACCATCGTGTCCGGGCTGTCCACGCAACCCCAGCACCGCCCGGCCGGCGCCGAGGTCGTGTGGCCACCGGGGCGGCCGTGCCTGATCCGCGTCGGCAAGACGGTGGTGTCGGCGGCGTTCGAGGCCCACCTGCCCATCGACGAGCAGATGTCGCACGACGAGCGGGTCCGCCTGCTGTACGTGGCCTGCACCCGGGCACAGGACCACCTGGTCGTCTCCCTGCACCGCCGCACCCGCAAGCAGCCGCCCGACAGCGCCGGCCGCCTCACCAGCGCCGAGTTGCTGGCCAGCGCGCTCGACGACCTGCTGCCCTCCCTCCCCACCATCGCGGCCGACCCGGCGGGACCCGCCGACCCCACCACCGCGGCCGACCCGGCGGGACCCGCCGACCCCACCACCGCGACCGCCCCGCCGGGAGCCACCGACCCGACGACCACCGCCGCCGAGCCGGCGCCCGCGGCGCCCGCCGGTGGGGGCCCGGTCGACCTGCCGCCGCTCGACGAGTGGCGCCGGCTGCGCGAGGCGGCGCTGGCCGCCGGGGCCCGCCCCCGCACGGTGGCGGCCACGGCGCTCACGGCCGACGGCCGCCCCGACGTCTCGCCCGACCCCGGCCTGCACAAGCGTCCCCGCGACCTCGACCTCCCGCCCTGGCAGAAGGGGCGGTACGGCACGGC
>DASSUD010000452.1:0-2430 GCA_035707385.1 Acidimicrobiales bacterium
GCCGTCGCCGTCCCAGTCGCCGGCCAGCGGCAGCACGTCGGGGACGCCGGCCGGCCCGAACGTCACCGGCGCCAGGTCGGCCCCGGTGTCCGAGCGCCGGCCCCAGCCGGCGGTGCCGGGCTCGTACCAGGCCACGCCGTCGGCCCCGCCGTCGACCAGCCCCTGGCCCCAGCGCTGCAGGTAGGGGAACGGGTTGACCGTACAGGGCTCGTCGCTGGAGAAGGTGCCGCACACGTTGACCTGGAAGTGGACGTGCGGCGGCGTGGTGGCGGCGTTGCCGGTCCGCCCCACCCGGGCGATCATCTGGCCCTGGGCGACCTCCTGGCCCTCGACCACCAGGTTCTCGGCGTTGTGGGCGTAGTAGTAGGTGACGCCGGAGGCGCCCCGCAGCCACACGGTCAGGCCGCCGAGGCCGTCATCGGTGTCGTCGACCTTGGCGATGACGCCCGGCTCGACGGCCACCGCCGGCGATCCCTCGTCGGCGAACAGGTCGTTGCCCTTGTGCTGGCGCGAGCAGGCGCTGCCCCGGCAGGCGTGCCAGTCGTCGGTGAAGGACACCTCGGCCGGCGCGGCGATGGGGAAGGTGTTGGTGTCGGGCGGCACGGCCTGGGCCGCGGATCCGCCGGCGGCGCGACCGTCAGGGGTCTGGGCGGCGGCGCCGGGCACCGACAGCCCGCCGAACACGAGTGCGGCCGTGACCAGCGCCGTCACCGCGCGCGGCGCCCGCCGGTGCCGTGCCGTGAGGTCGTGTCCTCGTGTCACGTTTCGTCCCTCTCCCACATCGCCGCGTCGTACAGCACACCCCACGTCGCCGGTGTGCGCAAGGCACCCACCGGATGACGTCCGGGTATCACCGTTGGTTCGTTACGCGCCTCCGCGCAGATGACATGACGTCTTCGGCGCCGCCCGCCGATCCGGATGAACGCACACGGCGCTCTCTTGGCACTCTAGGTGAGACCCGGGTCAGGGCGGAAGGGGTCACGTAAGGTCGCCCCCCGTGAAGCTCGCGGATGTGCCGACCCCGGCGCTGGCGGTCGAGGCGGCCGCGTTCGACCACAACGTCGCCACCATGACCGCCGCCCTGCCGGGCGCCAGGCTGCGCCCCCACGTGAAGGCGTTCAAGTCGACGGCCCTGGCCCGCCGGCTGGCCGGAGCCGGGCACCGCACGTTCTGCTGCGCCACCGTCAGGGAGATGGAGGGCATGGCGGCCGCCGGGCTGGGCGAGGACCTGCTGCTGGCCAACGAGGTGCTCGACTGCGCCCGCCTCGGCGCCCTCGTGGCGGCGGGCACGGCCCGGGTCACCGTGGCGGTCGACTCCGACGCCACGGTCGAGGCCGCGGCCGCCGGCGGGGTCCGCGAGGTCCTCGTCGACGTGAACGTGGGCCTTCCCCGCTGCGGCTGCGACCCGGCCGACGCCGGCCGCCTCGCCGACCGGGCCCGGGCGCTCGGCCTCGAGGTGCGGGGGGTCATGGGCTACGAGGGCCACCTCATGCGGGAGCCGGCGGAGGCCAAGGCGGCCCAGGTCGAGGCCTCGATGGCCGTGCTGCTGGCCGCCCGGGAGGACACCGGCGGCGACGTCGTGTCGGCCGGGGGCACCGGCACCTACGCCTGCAACCGGTGGGCCACCGAGGTCCAGGCCGGGTCCTACTGCCTGATGGACACCGAGTACCTGCCCCACGCGCCGGCCTTCCGCCCGGCGCTGTTCCTCTGGACCACCGCCATCTCGGTCAACCCCGCCGGCTGGGCGGTGCTCGACGCCGGGCTCAAGGCGCTGGGCATGGACCACGGGGACCCCACCGTGGTCGACGCCGGCACCTGCTGGTTCGTGTCCGACGAGCACATCACCTTCGGGACCCGGCCCGAGCACCCGGTGGCCGTGGGCGACCGGGTCCGGGTGCTGCCCGCCCACGTCGACCCGACGGTGGCGCTGCACGAGCGGATGGTGGTGGTGGACGGCGAGGACGTCGTCGACACCTGGGCGGTCGATCTCCGGGGATGGTGAGCTAGGTTGCGCGGCATGGCCGCGCGCGAGGTCGCCACCGTCGAGGCCGCGGGCCGCGAGGTCGACATCACCAGCCCCGGCAAGGTGTTCTTCCCCCAGCGGGGCGAGACCAAGCTCGACCTCGTCCGCTACTACCTGGCCGTCGAGGGCCCGGCCATGGCGGCCATGGGCGGGCGGCCGGTACTGATGCAGCGGTTCCCGTCCGGGGTGAAGGGGCCGAACTTCTTCCAGAAGCGGGTGCCCGACAACATCCCGGACTGGCTGGTGACGACCGAGGTGCAGACGGTCAACGGGACGCCGTCGCGGGCGCTGGTGGCCGCCGACATCGCCCATGTGCTCTGGGCCGTGAACCTCGGCTGCCTCGGCTTCCACGTGTGGCCGTTCCGGGCCGACGTGGCCGACGAGGACCACGTGGACGAGCTGCGCCT
>DASSUD010000453.1:0-8081 GCA_035707385.1 Acidimicrobiales bacterium
CCGGTCTCCACCCCCACCCGGCGGATGCAGGCGAAGGCGGCGTCCCGCATGGCCTGGTACTCGACGTCGGTGAGGGTCTGGGCCGGGGCCACGGTGATCGAGTCGCCGGTGTGGACGCCCATGGGGTCGAGGTTCTCGATCGAGCAGACGACCACGCAGTTGTCGGCGCGGTCCCGCATGACCTCCAGCTCGTACTCCTTCCAGCCGGCGATCGACCGCTCGATGAGGATCTCGTGGATGGGGCTGGCGGCCAGGCCGGTGGCGGCCAGGCGGGCGAAGTCGTCGCGGGTGGCGGCGATGCCGGTGCCCTTGCCGCCGAGGATGAAGGCGGGGCGGATGACCACCGGCAGCCCGATGCGCTCCACCACCGCCAGGGCTTCGTCGAGGCTGTGGGCGGTGGCCGACGGCGGGACCTGGAGGCCGATGCCCTGCATGGCCTCCTTGAACCGCTCGCGGTTCTCGGCGGTGAAGATGGCCTCGGCGTCGGCGCCGATCAGCTCGGGGGTGCCGGGCACGCCGACCGCCTTGGCCTCCACCAGCTCCATGGCCAGGTTGAGGGCGGTCTGCCCGCCGAGGGTGGGCAGGACGGCGTCGGGCCGCTCCCGCTCGATGATGCTGACCAGGTGGTCGGCGTCGAGGGGCTCGACGTAGGTGGCGTCGGCGAAGTCGGGGTCGGTCATGATCGTGGCCGGGTTGGAGTTGGCCAGGATCACCCGGTAGCCCTCGGACCGCAGCACCTTGCAGGCCTGCGTGCCGGAGTAGTCGAACTCGCAGGCCTGGCCGATGACGATGGGGCCGGCCCCGATGAGCAGGATCGACTCGATGTCGGTGCGGCGGGGCACTCAGGCCCCCCGGCTCTCGTCGACGAGGGCGGCGAACTCATCGAAGAGGTAGGCGGCGTCGTGTGGTCCCGGCCCGGCCTCGGGGTGGTACTGGACCGAGAAGGCCCGCAGCCCGGACGCCCGCACGCCCTCGACCACCCCGTCGTTGAGGTTGACGTGGGTGATCTCGACGCCGGGGCCGATCGAGCCCTCGGCCACCGCGTAGTTGTGGTTCTGGCTGGTGATCTCGACCCGCCCGGTGGCCAGGCGCTTCACGGGGTGGTTGCCGCCGTGGTGGCCGAACGGCAGCTTGTGGGTGGCGGCGCCCAGCGCCGTGGACAGGAGCTGGTGGCCCAGGCAGATCCCGAACACGGGGACCTCGCCCAGCAGGTCGCGGACCGCGTCCACCGCGTAGGTCACCGCCGCGGGGTCGCCGGGCCCGTTGGACAGGAACACCCCGTCGGGCTCGCGGGCCAGGACCTCGGCGGCCGGCGTGGCGGCCGGGACCACGGTGACCTCGCCCAGGCCGGACAGGTGGCGCAGGATCGTGCGCTTGATGCCGTAGTCGTAGGCCACCAGCCGGCGGTCACCGCCCCGGCGCGCCACCGCGTAGGGCTCGGCGCACGTGACGGTGGCCACCAGGTCGACGCCGTCGGTGCCGGGCTCGGCGGCCGCCGCGGCCTTGAGCGTGACCTCGTCGGCCGAGCCGAAGGCGCCGGGCAGCGCCCCGACGTCGCGGACGTGGCGGGTCAGGCGCCGGGTGTCGACCCCGGCGATGCCGGGGACGCCGTGGTGGCGCAGGTAGCCGTCCAGGTCGCCGGTGGACCGCCAGTTGGAGCGCCGCCGGGCCAGGTCGCGGACCACCACGCCCCGGGCGAAGGGGCGCCGGCTCTCGTCGTCGTCGCCGTTGACCCCGTAGTTGCCGATGTGCGGGTAGGTGAAGGTGATGATCTGGCCGGCGTAGCTGGGGTCGGACAGGACCTCCTGGTAGCCGGAGAGGACGGTGTTGAACACCACCTCGCCCGTGGCCACGCCGCCGGGCGCCTCGGCGCCGATCAGCTCGCCCTCGTAGGTCGTGCCGTCGGCCAGGACCAGTAGCCCCTCGCGCACGCCGCGCCCGCTCATCGCCCGTCCCGCTGCATGATCATGCAGGCTAGTGCATGAACCCTCAACGTTGCGCCTCGGCGTCGACCACGACCGCCTCCCCGCCGTACACCGTGTGGCGGACGCGGCCCGTCAGGGTCATCCCCGCGTAGGGCGTGTTGCGGCTGCGGGACGCCAACCGCTCGGGCACGACCGTCCACGTGGCGCCCGGGTCCACCACGCACAGGTGGGCGGGCCGGCCCTCGGCCAGCGACCCGTGGGCGTCACCGGCCCCGATCACCGCCGCGGGCCGCCACGACAGCAGGGCCAGCACCTCGGCGATCGGCAGGTCGAGGTGGGTCAGCGCCACCGCCAGCGCCGTCTCCAGGCCCAGCATCCCCGGGGGCGCCTCGTCGAAGGGCTGCTCCTTGGTCTCCGGGGCGTGGGGGGCGTGGTCCGTGGCGATGCAGTCGATAGTCCCGTCGGCCAGGCCGGCCCGCACCCCCGCCACGTCCTCGGGCGTGCGCAGGGGCGGGTTGACCTTGAACACCGGGTCGTAGGACGCGCAGCGCTCGTCGGTCAGGGCCAGGTGGTGGGGCGTGGCCTCGCACGTCACCGCCAGTCCCTCGGCCTTGGCCGCCGCCACCAGCGCCACCGACCGGCGCGTCGACAGGTGCTGGAAGTGGACCCGGCCGCCCGTGAGGCGGGCCAGCGCGATGTCGCGCATGACCATGACCTCCTCGGCCTCCGCCGGCTGGCCGGGGATGCCGAGCCGGGCCGAGGTCGCCCCCTCGTTCATGGCGCCGCCGGCGGACAGCACCGCGTCCTCGCAGTGCTGGGCCAGCGTGACGCCCAGGCCCCGGGCGTACTCCAGGGCGCGGCGCATCAGCCGGCCGTCCTGCACGCCGTCGCCGTCGTCGGTGAAGAACCGCACGCCCAGCGCCGCCAGCTCGGCCATCGGCGCCAGCTGGGTGCCGGCCCGGCCGACGGTGATGGCGCCCGAGGACCGCACCTCGCAGCAGGCGCCCCGGCCCAGCTCCAGGACCTCGCGGGCCACCCCCGCCGAGTCGATGGCCGGGGTGGTGTTGGGCATGGCCAGCACGCACGTGAACCCGCCCAGCGCCGCGGCCCGGGCGCCGGACTCGACCGTCTCGGCCTCCTCCCGGCCCGGCTGGCGCAGGTGGGTGTGCAGGTCGACCAGGCCGGGGGCCACGACGCAGCCGCCGGCGTCCAGCGTGAGGTCGGCCGACAGCGACGACCCGTCGCCGGTGACCGCCGCGATGCGGCCGTCCTCGACCAGCACGTCCGCCCGGCGGGAGCCGGTGGCGTCCACCACCTCGCCGCCCCGGATGACGATCGACTTCATCGGTTCCCTTCCGTGTCCCGGCCCGAGCCCAGCAGCTCGAACAGCACCGCCATCCGCACGGCCACCCCGTTGCGCACCTGGTCGATCACGACCGAGCGGGGCAGGTCCGCCACGTCGGCGGCGATCTCGACCCCCCGGTTCATCGGCCCGGGGTGCATGACGATGGCCTTGTCGCCCAGCAGGTCGACCCGGCGCCGGGTCAGGCCGTAGCAGGCCGTGTACTCCCGCAGCGACGGGATCAGCGCCTCGGTCATCCGCTCCTGCTGCATGCGCAGCAGGTAGACCGCGTCCACCACCGGCAGCACGGCGTCGAGGTCGTGGCTGACCCGCACCGGCCAGCCCTCGGTGGTGGGCGGCAGCAGGGTGGGCGGCGCCACCAGCGTGACCTCGGCACCCATGGTGGTGAAGGCCCAGGCGTCGCTGCGGGCCACCCGGCTGTGCCTGACGTCCCCCACGATGGCGATGCGCAGGCCGTCGAGCCCGCCCAGGTGCTCGCGGATCGTGTAGCAGTCGAGCAGCGCCTGCGTGGGGTGCTCGTGCCAGCCGTCGCCGGCGTTGACCACCGACGCCGACACCCAGCGGGCGATCTGGTGGGGCACGCCGGCCGAGCGGTGGCGCACCACGATGGCGTCCACGCCCATGGCCTCGATGGTCTCGACGGTGTCCCGCAGCGACTCGCCCTTCCGCACCGAGGACGTCGACACCGAGAAGCTGAGGGTGTCGGCCGACAGCCGCTTGGCGGCCTGCTCGAAGCTGAGCCGGGTCCGGGTCGAGTCCTCGTAGAACAGCCAGGTCACCGTGCGGCCCTGGAGGGCCGGGACCTTGGGCATCCGCCGCCGGCCCACCTCGGCGAAGCTGTCGGCGAGGACCATGAGGTGGTCGATGTCGTCGGCGGTCAGGTCGGTGATCCCCAGCAGGTGCCTCATCGCCCCTCCTTGTGGAGCTCCCCCAGCTCCACGCCGTCGAGTGTGGCGTTGACCACCTCGTCGCGCCGGGTGGGCAGGTTCTTGCCCACGTAGTCGGCGCGGACGGGCAGCTCGCGGTGGCCCCGGTCGACCATGACCGCCAGCTGGACGGCCCGGGGCCGGCCGTAGCTGTGCACGGCGTCGAGCGCGGCCCGGATGGTGCGCCCCGTGAACAGCACGTCGTCCACCAGCACGACCACCTGGCCGGTCAGGTCCTCGGGGATCTCGGTCACGGCCGTGGGCAGCACCGGCCGCAGCCCGATGTCGTCGCGGTGGAAGGCGACGTCGAGCAGGCCCAGCGGGACGGTGGTCCCGTCGATCTTGTCGAGGGCCGCGGCCAGCGCGCCGGCGAAGGCGACCCCACCGGTCTGGAGGCCGACGAGCATGACGTCGTCGAGCCCGTGGTTGCGCTCCACGATCTCGTGCGCCATGCGCCAGATGGCCCGGCGGACGTCGTCGGCGTCGAGCACCTGTGTCCGGGCAACGAAAACGCCCCCGAACGGGGGCGTGCTGCGGCGTTCACGTTCTGCCAATCGGGGACCTCCCCATCGCTCTGTCCGTGCGGGACTCACAGGCCCCGCTTCACGGTCAGGGCCGCAGCGTAGCAGCGCCGGGGCGCGGCTCCGGGGAGCGCGCCCAGATCTCGGTGCCGGCCGCCACGCCCAGCCGCCGGAACCCCGCCCGGCGGGCCACCGCGGCGGACGCCGGGTTGCCGGGGCTGATGCGGCCCCACACCTGGCGCAGCCGCAGGGGCGGGCCGGCGGCCCACGCCGCCAGCAGGACCACCGCCGGCGCGGCCCGGCCCCGCCCGCGGTGGGCGGCGCCGATCCACCACCCGATCTCGGCCCGCCGCCGGGCCCGGTCGATGTTGCGCAGGCCCACCTCCCCCAGCACCCCGTCGTCGTCGTCGGCGGCCGCGATGACGAGGTCGAGCGCCAGCCCGGCGTCGAGACGGGCCGGGGCGCCCGCGATCCAGGCCTCGGCCGCGGCCGGCGAGCGGTCCTCCGACGCTTGGGAGCCCGCAGCCACCGCCGGGTCCGACCACGCCGCCACCAGGGCGGACACGTCACCGGGGGTCGCCCGCCACGGGCGTAGCGCCACGCCGGCGGCAGGATCGACCAGCGGGGGCTCGGGCAGGGACAGCCCGGCCGTCACCCCTCCCCGGCGCCCGGGCGCACCTCGGCGGACACCGCCGAGAGCACGCCGTTCACGAAGCGGGGCGAGTCGTCCGAGCCGAACCGCCGGGCCAGGACCACCGCCTCGTTGATGACGAGGGCCGGCGACCGGTCGCCGGCGGCCACCAGCTCGTAGCTGCCGATCCGCAGCACCGCCCGGTCGACGGCGGCCAGGCGCTCCAGCGTCCAGCGGGGCGCCACCAGCCGGCCCAGGCGCTCGTCGATCTCCTGGCGGTGGGCGTCGACGCCCCGCACCAGCTCGACGGCCAGCTCGGCCGGCTGGACCGGCAGCCCGGCCAGGACCTCGCCGGCGTCGACGCCCTTGGCCTCCGCCTCGTAGAGCAGCTCGAGCGCCCGCTCCCGGGCGCCGCGACGGCTCTCGACCGCACTCGGCTCGAGGTCACCCACGGCGGGCGGGCTCACGCCCGGGTGAGGTACTCACCGCTGCGGGTGTCGACCTTGATGCGGTCGCCCGTGTTGACGAACAGCGGCACCTGCACGACCAGGCCCGTCTCCAGCGTGGCGGGCTTGCGGGCGCCCGAGACCCGGTCGCCCTGGATGCCGGGCTCGGTGTCGGCCACGTTCAGCTCGACGGCGGCGGGCAGGTCGGTGCCGATGATCTCGTCCTTGTAGAACTGCAGCACCATCGTCGAGCCGTCGACGATGTACCGGGTGGCGTCGCCCAGCGCGTCGGGGCCCACGTGGATCTGCTCGTAGGTGCCGGTGTCCATGAACACGTAATCGCCGCTGTCCCGGTACAGGAACTGCATGTCCTTCTTGTCGACGACGGCCTGCTCGACCCGCTCGTCGGACCGGAAGGTCTTGTCGAGCACGCCGCCGGAGCGCACGTTCCGCAGCGTCGTGCGCACGAAGGCCGGGCCCTTGCCGGGCTTGACGTGCTGGAAGTCGACGACCTGGAACAGGCCCTCCGAGAGGTCGAGGGTCATGCCCCGCTTCAGGTCGTTGGTGGTGGTGGCTGCCATCGGACGGTGGTGCTCCTGGCGCGTGGATCAGGGGATCTGGAGGGCTGGTTCCTTGGGGGCCCGCGTCAGCGGGCGGCAACCCTCGGAAGTGACCACGACCGTGTCCTCGATGCGGACGCCCCCGTGGGCGGGGAGGTAGACGCCGGGCTCGACCGTGACGACGTGGCCGTCGGCCAGCGTACCAGCAGGGGTGGTCGACAACCTCGGTGGCTCGTGGATGTCGAGGCCGACCCCGTGGCCCGTCCCGTGCAGGAAGGCGTCCTCCCAGCCCGCCTCGGCGATCACGGCCTTGCACACGGCGTGGACCGCCTGCGCCTCGACCCCGGCCCGCACCGCCGCCACCCCCGCGGCCTGCGAGGCGGTCACGACCTCCAGCATGCGCTGCTGGGTGGGGTGGAGGACGCCGACGGCGACCGTGCGGGTCATGTCGGAGTGGTAGCCGCCGACCAGGGCGCCGAAGTCGACGACCACCAGGTCGCCGTCGACGATGCGCCGGGACCCGGCCCGGTGGTGGGGCTTGGCCCCGTTGGGACCGCTGGCCACGATCGTCTCGAACGACGGCCCCTCGGCGCCCAGGCGGCGCATCTCGGTCTCCAGCTCCAGCGCGAACTCGGCCTCGGTCACCCCGTCGCCCAGGCGGGGGCGCACGGTGGCGAGGGCGGCGTCGGCCACGGCGCAGGCCGCCTCGATGCGGGCCACCTCGCCCGGGTCCTTGCGCTCCCGCAGCGCCTCCACCAGCCCGGTGGTGGCCACCAGGTCGGCGGCCTCGAACCAGTCGCCGTCGTAGCGCTGCTGCTGGGCCCAGCGCACGTGCTCGGCCTCCAGGCCGAGGCGCCCGATGCCGCCGGCCGCCTTGGCCAGCAGGTCGCGCTGCTCGTCGCTGGTGCGCCCGACCTCGACGGCGGCCTCCACCCCGGCCCCGGCCAGCTCGTCGGTCGCCTGGTCGCGGTAGCGGCCGTCGGTCACGAACACCAGGGCGTCGGCCCGCACCAGCAGCAGGGCGGCCGACCCCGTGAAGCCGGTCAGGTAGCGGATGTTGGTGAGGTTGGTGACGAGCAGGGCCTCGCAGCCCGCCCCGTCGACACCGTCGCGCAGGCGAGCGGCCCGGGCGGCGACGTCCATGGGCGGCAGCGCGTTCAGGTCCAGGCTCACCCGGGCAAGCCTAGGAGCGAGGCCGCGGCGTCCACCGCCAGCCGGTATCCGGCCCCGCCCAGCCCCGCCACGGTGGCGGTGGCCACCGGGGCCACGACCGAGGTGTGGCGCCACGGCTCCCGGGCCTGGGGGTTGGACAGGTGCAGCTCGACGACAGGGCCGTCGAAGGCGGCCAGGGCGTCGTGGATGGCCCAGGCGTAGTGGGTGAAGGCGCCCGGGTTGATCACGATGGCCGCGCACCGGCCCCGCGCCCCGTGGATGGCGTCGACCACGTCGCCCTCGTGGTTCGCCTGCAGGTGCTCCAGGTCCAGGCCATGGCCCTGCGCCGCGTCCCGGGCGGTGGCCACGTGGTCGTCGAGGGTGGCGGTCCCGTACACCTCGGGCTGGCGCTGGCCCAGCAGGTTCAGGTTGGGCCCGCTCAGCAGCAGGACCACCGGCCGATCGGTCATCGGCGCGCCCCTCGGGGCCGGCGAGGCTCGTCCCCCAGCAGCCACGCCAGCGGGGCGGCGGCGTCATCGGGGTCGACGTCGCGCACC
>DASSUD010000454.1:0-25168 GCA_035707385.1 Acidimicrobiales bacterium
GGCCGCGACCTCGCGCAGCGATCGGCCGCCCAGACCCCCGCGGGCGAACGCGTCGACGACCGCCGCCAGGAGCTGGTTGCGGCGTTCGACGTCACGCGGTCGCGGCACCCGAGCTGCCGGCTTCGCAGCGGTGCTTGAGCCCGGCGGCTTCCATGGCCAGGTACCGGCGGGTCATGCCCCGCATCAGGCGACCGACGAGGGCGCCGAGCATCCCCGTCTGCTCGATGACCAGCTCGACCCGGGTCGTCGAACCGTCGAGCGCACGCACGTGGTGGACGGCCTTGGTGACCGCACCGGGTGACCTCGAGACCCAGGTCCACGTCGATCCGGGCTCGACCCGGGTCACCTCCCAGGTCATCTCGGGCAAGCGCGGCTGCTTCATCCGCACCCGTGTGCCGGGCGCCACGCCGTCGCCGGCGATCACGGTGGCCGTGGTGACGGAGGGCGTCCACTCCGGCCAGCGCTCGACGTCAGTGAAGACCTCCCAGACCCGTTCGACCGGAGCTTCGATGGTTACCGCATCCCGAACGATCATGAACCATATGGTACATGAATGCGTCGTGCGGGGCTCCCGATCGCCTCGGCGGCGAGCCCCGTGACCTCCGTCACGCCGGCCCGCCCTTGACGGGCAGGCGGGATGAGCACAATATTAGCGAGTGCTCTCTATTATAAGGACGGCAGGCCCGGTGCCCCCTGCCGTCAAGACGTTGTACGAAGGCTTCGCGGCCCGGGACCCTGCGGTCCTGCTCTCGGCCCTCGACCCGGACTTCACCGTCTCGGCGAGCGCCGGCATGCCGCTCGCAGTCGGCCGGGTCCACACGGGTGCGCTCACCGCGGTGACCGGCCTGTGGGGGGTGGTGCACCGGACCTACGACATCGCCCCGATCCCCGATGCGATGTGGACGACGCCGGACGACACCGTGGTGGTCCACGGCTGGTACGAGGGGACGGTGCGACGCAGCGGCGAGCCCGTCCGAGCGGAGTTCGTGCACCTGCTGCGAGTCCAGCACGACCTGGTCGTCGAGCTCCGCCAGGTCACCGACACGGTGGCCTGGGGTCGGCCTTGAATGGGGCGGACGCCGCAGTTCAGCGACACCCAGATCCTCGACGCCACCACCGCCCACGTGGCGACCCACGGCCCCAAGGCGTCGGTGTCCGGCGTCGCCAGGATGATCGGTGCGCCGTCGGGATCGATCTACTACCGCTTCGCCAACCGCGACGCCCTCGTCGCCACCGCGTGGCTCCGTGCCCTGCGCGAGTTCCAACGGGGGTTCCTCGCCGCCCTGGACGACACCGATGTCGACGCCGCCGCGGTGGCCGCCGCGACCCATGTCCCCCGGTGGTGCGGCCAGGCGCTCGACCAGGCCATCCTCCTGCACCGCTATCGGCTCGAGGATCTGGTCGAGGCGTGGCCGGAGGCGCTCGTCCCGGGACGCGCCACCGTCAACCGGGACCTCGACGCGGCGCTGCGACGGCACGCCCGGGCCCGCTACGGCTCGTCGGCCGGCGATGCGCTCGATCGCACGAGGTTCGCGCTCGTGGACGTGCCCGGCGCCGCGGTGCGCCGGTTCCTCGATCGACGTCATGCCCCGCCCCCGTGGTCGATCGACGCCGTCGGCGTCGCGGCCCTCGCCATCCTGGAGAGCGCACGATGAGCACCGGCCACAGCCCGACCGCCCCTGTCACCGCACCGCTGCCCGCCGTCGAGGCCGGGCTCCGCCTGGACGGCGTCGTCGGCCACCCGGACGCGAGCAGCCGGCACCGCCGCCGCGTCGACGCCCGCCCGGGCAGGTCTGGGACGCGCCACCCCACCGCCCGCACGCCCCGCCCTGACGTGACCGGACATCCGGGGCGGTCGCGGCACCCCGGGGCAGGGAGCGGGCGGTGTCCGGGACTCCGCGCCCCGGACACCGCCCGCTCGTTGCCACCTCCTACGGATCGACCGGCGGCGACTGGGCGGCCGCGGCCTTGAGCGCCTCGGCGTCCTCGGGAAGGAGGAAGCCACCGTCCACCGCGCGGTTGGCGGCCGCACCGAACCGCCCGACGTACGCCTGTGCCGTCGGGTACAGGTCGGCCAGCTCGGCATCGGACAACGGCAGCGTCCGACCGGACAGCACGCAGAGGAACGTCTGGGTCGGGTCGGTGGGCGGCGCCGAGTTCGGCAGACCGTCGACCCGGGCGATCGGCACCTCGACGTGGGGGTACCGGATGCCGCCCAGGGCATTGCCGTACCGGTCCCGGGCGACGGGATCCGCAGCCGCCGGATCGGCCAGCTCGATGCGGGGCGCCGACGCCGGGGCCACACCGGTCGTGGTCCACGCCGCCAACGCCGCCGTCGCCGCCTTGGCGAGCGCGAACGACGGTGCGGAGTTGATGCGCGCGGTGCAGGGGTCACCCGGCGTCGTCGGGTTCGGGGGCCAGGTGAGGGACCGGCCGTACTCGCCGATGTGGCCGGACCCTGCGAACTCCCAGAGGCGGAAGTTGGCGCTGTCCTCCTGCCGGTTGAGGTGCGTGCGGAACACGACGAGCTCGGTCTCGGACCGGACGTCGAGCACGGGCACGGCGATGTCGGGCCGGACGACCGGCCTCGCCGGCATCGGTGTCCCGCTCGGCAGGGCCATGGCCCCGCCCAGCTGGCTCTGCAGGTAGAAGCCGTCGTAGACGCCGACCAACGGCTGCACGGCGTTGACGTAGGTGAGGAGCCCGCTCGCCGACTGCGAGGAACCCGATGCCAAGAGGACCTGGGGCCGCAGCCCTCCGAGCACCGGGCTCGCAGCATCGGCGACGATCCGCCCGGCGCGGGTGAAGATGTCGTACGCGTAGTCGTCACCCGGATGTTGCAGCGCCCCGTAGCGGTCGGGGTCGCGCCGCTCGAGGTCGTCGACCCCGACCTTCTGGACGCTCACACCGACCCAGGCGTACCCGTCTCCGAGCAGTTCGGTGTGGGACGGCCTGAAGAGCGCGTCGAGGTCCCTGCCGGCGGTCACGTTCAACCACTCGACGACCACCACCCCGTTGAAGGCGTCCGGGTCGGCCGGCCTGCGCACGACGATCCGGGTGATGAAGTTCGCGCTCGTCGAGGGTTGGGCCTGCCACCGGCCGTCGGGCAGCCACGTCCCGACCTTGGAGTACGCCGTCGCACTCCCGCCGATCAGGTGCTCCGCCTCGACGTAGCCGACATCCGCGAGGTCGATCGGCGAGTCGGTCAGCCCGTCGTCGGGGGCGTTCCAGGCCAGGGACGGCTCGCCGGCGATCGGGTCCTTCGTCGTGAAGCTGCCGTCGGGGAAGACGACGCAGCCGGCCGCGACGATCACGATCAGGCCCAGGACCGCCGCTTTCGACACCCAGGCTCGCAGGCGATGCCGGCGGCCACCCCCTCGGGAACGACGTGCTGCGGTCGGATCAGCCGTCGTGATCCTCGGAACGACGTCGCGTGCCATCTGGTCACCTCCGCTCCAGCCGCCCCGCAGCCCTGCGGGACCGGTCCCTGTCGATGAGTCGATGGTCCACGGGGGCGGGAGTCGGCGGCTTCGGGTGATTCCCTGTTTCCGTCCCTTGGCCGCATGAGGGAGATCCCTCACGCACCGCGCGCGGAGCGGCTGGATCGGGAAGAATCTCGACAGGGAGGGCGCCCCATGACCGACCTCGTCGGCCGTCACCACGAGCTCGGCGTACTGGCCGAGCATCTCGACGAGGCGATCGCCGGACGTGGCTCGCTGGTGCTCGTCGCCGGCGAGCCCGGCATCGGCAAGACCGCGGTCGCAGATCGGATCGCGGCGGATGCTCGGGACCGGGGCGCGCTCGCGCTGTGGGGACGATGCGTCGCAGCCGAGACCAGTCCGCCGTTCGCACCCTGGATCCAGGTGCTCCGCGCCTGGCTCGAGAACACGTCGGAACCAGCCGTCCACAAGGCCGTCGCCGACGCGGCGCCCCTCCTCTCCCGCCTGGTGCCGGAGCTGGGACGGGACCGAGAGGTGGATCCCGCACTCCCCGACGGCGACGAATCCCAGTTCCGGCTGGTCGAGGAGGTCGGCCACACCCTCGTGCGGGCCGCGTCCGCGCAGCCGATCGTCATCGTCGTCGACGACCTGCAGTGGTCCGACGTGTCGAGCCTGTCGGTCCTCGAAGCGGTCGGCCTGGCCAGCGTCGACGCCGCGCTCCTCGTCCTCGGCACCTATCGGGACACGGAACCGCCGACTCCCGTCACCGACGCCGTCGCCCGACTGGGAAGGCTGCGCCGTGCCCGCAGCCTGCGGCTCGCCGGCCTCGCGGAGCAGGAGGTCCGAGAGTGTCTCACGAACCTCACAGGCACTGCCGTCCCCGGCGCGGTCGCCCGGGACATCAGCCGCCGGACCGGCGGCAACCCGTTCTTCGTGACCGAGCTCGGCAGGCGCGGCGAGGGAGCGGACCGGTCCCCCGAGGGGGTGCGGGCCTACCTGCGCAGCCGTCTCTCGCTCCTGCCCCCGGCGACCCGCGAGATCCTCGACGTGGCCGCCGTGTTCGGACGCACCTTCCGTGTCGACTGGCTGGCCGACGCCAGCCACCGGTCCCGGCTGCAGGTGCTCGACGCACTCGATCCGGCCGTGCACTTGCACCTGATCGCCGAGGAGGGCATCGGGCGTCACCGCTTCGTGCACGACCTGGTGCGGGAGGCGCTGCTCGACACCATCCCTTCGGGCGCCCGGGCCGAGCTGCACGGCCGCGTCGGCGAGTCGATCGAGCGCCTCGCCGGTTGGACGAGCCACGATCATCTCGACGAGATCGCCGTGCACTACTCCGAGGCGGCACGGCTCGGGCAGGTCGAACGGGCGGTCGAGTCCCGCCTTCGGGCGGCGGACCGGGCGCGAGCGATGTTGGCCCACCACGAGGCGGCTGAACACCGGCTCCATGCCTGCCAGCTGGCCCGGCTCGATCCTGCGATCGACGCCGGCCGGCGTTGCGACCTGCTGCTCGGTCTCGGTGAGGCGCTGATCCGCGCAGGCTCCTACGAGCGGGCGGACGACGCCTTCGCGGAGGCGGCGGGCATCGCACGAGCCATCGGCGATGCCCGCCGGCTCGCCGCGGCCGCGCTGGGCCAGGTCGGCCCGGCGCGCCTGGAGACGCGGGGGCACATCCGTCCGCTGCTCGACGAGGCGCTTGCCGTCGCGCCGGCCGACGATCCCGTGCTGCGGGCCCGGCTCGTGGCGAAACGAGCCATGTCGGTTCCGCTCGACGAGACCGCCGAACGGATCTACTGGGCGGATCGTGCCTGGGCGGAGGCCACCGCGGTCGACGATGCACTGGCCCTGTCGCTCGCCGCCCGGGCCCGCTGCTGGAACTCCCTCGCGCCGGGCCATCTCGACGAGGTGCAGGATCTCGCGGCCCGGGGTCTGGCAGCGGCTCGCCGCACCGGCGACCTGACCGAGCTCCACGAGAGCGTCTTCACGCAACTGCTCGGAACGACGATCCTGGGTGACTTCGACGAGTTCGACCGGATCGAGCAGGAGCGCGCCGCCGCATCCGAGCGCGAACGTCTACCGCGACAACTGGAGCTCGGCGTCACCCTCCGAACCCGGAAGCTCCTCCTGACGGGCGAGTTCGACGCCGCAGAGAGCGCGATCCTCCATGCCGAGGAGATCCGCAGCCGCCTCGGTTCGTCGCAGCGCGCGCTCGCCGGCTCGACGCTGCAGGGGATATGGCTCCGCTGGTGGCAGCGGCGGGTCGACCACCTGGACGAGCTGACCGAGCTGGTGGAGGCGAAGGGCAGGGAGAGGGAAGTCCTCCTGGCCGGGCACACACCGCTGACCCGCCGGTTCACGGGCGAGCACGATCTCATCGTCGGACTCGCGGGGCTCACCGCCGGGGACCTCGACCGTGCAGGCTGCTGCCTGCGCGTCGGGCTGGCATTACCCCTCGTGACGGGGCGATCGGTCTTCTGGAACGCGCGCCTCGCACTCGCTGCCGAGCTCGCTCTGGCCGTCGACGACCGGCCTCGGATCACGGCCCTCCGTGACGCGCTGGCCGGGTGGAGCGGCCTGCAGGCCAACTACTCCACGTTGATGTACCTCGGCCCCTGCGACTTCTATCTCGGCCGGCTCGAAGCCGCGCACGGCGAGCTCGGCTCCGCCATCGAGCTCCTCGACGGTGCGCTCGGCTTCGTCGACGGCGTCGGAGCTCGGCCGCAGGCGATGGTCACCCGAGCCGAGCTCGCGACCGCGCTCCAGCGCCGGCAGGATCCCGGTGACGTCGAGCGTGCCGACGCACTGCTGACCGAAGCGGCAGGGCTGGCCCGTGCCATGCGGCTCTCCCCGTGGGCCAGCGAGCTGCACGCGCGACTGGGCGCGGGCGGCACGGGATCGAACGGCGACCCCCTCACCGCCAGAGAGCACGAGATCGTCGAGCTGCTGGCGACGGGACGCACCAACCGACAGATCGCCGACTGTCTTCACCTGTCGGTCAAGACAGTCGAACGACACCTCAGCAACCTCTACCGCAAGCTCGGCGTCGCGAACCGAACGGAGGCGGTCACCGTAGCGATCCGGAGCATCGCCGACGCCGGCCACGTCTCTCGCAGCGGGGAGGTGGAGGGGAAGCAATAGCCAGGCCACCAGGATCGCTCACCTTCGTGGTCTCCATGTGACGACAGCCCGTCAGCAGCACTTCGGATGAACTACCATGCCAATCCGTGGAATCGGAAGCCGAACAGCCGACGTCGCTGGCAGACGGTGACTGGCTGGGCACTCGCGAGGCGGCCCGCCGGCTGGGCCTGGCGTCTCGCACCCTCTACCGGCTGATCGACGTGGGGGAGCTTCCTGCGTACCGCTTCGGCCGGGTGATCCGCCTGAAGGGCTGCGACCTCGACCTGTTCGTCGAGCGCAGCCGCGTGGAGGCGGGGGCACTCAAGCACCTGCACGACCTGGAGACGGTGGACGAGGCGGACGCCCGGTAGGCGGATCGCGGTCGACCAGGACCAAGCCACGCGGACATGGACCATCGAGACGGCGCGCTCGCCTGGGCTGAAACGCAGGTCGCGGCCGTGCGCGACGATCCGGCCGACCGTCTTGCCCTGCTGGCGCGGACCTACCACGGGCCGACGGGCCGCGCACCGCGACACCTGCCGTTCCGGCGGGCGGCGCTTTCGTTCATGCGCTGGCAGGCCCACCGCGGTGTGCTGAACCCGCTCGACGCCTCGCCCCCCGGCAGCGTGTGGTGGCGGGAGGTCAACGAGCGACTGCTGCGTGACGGGTGCGAAGCGGTCGCACTCGTCGGGGACCTACCTGGAGAGGCGTCGTCGCCGTCGGTGCGGCTCTGGCTCGGTTTCATCGCCGGACCGACGGCGCGCAACTGGTATCGAGCTCACAACGCGAGCATCGTGAGCGCCTACCTGGAGCACCTGCGACTCGCCGAGGCCGAGAGCGCACCGGAGCGATTCTTCATGAACGTCGCGCTCGGGCGCGTCCTCTACACCCACGCAATCGTCGCCGCGCCCCGCCTGGCGCTCGGACGGTTGAGCCCGCTCGGCCGCGTGGTGGGCGATCCCCGGCTGGGGGCGGCGGGAGTGCTCCTGTCGCTCGGCCGTGTCCTCCCGGACCGCTATCCGCTCGCGCTCGACGTCGAGAGCTACATCGCCGACGAGCAGCGTCTCGGCCGGCTCCTCGACTACGCGGTGATCGTCCCCCGGCTCCAAGCCCTCTACGAGTGGTCCGCCGACGAGCTCGGCGAACCGCGCCTGCTCGACCTCGTCCGCGACGGCAACCCCGTCTACGCGTGGCCCTACGCCGAGCGGCACGTCTGGCGCTCTCCACCCATGCCGCTCGCAGGCCGGATGCTCCAGCGCGTCACAGCCGCTCGTTGAGCGTGCGGCGGGCGCGGGCGACGGGTGTCGGCCGCGCCGACATCGCACCAAGTACCGGACTTTCGACCCTGTTGCGGCGTCGGTCGGGGGGAGATCCTCGGGGTGTAGGGGTCGGCGAAGGAGGTCCCCAGTGCACGCACATCGCATGATCCCGTGGCTCATCGGCACCATGGCTGTCGCCGCCGTCGTGGCCGCGCTCGGAGTGCCGCCGGCCTCCCTGTTACCGCTCGCCGTCGTCCTCGCCGTCCCGCTCCTGATCATCGCGCTGCTGGGGGCTCTGGCGGGCAAGCCCGCCGGTCCCCTCGACCACCGGGGGCACGGATGCGAGCACGACCCCTACCGGCGCACCCCCTACCGGCGCACCGACCCGTGCATCCCGGCGAGGTGACCCTCGGCACCCGTACGCGTCACTTCGGCGTCCGTCCGTGTCGGATGACGACAGGAACGAACGCCGAAGTGGGCTGGAGAGGTCAGAGGTCTTCTTCGACGATCCGGCGGCGCCGGCCGAAGCCTCCCCAGCTGTTCCAGTAGATCATCGAGGCGATCAGCCCGACGACGCCCACGATCATCAGGATGACGCCGACCGCGTCGAGGTTCAGGCCTTCCGCGTCCACCTCCACGGCGAACGTGAGGATGGCACCGACCGCGATCAGGAACAGACTCGTGCCGACGCCCATGGTCCGGCCTCCCTTTCCGAAAGTTGCTGGACCCGGAGTACCCAGGCGACCGGCGACCTAGACCGGGGCGGCCGGTGCTCACGCCACCCAGATGTCGTTCGCCCACCGTCGGACCAGCAGCACGGACAGGGCGATGCCGACGGCGCCGGCGCACAGCCGCAGCACCCCGGCCCCCCGACCGCGGTAGGCGAACGCGGCGGCGGCCGGCCAGGCGGCCATGACGAACCGGATCTGGCTCGAGATCATGACCGTGCACAACGGGAGCACGATGGCGGCAACCGTCCAGGCGGCCGCCGACGTCGGCATCGTGCCCTGGCGCCACCATCGGACCACGACCACGGCGCCCGCGTACGCGACCGCCACCGCGATCAGGTTCAGGGCGTACTCCGTCGCGATCAGGGGCAGCGCCTCGACGACCTCGGCCAGCGCGGCCGCCACCGGCCACCAGGGCGGGGACAGGCCCCGGCCCCAGGCCTGCTGCGCGTGCATCCAGGCCAGCGGATCACCCGCCTGGACGCCCTGCACGACCGATACCGCCACCGTCGCCGCCGCGCCCGACACGAGGTAGCCGGCGCCGACCGCGTCGAGGCGTCCGAGCCGCCACCAGCGCGCGCCGGCCAGCACGGGGGCGAACGCGATGCCGACGGTGCGCGTCAACGGAGCGAGGAAGCAGGCCAGGAGCGCAGGTGCGGGGCGGTCACGCCGATCGGCCCACAGGCCGACGGCGGTGGCGGCGATGAACAGGCCCTCCGAGTAGTAGGCGCACAGCACGAACGAAGTCGGCCACAGGGCGAGGGCCACGGTCGCGATCCGGGCCGTGCGCTCGGACGCCCACGACCGGGTGGCGCCGTGGACGCCGAAGAAGGCGGCCAACCCGGTCAGGTTGGCCACGACCACGGCCGCGGCCTCTGCGCCGATCACCTGGGCGACCGGCCACGCCAGCCAGGCCACGCCCGGCATGAACGCCGGGTTCTGCTGCGTCGCGAAGCTGCGGTCGGTGACCACGTAGCCGTCCTCGAGCACCGACCGGAACCACGTCCCGTCGTAGCGGAACGTGGCGTCGACGACGTTGCCGCCGAAGGCCACGACCAGGACGGCCTGGGCCGCACGCCAGAGCACCCAGACCGCCAGCGGGAAGGCCGCCAGGTCCCACAGCCGCGGGCGGGGGCGCGTGGTCGTGACGGTGGCCGACGACGCCGTGATCGTCAGCGCGTCCGGCCGTTCGGTGAGGACGGGGGAGAGGGTCGGCAGCCCGGGGTCGGGCGTCGGCCAACGGCCCGGTGTCCGCGCCACGGATCCTCCTTCCCCAGGCTGCCGCAGCCGCGCGCCCAGGCTAGCGATCCCCACGTGGGCGGCGAGCCACCCGTCGCCGGGCGCGGCGGGCGGTCGCCGGTAGGTTGGGGCCACGTCCGCCCCGTGCGAGGAAGCCACGATGGCCGCCGCCGATCCACACGTCGTACGCCGCCCCAGCCGGTGGCTCTTCGCGGCCGAGGTGCCCCGCGCGGTGGGCGAGCTGGCGTGGTTGCAGGCGGCGCGCCCCGCGCTGGCCGGCGCACCCCGGGGAGACGGGCACACCGTGGTCGTGCTGCCCGGCATGGGCGCGGACGACCGCTCGACCACCTCGCTGCGCCGTTTCCTGAGCCGGCTCGGCTACCGGGTCCACGGCTGGGGCCTGGGCACCAACCTGCCCGGGCGGGACGTGCCCGGCCGGCTGCGCGAGCGCCTCGACCACCTGCGTGCCCGGGATCCCGAGCCCATGAGCCTGGTCGGCTGGAGCCTGGGCGGCATCTACGCCCGCCAGGTGGCCCGCCGGGCCCCGGAGGCCGTGCGCCTGGTGGTGACGCTGGGCAGCCCGTTCCGGTCCTTGCCGGGTTACGAGGGTCGGGCGGCGCCGCTGATCAGGGCGGCGGCGCTGCGGCGCGGCGATGACGCACCCCGCACCTGGCCCGGGGGCGACGACCGGCCTCTGCCGGTCCCGTCGACATCGGTCCTCAGCCGCTCGGACGGGGTCGTCCCGTGGCGTGCGTGCATCAACCCGCGCGCGCCCCGGCACGAGACCCTGGAGGTGATAGGCAGCCACTGCGGCCTCGGGCACCACCCGGCGGTGCTCCACGTCGTGGCCGACCGCCTGGCCCAGGACCCCGGCGCGTGGCAGCCGCTGCACGTGCCCGCGGTGTGGCGGCCGCTGCTCCGCCATCACGCCGGCGGCGCCACGGCTCGTCCCGGCACCGGGGCCGGGGACGGCGCCGGGTAGGCCGGGCCGGCAACGCGCGACCCGACGGTGCCGCCCAGGCGCCGCGCCACCTCCGGGCCCTCACCAGCCGTCGGTGTGGTCGACGGCGACGGACTCGATCCGGGGATCCGCCGAGACGGCCTCGATCAGCCGCCGGGAGCCGCCGACGTAGGTCCACGGGAAGTCGATCTCGGTGCCGACGAACCAGGCCCGGTCATCGGGCCACCACCACTGCGGGCTCTGGCGGATCAGCGACGGCCAGCCGCCCGGTCTGTGGCCGATGGCGCCCACGGCGTCGAGCGGACCGTCGAGAAGCAGCATGTCCCGGCCGCCCCACCACGGCTGGACGGGGCAGCGGGCGACGAGGGCGTAGATCGGGGCGTGGAGGTCGTCCTCGGCGCGGCGCGCCCGGGCCGCTGCCCGCCGAGGACGCCACCGGTCGAGGGCTCCGGGGTCCGGCCCGGCGACGAGAGTGCCGTGCGCACCGCGGTTGAGCCAACCCCACCCTGCCACACGGCGTAGTGGCAGCGGTCGGCGCACCCGGTGGCCCCGCCCAGCGGGCCGAGCAGTGCGTCGACGGCGCCCGCCCCGAGGTCGCCCTCGACGTCGGTCACCGGGTCGGGGAACGGGTACGGGTACCGCCTGTCGCCGCGCGCCAGGTACGCCGGCGCCACGTCGGCCCAGCGCGCCCCGTCGTGCAGCGGGTGCAGCACCCGGACGTACGCGTCGTAGCCGCCCGGGACGACCAGCGCCACACCCTCCCGGCCGGCCATGGAGTCCACCGCCCACCGGGCGTGCTGGACCCCCGGGGCGGGAACCAGGCGGTCGAACGGTCGGGGCGGCACGGGGCGATCGTGGCAGCCCCGGCCGCCGGGCCCCGCGGAATTCGCCCTCATCCGGCCGGTCGTGCCGGTCCGAATCCCGCAGCGAGGCCGCTATTGCGACCCGGTAGCATCAACGATCGGCTCGTACCACGGGCCGTCTGAGGCCCCAGGGGGCGTGAGAATGCATGTTCCGGACGGTTTCTTCAATGCCGCCACCTCGGTCGGGGCCGGGATGGTGTCGGCCGGCGCCATCGCCGCCAGCCTCCGCAAGGCCGCCTCGGAGCTGAGCGACCGGCTGGTCCCCCTGGCCGGGCTGGTGGGCGCCTTCGTCTTCGCCCTCCAGATGCTCAACTTCCCGGTGGCCAGCGGGACCAGCGGCCACCTGATCGGCGGCGCCCTGGCCGCAGTGCTGGTCGGGCCCTGGATCGGCTGCCTGTGCCTGGCGGTCGTGCTGCTCGTCCAGGCGCTCCTGTTCGCCGACGGGGGCATCACCGCCTACGGGATCAACGTCGTGCTGATCGCCGTCGTGCCGTCGTTCGTGGGCTGGGGCGCGTTCCGCACGGCGCGGGCCCTCCTGCCCGCCAGCCGGGCCGCCGTCGTCACGGCCTCGGGCGTGGCGGCGTTCGTGTCGGTGCCGGTGGCGGCCGCCCTGTTCGCCGTCCTGTTCGCGGTGGGCGGATCGGTCGACGTCGGGTTCGGCTCGGTCCTGGCCGCCATGGTCGGCGTCCACCTCCTGGTCGGGATCGGCGAGGCGCTAATCACCGGGGCCGTCGTCAGCGCGGTCGTCGCCACCCGGCCCGACCTGGTGCGCGGGGCCCGCGACCTCGTCCCGGCTCCCGCCCTGCGGGCCCGTGCCGCCGGCGATGTGGCCGGCGGGGTGGCGGGCGAGGTGCGGGCATGACCCGCACCGCCGGGATCTTCGTCCTCGCCGGGCTGCTCGTGGGGCTGGGCCTGGCCCTCCTCGTGAGCCCGCTCGCCAGCAGCGCCCCCGACGGGCTGGAGAAGGTGGCGGAGGAGGAGGGCTTCGCCGAGGCCGCCGACCCGCAGCTGGACGCCCCCCGGGCCGGCACGGCGGTGGCACGCCCCGTCGGGGTGCTCGTCACCTTCGGCGTGGGCCTCGCCCTGTTCGGGACCGTCCGGGTCGTCCGGGCCCGCGCCGCCGCGTCGTCGGGTTCGCCGGTGGCGACACCACCGGCCTCGCCATGACCGGCGGGCACGCGCACACCCACGTCCTGTTCGTCCACGGCGGGACGCGGGTCCACCGCCTGCGCCCCCAGTGCAAGGTGCTGGCCGCCGTCCTGTTCGTGCTGGCCGTGGTGGCCACCCCCCGTGAGGCGATCCCGGCCTATGCGGCCTACGCGCTCGTACTCGCGGCCGTGGCCCGCCACGCCGGCCTGCGGCCCGGGTTCGTGGCCCGCCGCCTCGCCATCGAGCTGCCGTTCGTGGCCTTCGCGCTCTTCCTCCCGCTCGTGGCGGGCGGCGACCGCGTCGAGGTCGTGGGCGTGCCCCTGTCCTCGGACGGGCTGTGGGCGGCGTGGAACATCCTGGCCAAGGGGACCCTGGGCGTGGCGGCCACGGTCGTCCTCGTGGCCACGACGCCGGTGCCGGACATCCTCCGGGGACTGGACCGGCTGCGGGTGCCGCGGGCGCTGACGGCCGTGGCCGGCTTCATGGTCCGCTACGCAGAGGTGATCGCCGAGGAGGCGCGGCGCATGCGGATCGCCCGGGAGTCCCGGGGCTACGACCCGCGGTGGTTGTGGCAGGCCCGGGCGCTGGCCGCCTCGGCCGGGACGCTGTTCCTGCGCTCCTACGAGCGGGGCGAGCGGGTGTACCTGGCGATGGTTTCCCGGGGCTACACCGGGGCGATGCCCGCCCTCGAAGGGCAGGCGGCGCCGCGCCGCGAGTGGCTGACGGCGCTGGTGCTGCCCGCGGCCGCGGCGGCGATCGCGTCCGCCTCGTGGGTGGTGCGGGGGTGACCGACCTCGCGCTGGAGGTCCGTGACCTCGCCTTCGCCTACCCGGACGGGCGCCAGGCCCTGTACGGGTGCAACCTGCGCGTCGCCCGGGGCGAGCGGCTGGCGATCCTCGGGCCCAACGGCGCCGGCAAGACGACGCTGGTCCTCCACCTGAACGGCGTCCTGGCGCCGGGCGCCGGCGAGGTCGTGGTGGGCGGGCTGGTCGTCGGCAGGGACAGCCTCCGGGAGATCCGGCGGCGGGTCGGGATCGTGTTCCAGGACCCCGACGACCAGCTGTTCATGACCACGGTGGCCGATGACGTGGCCTTCGGTCCCGCCAACCTGGGATTGCGGGGCGACGAGCTGGCCAGGCGGGTCGAGGGCGCGCTGGCCGCCGTCGGCATGGCGGCCTACGCCGACCGGGCGCCCCACCACCTCAGCTTCGGCGAGCGCCGGCGGGTGGCCATCGCCACCGTGCTGGCCATGGAGCCCCAGGTCCTCGTGCTCGACGAGCCCTCGTCCAACCTCGACCCCGCCGCCCGGGCCGAGCTGGCCGAGATCCTGGAACCGCTCGACCTCACGGTCATCATGGTCACCCACGACCTGCCCTACGCCCTGCAGCTGTGCCCCCGCTCGGCGGTGATGAACGGCGGTGTCATCGTGGCCGAGGGCCCCACCCGGGACGTGCTGGCGGACGGCGATCTGATGGCCGCCAACCGGCTGTCGCTGCCCTACGGGTTCGACCCCAGCCTGGTGGTGTGAGGGGCCGAGGCCTTCGACATCCGGCGCCGGACCCCGGGTAGGAGCGGTACCGGCGGGTAGATTCCCTGGCACGTGTCCACGTCATCCCGGACCAGCGACAAGCCGCCGGCCGACCGCCTGCGCGGCATCGAGGCGGTCACCGACTCCGGTCTCGCCCACCTCGACGTCGAGCACCTCCTCGTCGAGCTGCTCGACCGCGTCCGGGAGGTCCTCGGCGCCGAGACCGCCGCGGTCCTGCTGCTGGACGAGCCCAACGGCCAGCTGGTGGCGACCGCGGCCCGGGGGATCGAGGCCGAGGTCTACCAGGGGGTCCGGGTGCCGCTGGGGCAGGGCTTCGCCGGGCGCGTCGCCGCCTCCCGCCGGCCCGTGACCATCGAGAACATCGACGACGCCGACGTGGTCAACCCGCTCCTGCGGGAGCGGGGCATCCGCTCGCTGCTGGGCGTGCCGTTGCTGGCGGGCGGGCAGCTGCTGGGGGTGCTCCACGTGGGCACCATCGAGCTGCGGCACTTCGACGCCTCGGACGTCGAGCTGCTGCAGATGGTGGCCGACCGGGTGGCGCTGGCCACCCAGACCAGGCTGTCCGAGGCCGAGCGCACCGCCTCGGTCGTCCTCCAGCGCAGCCTGCTGCCCCAGCGGCTGCCCCAGGTCCCGGGCCTGGAGGCCGCCTTCCGCTACAGCGCGGGCGCCGGGGGCACGGTGGGCGGCGACTGGTACGACATGTTCGTGCTGCCCGGCGGCTGGGTGTGCGTCACCGTCGGCGACGTCGTGGGCCGGGGCCTGCACGCGGCCACGGTGATGGGCCGCCTGCGCTCGTCGCTGCGGTCCCACGGCATGGCCGCCCGGGACCCGGGGACGGTGCTCGACCTGGTCGACCGCCAGCTCCGCCACTTCGAGCCGGGCGAGATGGCCACCGCGGTCGTCGCCTTCGTCGAGCCCTCGTTCGAGTGCCTCCACCTGTCGGTGGCCGGCCACCCGGCGCCGGTCGTGGCGGCGGCCGGCGGCGGGGGCCGCTACCTGGACGTACCGGTCGACACCCCTCTCGGCGTCGCCAGCCCCTCCCGCCGCCAGGTCACCACCGTCGACCTGCCGCCCGGATCGGTCGCCTGCTTCTACACGGACGGCCTCGTCGAGCGCCGCGCCGAGCCGCTGGCGCGACGGCTGAACCTGCTGGAGGAGGTCGTCGTCGCCGCCCCGCCCGAGAAGGTGTGCACCACGGTGATGAACCGGCTCATCGGCCGCGAGCGCCCGTCCGACGACGTGGCGCTGCTGGTGGTCCGGCGTCAGGACGGACACCTGGCGCCGCTCGACGTGAGCCGCCCGGCGGTGGCGTCGTCGCTCGGCGAGATCCGCGCCGCGGTCCGGCGCTGGCTGGCCCAGGTCGACGCCAGCCCGGCCGACGTGACCGACCTGCTGCTGGCCGTCGGCGAGGCGACCAGCAACGTGGTGGAACACGCCTACGGGCCCCAGGGAGGGACGGTGACGGTCAGGATCGAGCTGCAGCCGCCGGAGGTGGTCGTCACCGTGCAGGACAACGGCCGGTGGCGGTCGCCCCGGGGGACCAACCGGGGCCGCGGCTCCCACATCATGGCGGCGGTCGGCGAGGTGTCCGTGACCCGGCGCAGCGGCGGCACCGAGGTCGTCATCCGCCGCCGGGTCGGTGCTCCGGAGGGCCAGCCGTGAACGCCGTACGCGTCGAGGCCGACACCGACGACGCCGACGTCCGGTTCTCGCTGGCGGGCGAGATCGACCTCGAGAACGCCGCGGTCGTCGAGGACCAGTTGCTGGCGGCGATCACCAACCACACGGAGCGGGTCTCGCTCGACCTGAGCGGGGTCGAGTACCTGGACAGCGCGGGGCTGCGGGTCCTGTTCCACCTGGCGGACCGGCTGTCGACCCTGCAGATCGAGGCTCTGCTGGTGGCACCGGCCGACAGCCCGGCGCGCCGGGTGATCGAGCTGTCGGGGCTGGCGCAGCTCGTGCCCCTCGACCCCCCGGACCGGTCCGGCGGGCCCGCGCAGCCGGGGGTGCGCTAGGACGAGCAGCTATGCCAGGGTGGCGGCATGCACCTGGCCCAGCTCAACGTCGGTCGGCTGCGGGCCCCGCTCGACGATCCCGCCATCGACGACTTCCGCGACAACCTGCAGCCGGTGAACGCCCTGGCGGACGTGAGCCCGGGTTTCGTGTGGCGACTCCAGGACGAGGGCGGCGACGCCACCGGCATCAAGCTGTTCGACGACGACCTGGAGATCATCAACCTGTCGGTGTGGGAGTCGATCGACGCCCTGGCGGACTTCACCTACCGCAGCGGCCACGTCGAGCTCCTGCGGCGCCGCCGCGAGTTCTTCGAGGCTCCGAGCGAGCCGATCATGTGCCTGTGGTGGATACCGGAGGGCACCGTCCCCACCCCGCAGGAGGCGCTGGCCCGCCTCGAGCACCTGCGCACCCACGGCCCCACGCCCGTCGCCTTCACGTTCCGTCACCGCTTCGAGCCCGGCGACGGCGGCGTGCGCGACGGTGACGATCGCGACGCCTGCCCAGCCTGACCCGGCTCCGGCGGACGCGTCCGCCACACTGGGCGGCCGTGCAGGACGGGACGGATCAGCCCGCAGCGGTCGCCCCCGCCAGGGTGGCGCGCCGGGCGGCCGAGCGCGGGCTCGGCGACCTCGTCGCGGCCCGCGAGGACGGCAGCCCCTTGGCGGCGCTGGCGGTCTCGGCGGCGGCCGCCGGGGTGGGCGTCGTGCTGATCGGGGTGGTCGTCGCCGCCGACTCCGCGGGCCTTGCGCTGGCCGGGCTCGCCGTGGTCGCCGCCGGTGTGATCCTCTGCGGGTGGCAGGTGCTGCGGGCCGTCACGTACACGAGCGAGTACCTGTACGCGTCCGGGCTGGTACGCCAGCGGCGCTGAAGCTCCAGGCCCTGGCGTGGCCGGAGGTGCGCGAGGTCCTGGCCTGGGTGGGCGAGACGTTCCTGCCGGGCCAGGTGATCGCCTACTACGTGGTGTCGACGGCGGGCCGGAAGATGCGGGTCGAGTCCTCGACGCCGCGCGGCGCGATCGGCGAGCAGGTCGTGGCGGCGGCCCGGGCGCACGGCATCCCGGTCGTCGAGACGACCGACAGCCCCGGGCCGCTCTGGGCGCTGTGACCCGGCGAGCGCTCAGCCGCCGGGCAGGTCGAGGGCCCGCAGCCGTTCCAAGGCCAGGGCGAACTCGCCCCGGTAGTACGGCTCGGTGAAGCGGGCCATCCGGGCCATGTTCTCGGCCGGCCCCGCCAGGCGGGCCATCCCGGCCAACACCTCCCGGCGCAGCTCGTCGAATCCCTCGGGCAGCGGCGGGCGCATGGCGTCACGGTCGGGCAGCGGCGGGAACGGGGCGTGCGGGGCGGACTGGTACCAGTAGGCGACCGACGAGTAGTGGTTGGCGAAGTTGTTGGCGTGCCCGTGCTCGATGGTCCAGCGCAGCGAGCGGTCGAAGCGGATGGGGTCGGCCACGTACCACCGGTACATGCCGACGAGGCCCCGGTACTCGGGGCTCTCGATCAGGTGGAACCCCGAGTAGGGGCCGGCGTACTCGCGCTGGACGCAGGCCCCGGCGCCGAACACCTCCTCGTGGCCCGTGCCGTGGATGCGGGGCGGCCAGGCGTCCCCGTCGACGAACACCATGTCGTCGCCCTCGCCGTACCAACCGCCGGCGACGTTGTCGACCTCCAGGACGAGGCCCACCATCTGGCCCCTGCCCCGGGCGTCGAGGGCGACGTAGTTGGCGGCACCGTCCGTGTTGGTCCCCTGGTGGAGCTGGGTGTCGTGGGGCTCCATGGCCGGGACCGTGGGCCGCTCCTGGCGGTACTGGGCGTGGAACCGCAGGACGTCGCCGGGCGGGGCGGAGTCGAACGTCTCGTACTCGACGTGGAACCACACCATGCCGAGCGGCCCGCCGAGGACGGTGTCGGCCCGGTTCTCGATCTCGATCCGGGCGCCGCCGGCGAAGGGCATCGGGAAGTAGGCGTTCATGCCGGGCGAGGCGCCCATCCCCGGGTTTACGGCGGTGAAGAAGCTGCGGTACTCGCGGATGCGGCCGTGGGTCACGCCGAAGAAGTCGCCCAGCGGGACCTCGACCGACGGCGCGTCCTGCCCGTCCCACCAGCAGCGCAGGATGGCGTCCCGGTGGTCGGTCAGCTCGTAGGCGGCCAGGGCCACGTAGATGCGGGTCACGCAGCCCGGTCCGTCGTGCGCCAGCAGCGTGGCGCTCTCACCGGGGGCGATGCGGACGTAGTCGTCGTTGCCGCCGCTGCGGTCCCACGACGAGGCGCGCCGGGTCCCCGAGCGCGGGGCGCGGAACAGCGAGCGGAGCGGGTGGTCGTCGAGCGGGTGCGCCACGGCGGTCATCCTGGCAGGGCCAGGACCACCAGGCGGAGGGTGAGGTCGTTGGGGACGGGCCCGTCGGCGAGGCGGGCCGTGATCCGCGCCACGCCGGCCTCGAACTCGTCGTCGGTGTAGTGGCGCAGGCCAGAGTCCCGATGCCGGATCGACCGGACCCGCTCCTCCCATGTGGCGGGGTCGATCCGCCACGGCTCGACCACGTCGTGCGTGCGGTCCAGCGTGAAGCCGGCCCGCTCGAACGAGGTCACCACGTCGTCCGTGGCCGGGAACGTGGCCGAGGCCCGCTCGTGCCCGGGGAAAAGCCGGTACAGCCCGGTGATGGGCACGTCGGACAGGTAGCCGCGCAGCAGGACCACTCCGCCCGGCCGCAGGACCCGGGCCAGCTCCGCCGCCGCCCGGTCGCGGTCGTCGAGCTGGTGGACCACGGTCGACAGCCACGCCCAGTCGACGCTGGCGCCGCGTAGGGGCAGCGCCTCGGCCCAACCCGCGGCGTACGGGTGGCGGGCCCCGACCCCGGTGGCCGCGGCCTCGGCCCGCATGGCCGCCTGGGGCTCGACCGCCACCACCGGCGCACCCGACCACCGGGCCAGAGCGTCCAGGAACCCGCCGGGACCGGCCCCCAGGTCGAGGACGCGGCCGGGCCGGGGCAGCGCCGCCGCCGCCATCGCCGCGTCCCAGACCGCCATGACCTCGGGCGGGAGCGTGCGGGCCGCGCGGTAGGCGGCGGCTGCGCCCGTGTAGTCGATGCGGGTCACGGGCCCCACCCTGCCACGGCACAATGGGCGCCATGACCCCCGAGGCCGCCGACGCCCAGCGACCGATCTTCCTCTACGACGGGGACTGCGCCTTCTGCACGACCTGCGCCCGCTTCATCGAGCGCCGCATCCCCACGTCTGCCGAGGTGTCGCCCTGGCAGTTCGCCGACCTCGACGCCCTGGGGGTCACCCAGGCACAGGCCGAGGAGGCCGTCCTGTGGATCGCGGACGGCCGGCCGGTGGCCGCCGGGCCGGACGCGGTCGCCCGGCTGCTGATCGACGGCGGGTCCTGGTGGCGGCCGCTCGGCCGGGTCCTCGCCCTCGCCCCGGTCCGCTGGCTGGCCTGGCCCGTCTACCGGTGCCTGAGCCGCAACCGCCACCGCCTGCCGGGCGGGACCGCCGCCTGCTCGCTGCCCCAGGCCGAGCGGGACAGGCTCGGTTCGTCCGGCCCGGGCTGACGGGGCTCCGCCGGCGCCGCCCGGCGTGTGCCGGCCGGGACCTCCGGCACCTCCAGCCGGCCGACGGCACGTGGCCGGGACGCCCTGACCTGCGGATCCCCTCGGCCGGGTTGCCTGCCGGCGGCGCCGCTGATTGAATCAACCCACGCCTCGCGGGGAATGCTGGGTAGTACTCGTACCGCCCCGGGGGCCAACCGCCGCTCATGGAATCCACCAAGACCGCCGACACCGCCACGGTGCCGTGCCCTGGCACGCGTCGCCACGTGCACGCCGACATGCCGTGCACGCCCCGCTCGATCCTGCTGCCGCGGCGCCACTACCTGTTCCTCCTGGCGGGTCTGCTCGTCACCCTGGCCATCGCGGCCGCGCTGCGGGGCGGCGAGGTGCTGCTGCTGTGGGACGAGCCGATCCAGCGCGGTGTCGAGGCCCGGCGCTCGTCCACCCTCGACGACGTGTTCCTGACCCTGTCCCGCTTCGGGTCGACGATCCCGGTGCTGGTGCTCGGCACGACCGCCGGCGTCATGACCTGGCGGCGCTGCCGGGCGGTCAGCATCGCCCTGCTGGTGGCGACGTTCAGCCGCCCGCTCCTGGAGTCGGTCATCAAGCTCATGGTCGGTCGTGACCGCCCCGACCTCGATCGCATGGTGCCCGGCGTGGGCTACTCGTTCCCCAGCGGCCACGTCCTGGCGGCGGTGGCCCTGTGGGGCCTCATGCCGCTGGTCGTGTCGCTGTACACCCGGCGCCGCTGGGTCTGGTGGCTGTCGGTGGCGGTGTCGGGCGGCCTGATCCTGGGCATCGCCGCCAGCCGCGTCTACCTGGGTGTGCACTGGTTCACCGACGTGTCGGCCGGCTTCATCGTCGGCACGTTCTTCCTGCTGGCGGTCGACACGCTGGTCGTGAGCCAGCACGCCCGCTACCCCTGCTCGAGGACCTCCAGCACGGCGGTCAGCGGCAGGTGGTCGGACAGGCGGGCGAACGTCGCGAACCCCGGGTCGCCGGGCGCGGGCAGCGACACCTCGACGACGTCGATCCCGGTCGACGCCCACACGTAGTCGATCCGCTTCGTCGGCGGCCGGGTGGTCCCGGGCTCCCAGCCGCGCCAGTTGGTGAAGCCCCCGGCGGGGTCGCCCCCGGACGCCAACCAGGCGTCCCGCAGGCCCGCCGCCACCAGGGCTTCCTGCACCGCGCCACCGGGCCGCTCGTTCAGGTCGCCGGCCACGACAGCGGAGCCGGCGTGGGTGGCGACCCGCCACAGCGCGGCGTCGACCTCGGCCCGGCGCGCCTCGGGCGGCCTGGTGCTGAGGTGCAGGTCGACGAGAAGGAGCCGGAGGCCGGCGACCGTGCCCACCACCATGATCCGGCGGCGCCAGCTCCACGGGCGCCACCGGCGGGTCAGCGCCCGGCCCCGGGCCCGGACCGGCACGGTGACGCCGATGACGGCCATGCCCTCGGGCCACGTGCGCACCGGCCAGTGCTTGAACGCCCAGCGGCGGGAGCGGGCGCCCAGGTGGCGGGCGAGCCGGCGGGCCTGGTGCCACTGGACCTCCTGGAGGACCAGGATGTCGGCTCCCGCCGCCGCGGCGTGGGCCGCGACGGCGGCGGTGTCGACCGCCTCGCTGCCCTTCAGGTTCCAGGTGAGCACAGCCAGCCGCACGCGGGCGCACGCTAGCGGGGTGGCAACGTCACGCCGGAAAGCGCCGGCCAGCCGCACCGCTGGACGGCGTCCTCGTCCTCGCCGCAGCTAGGGCTGCGCCTTCGTCCTGCGTCCTGGCCAGCGGCACGGCTGACTCGCCGATTCCCGGGCGAACGTCACGGGCCACCCCGCTAGCGGCCTAGAAATGTGCGGATGAGGACCACCGGGGCGTCGGGCGAGGATCTGCGCGCGGCCCTGGTCGAGCAGTTGCGAGCGGCCGGGCGGGTGCGCAGCGAGCGGGTGGCGGCGGCCTTCGCCGCCGTGCCCCGGGAGCTGTTCCTCCCCGGCCACGTGCGGCGCCTCGGCCTGGCGGCGGCCTACCGCGACGAGGCGGTCGTCACCCGGCAGGCGCAGGACGGCTCGCCGTCGTCGTCGTCCTCGCAGCCGTCGATCATGGCCGAGATGCTGGAGATGCTGGCCCTCGCCCCCGGGGCCCGCGTCCTAGAGGTCGGGGCGGGCACCGGCTACAACGCCGCACTCCTGGCGCACCTGGTCGGGCCGGGTGGATCGGTGACCTCCGTCGAGCTCGACCCCGACGCGGCCGCCGATGCCCGGCGGGCCCTGCGGGCGGCGGGGTCGGCGGCCGAGGTCGTGGTGGGCGACGGGCACGCGGGCTGGCCGGCGGCGGCGCCGGTCGACGCCGTCGTGGTCACCGCCAGCACCGCCACGGTGCCGCGGGCCTGGCACGGGCAGCTGGCGCCGGGCGGGGTGCTGGTGGTGCCGCTGCAGCTGGCGCCGGGCATGCCGCTGCTCCAGTCGGTCGTGGCGATGCGCAAGGTGCGGCACGGCTTCGACCCCGTGGCGGCGTCGGCCGGCGGGTTCATGCCGCTGCGGGGCGGGCCCGGCCGGCCCGGCGGCGGCGAGGTGGCCGCCTTCGAGGAGGCGGGCGACGACGTCGTGCCCCGGGTCCGGTTCACCGGGCCGGCGCTGGCCGGGCTCGACGCCGCCGACCGGCGCCGGCTGCTGGTGGCCGCGCTCGGCTTCGCCCGCCGGGAGATCCTGCCCCTGCGCTGGCCTGCCGCCTGGAGCCTGCTGGCCTACGTGGCCCTGGCCCTGCCGGAGGAGCGCCTGCTGTCGGTGGAGCGCCCGGTGCGGGAGGGGCCCGACCGGACGGTGATGCGCTCGGCCCTGGGCGTGGTCGACGCCGCCGACGGCAGCCTTGCCCTGCTGGCGCCGGCCCGGGGCGGCCTCCGGCTGGAGTCCTACGGCGGCACCGGCGCCGAGCACGCCCTGCGGTCGGCGGCCGAGCGCTGGGGGCTGGCCGGCCGTCCCGGCCTGGGGGACGCCCGGATCACGGTCCGCTACGGCGTGGCCCGGCCCCACTGCTGGCGGTCGGTCCGCCGCGGCGACCAGTGGATCGGCCTCGACTGGGCCACCTAGACAGTCCGCCCATGGACCTGGCGGCGTTCCAGAGGCTGATGGCGGACACCTACGGCGAGCGGGACCGGGCCCGCGGCGTGCCCGCCACCGTGGCGTGGCTGACCGAGGAGCTGGGCGAGCTGGCCCAGGCGGTGCGCAAGGGCGACAGGGCCGCCCAGGTCCACGAGATCGGCGACGTGCTGGCGTGGCTGGCGTCGCTGGCCGAGCAGCTGGGGATCGGGCTGGACGAGGCCGCGAGGCGCTACGCCGGCGGCTGCCCCCGCTGCGGCGCCATGCCCTGCACGTGCCCCTGACCTACCGGGCGACCAGCAGCTCGGCGATCTGGACGGCGTTGAGGGCCGCGCCCTTGCGCAGGTTGTCGTTGGACACGAACAGTGCCAGGCCGTTCTCGGTCGTGGGATCGCGCCGGATGCGGCCCACGTAGGTCGGGTCCTTGCCCGCCGCCATCAGCGGGGTGGGCACGTCGGCCAGCGCCACGCCGGGGGCGTCCCGCAGGACCGCGGCGGCCTCGGCCGGCGGCAGGTCCCGCTCGAACTCGGCGTTGATCGACAGGGAGTGGCCCGTGAACACGCCGACCCGCACACAGGTCCCGACCACCGGCAGGTCGGGGAGGCCCAGGATCTTGCGGCTCTCGTCGCGCAGCTTCTGCTCCTCGTCGGTCTCGCCCGAGCCGTCGTCGAGCACCGACCCGGCCAGCGGGACCACGTTGAACGCCACCGGCGCCGGGAACACCGACGGGGCGCCCATGTCGACGGCCTCGCCGGAGAAGGTCAGGGCCGCGGCGCCCTCGGCCGCCTTGCGCACCTGGTCGTCCAGTTCCGCCACGCCGGCCAGCCCGGCGCCCGAGGTGGCCTGGTAGGTGCTGATCACCAGCCGCCGCAGCCCGGCGGCCCGGTGGAGCGCCGCCAGCACCGGCATGGCCGCCATCGTGGTGCAGTTGGGGTTGGCCACGATGCCCTTGGGGAGGTGGTCGAGCTCGTGGGGGTTGACCTCGGACACCACCAGGGGCACGTCGGGGTCCATGCGCCACGCCGACGAGTTGTCGATCACGGTGGCGCCGGCCGCCGCCACCCGGGGCGCCAGCACCTTGGAGGCCGTCTTGCCGGCCGAGAACAGCACGATGTCGAGGCCGGCGTAGTCGGCCGTGTCCGCGTCCTCGACGGGGACCTCGCCGCCGCCCCACGGCAGCGCCCGCCCGGCGGACCGGGCCGAGGCGAAGAACCTGACCTCGGCGGCCGGGAACCCGCGCTCGGCGAGGACCTCCCGCATGACGCCGCCGACCTGACCGGTGGCGCCCACGACGCCCACACGCACGGAAACCATGGTGAGAGGCTACGGGCACCCCAGCGAGGTCCCAAAGCCATTCCGGTGAGAAGGAGACGACCCGATGAAGTTGGCCACGATCAGGGACGGCGCCGGCACCCGGGCCGTCCGGGTCGACGGTGACATGGCGGTCGAGCTGCCCGCCGCCGACGTGCGCGAGGTGCTCGACCGCGACCTGTGGCACGACTGGGCCGCCGGCGTCGAGGGCCCCCGCCGCCCGGTGGCCGACCTCGACTACGCCCCGCTGGTCCCCTCGCCCGACAAGATCGTGTGCGTCGGCCTCAACTACCGGTCCCACATCCTGGAGATGGGCGGCGAGGTCCCCGAGTACCCGACGCTGTTCGCCAAGTTCCGCTCGGCGCTGATCGGGGCCAACGACGAGATCACCCTGCCCTTCGCCACGGAGCAGGTCGACTGGGAGGCCGAGCTGGCCGTCGTCGTCGGCGCCCGGGTCCGGCACGTGCCCGTCGAGTCCGCCCCCGCCGCCATCGCCGGCTACTCGATCCTGAACGACGTGTCGATGCGGGACTACCAGAGCCGCACGATCGAGTGGCTGCAGGGCAAGACCTGGGAGCACGCCACCCCGCTCGGCCCCTGGCTCGTCACCGCCGACGAGTCGCCCGGCCCCGGCCGGGCCATCGAGTGCCTGGTCGACGGCGAGCAGATGCAGAAGGCCGACACGGCCGACCTGGTGTTCGACCCGGCGACGCTGGTGTCCTACCTCTCCACCATCGTCACGCTGGAGCCCGGCGACGTCATCGCCACCGGCACCCCCGCCGGCGTCGGGTGGGGGCGGGGCCGCTGGCTCACCGACGGCAGCGAGGTCGTCACCCGCATCACCGGGCTGGGCGAGCAGCGCAACCGCTGCCGGGCCGAGGCGCGGCCCTGATGCCCGCGCCCC
>DASSUD010000455.1:0-2501 GCA_035707385.1 Acidimicrobiales bacterium
CGACGCCACCAGGGTGACCTCGTAGGACTCGAACAGGTCCGAGGCCATGCCGGCGCAGTCGCCCACGTTGTCGCCCACGTTGTCGGCGATGGTGGCCGGGTTGCGGGGGTCGTCCTCGGGGATGCCGGCCTCGACCTTGCCCACCAGGTCGGCGCCCACGTCGGCCGCCTTGGTGAAGATGCCGCCGCCGACCCGCAGGAACAGGGCCAGCAGCGAGCCGCCGAACCCGAACCCGACGAGGATCGCGGAGCTCGTGTTCTGGAAGATGATCATGATGAGCGTGGCGCCGATGAGGCCGAGGCCCACGCAGAACATGCCGGCCACGCCGCCGGTCCGGAACGCCACGTGCAGGGCGGGCGCCATCTTGCCGGTGCGGGCGGCGGCCGCGGTGCGCACGTTGCCCCGCACGGCCAGGCCCATGCCGATGAAGCCGGTGAGGCCGGACATCAGGCAGCCGGCCAGGAAGGCCAGCGTGCGGAACGTGCCGGACGCCGCGAACGACAGCGCGGTGTCGCCGTTCGGCTTGTCGACCGCCACCGACGTCACGAACACGACGACGGCCAGCGGGACGAGGATGAAGCCGATCGTGCGGAACTGGCGCTTCAGGTAGGCGAGAGCGCCCTCCTGGATCGCCTTGGCGATCTCGCGCATCTTCGGCGTGCCCTGGTCGGCGGCGAGGACGCCCCGCATCAGCAGGAGGCCCACGCCCAGTGCCAGCAGGGCGGTGAGCGCAGAGCCGATCAGGATGAACCACTCACCCCCTTTGAGGGTGAAGTCCTGGTAGCCGCCCTCGGCGGCAAAAAGCTGCACCATGTCGTGCCTCTCCCCTTGCTCTCAGACTGCTCTGTCTGCTTCGCCGTTGACCCGGGCGCCCGGGTCGGGACGCAGCGTGCGGGTCACGTACACCTGGCGGGCCACCCGCTGGCCGATGGTGCGGGTGTGCCCACCGATCTCGACCACCAGCGGGCCGTCGAACGGATGCTTCTCGACCACCGCCACCTCGACCCCGGGGACGACGCCGAGCGTGCCCAGGAACGAGAGGATCTCGGCGTCGGTCGACCCGGAGACCGCCACCTCGGCCACGTCGCCCGGCTCGAGGTCGTAGAGCTCGGGCGTGTTGGGCAGGTCGGCGGCCTCGGGCTGGGGGATGGGGAAGCCGTGGGGGCAGGTCTCGGGCCGGTGGAGCGCCACGAAGAGCCGCTCGGTCACCTCGTCGGGCAGGTCGTGCTCGAAGGACACGGCCAGCTCGTCGGCCTCGTTCCAGGCGTAGCCCAGCATGTCGGCCAGGAACCGCTCGACGATGCGATGGCGGCGGATGGCCCCCACCGCGGCCCGCCGCCCGGTGTCGGTGAAGGTGACGCCCTGGTACGGCCGGTGGTCGACCAGGGCCCGGTCCGCGAGCCGCTTGACCAGGGTGGTGACCGTGCCGGGAGACAGGCCGAGCCGGTCCGCGAGGGTGCCCGTGTGGGCCTCGGAGCCATCCCGGGTGAACCGGTAGATGGCCTTCAGCGCCTCGCGCTCGGTCTTGGTGAACTCGGTCTGCTGCATTGAAGGGTTTGGCTCCCCCAAAACCCGGGCTTCGGTGGTTTGCGACTTGTTTGCCTACCACGGCGCGCAACTCGCCCCCAAACCCGCCGTGTGCGAAACTCGCCCCCAGTTCTCTGACGGTGTGTCAGAAAGGCGATCATGACCACTGCGCCCGCCATCGAGGGGTGGTTCACGACCGGCGACGCGCCCGCCCTGCTCGGCACCCGGTGCCGGGCGTGCGGCACCGTGTTCTTCCCCCGGGAGGAGGCGTTCTGCCGCAACCCGGCGTGCGCCGGCGAGGCGTTCGACGAGGTCCCCCTGTCCCGCCGGGGGCGGGTGTGGTCCTACACGGACGCCCGCTACCAGCCGCCCCCGCCCTACGTCCCCCGCACCGATCCCTACGAGCCGTTCGCCCTGGCCGCCGTCGAGCTGGCGGACGAGGGGCTGGTGGTCCTCGGCCAGGTGGCCGACGGCTACGGGGTCGACGACCTGGCGGTCGGGGCGGAGGTCGAGCTGGTCGTCGAGCCGCTGTACACCGACGACGGCGGCACGGTCCGGACCACGTGGCGCTGGAGGCCGGTGTGAGCAACGACGTGGCGCTGGCGGGCGTGGGCATGCACCCGTGGGGCAAGTGGGGCCGGCCGTTCCAGTCCTACGGCGTCCACGCCGCCCGGGCGGCGCTGGCCGACGCCGGGCTCGACTGGGCCGACGTCGAGCTGGTGGTGGGGGGCGAGACGGTCCGCAACGGCTACGCCGGCTACGTGGCCGGCGCCACCTTCGCCCAGGCGCTCGGGTGGAACGGCGCCCGGGTGGCCACCGCCTACGCCGCCTGCGCCACCGGCGCCCAGGCGCTCGACACCGCCCGGGCCCGCATCCTGGCCGGCCTGTGCGACGTGGCTCTGGTGGTGGGGGCCGACACCACGCCCAAGGGCTTCCTGGCGCCCAACGCCGGGGAGCGCCCCGACGACCCCGAC
>DASSUD010000456.1:0-9588 GCA_035707385.1 Acidimicrobiales bacterium
TGGCGGTCAGCGCCGAGCAGCTCACCCACCTGTCCGATGCCGCCGACGACGCGCGCCTCCGGTCGCTCGTGTCCGAGACCCCGGTCGCCGACCGCGACCACCGCCAGGCCGAGCGCCACGCCGAGGCGATGCGCAGGCACCGAGCCAAGGTCCTCGACGAGATCGCGAGGTTGGAACGCGACCAGGACGAGTTGCTGGACCGGCTGTCGGCCGAGTCGAAACCGCGCTAGACGTACACCTTCTCAGCGAAAGGAACGCCCTTGGCTACCCGCGTCGTCATCGCCGAGGACGAGGCCATCATCCGCCTCGACCTGAAGGAGACCCTCCAGGAGGAGGGCTACGAGGTCGTCGGCGAGACCGGACGGGGCGACGAGGCGGTGAAGCTCGTCCGCGAGCTCGAGCCGGACCTCGCCATCCTCGACATCAAGATGCCCGGGCTCGACGGCCTGGCCGCGGCCCGCGAGATCGCGGGCGAGCGCCGTGCCGCCGTGCTGATCCTCACGGCGTTCAGCCAGCGCGACCTGATCGAGCAGGCCCGCGACGCCGGCGCGCTGGCCTACCTGGTCAAGCCGTTCGAGCGCACGGAGCTGGTGCCCGCGGTCGAGGTGGCGCTGGGCCGGTTCAAGGAGCTGCGGGCGCTGGCCGACCAGACCGCCAGCCTGGAGGAGCAGCTCGAGACCCGCAAGATCGTCGACCGGGCCAAGGGCAAGCTGATGGACGAGTTCGGCAAGAACGAGAGCGCGGCGTTCAGCTTCATCCAGCGGCGGGCCATGTCCGAGCGGGTGACCATGCGCGACGTCTCGCAGCGCATCATCGACGGCGAGATCAAGCCCGACGCCTGAGGAGGGCGGACCCCGAGACATGGCCGGTGACCCCCTCCTGCTCATCGACGGGAACTCGCTCACCTACCGCGCCTTCTTCGCCCTGCCCACCGACCTGACCACGGCCTCCGGGCAGGTCACCAACGCGGTGTTCGGCTTCACGTCGATGCTGATCAACCTCATGCGCGACCACGGGCACCGGCGCATGGCGGTGGCGTTCGACCGGCCGGAGCCGACCTTCCGGCACGAGCAGGTGGCCGACTACAAGGCGGGCCGGGCCGCGGCGCCCGACATCCTGCGCCAGCAGATGGGCCTGGTGCGCGAGGTGGTCGAGACGCTGGGCATCCGGGTGCTCGACCTGGCGGGCTACGAGGCCGACGACATCATCGCCACGCTCGCCACCCAGGGGCGCGACGCCGGGCTCGACGTCATCGTCGTGACCGGCGACCGCGACGTCTACCAGCTGGTCGAGGACCCCCACGTCAAGGTGCTCTACAACCGGCGGGGCGTGTCCGACTACGTGCTCTACGACGAGGCCGGCATCGAGGGGCGCACCGGGGTGACGCCGGAGCTGTACCGGCAGTACGCCGCGCTGCGGGGCGACCCGTCCGACAACCTGCCGGGCGTGCCGGGGGTGGGCGAGAAGACCGCGGCCAAGCTCATCAACGCCTACGGCGGGCTCGACGGCATCTTCGAGCACCTCGACGAGCAGTCGCCCAAGCTGCGGGCCAACCTGGCCGAGCACGAGGCCCAGGTCCGCCAGAACGCCGAGGTCATGAAGTTGGTGTGCGACGTCCCGGTGGGCGTCACCATCGACGAGCTGGACCGGCGCCCGGCCGACGTGGCCGAGGTGCGCCGGCTGTTCGACTTCCTCGAGTTCCACAGCCTCGCCGAGCGGCTGACCGAGGCGCTGGGCGAGGACCTGGGTCTGGGCGGTGCCCCCGCCGAGGTCCTGGAGGCCGAGGTCACCGAGGCCACCACGCCGGCCGAGGCCGTGGCCGTGCTGGAGGGGGCCCGGGCCCGCGGTGACGGGGCGCCGCTGGCCGTGGCGGCCGCCTGGTCGGGCGGCGAGGGCCGCACGCCGCTCGAGGGCCTCGCCCTGGTCACCGATCCGGCGAGCGGCGCGGTGGCGTGGCTGCCCGGGTCGGTTCTGACCGACGACGCGGTGCGGTCCGCCCTGTCCGCCCTGGTGGCGCTGCCCGCGGACGGCGGCCGCCCCGTCGCCGCCCACCAGGCCAAGGCGGTGATGCGGTCGCTGATGAACCTGGACGTGGACGTGCGCTGCCTGGCGCTCGACACGGCCATCGCCGCCTACCTCCTCGACCCGGCGGAGTCCCGCTACCTGCTCGACGAGGTGCTGCGGCGCTACGCCGGCGCCGAGCTGCCGGCCGACGGCGCCGCGGCCGAGGGCCAGCTCGACCTCGACGGCTCGGGCGTGAGCGCCGCGCTGCGCACCGCCCGCTACGCGCTGGCGGTCGACCGGCTGGTCGAGCCGCTGACCCGGGCGCTCGACGACCAGTCGCTGCGCGACCTCAACGACGGCATCGAGGTCCCGCTGGTGCGGGTGCTGGCCCGCATGGAGCACGCCGGCGTGGGCGTCGACGCCGGCGAGCTGCGCATCCTGCGCGACCGGCTGTCGTCCGAGGTCGAGAGCCTGCGGGCCCAGATCTGGGAGGACGCGGGCACCGAGTTCAACGTCAACTCCACGCCCCAGCTGCGGGAGATCCTGTTCGACAAGCTGGGCCTGGCCCCGCAGAAGAAGACGAAGACCGGCTACTCGACCGACGCCTCGTCGCTGGAGAAGCTGGCGGGCCAGCACCCGGTCATCGACCACCTGCTGGCCTACCGAGAGGTCGAGAAGCTCCGCTCCACCTACGGCGACGGCCTGCTGGCCGAGGTGGGCCCCGACGGGCGGATCCATGCCACGTTCAACCAGACGGTGGCCCGCACCGGCCGGTTGTCGTCGGACCAGCCCAACCTGCACAACATCCCGGTGCGCAGCGAGATCGGGCGCACGTTCCGGCGGGCCTTCGTCCCCGCCCCGGGGTGCGAGCTGCTGGTGGCCGACTACAACCAGATCGAGCTGCGCTGCATCGCCCACCTGGCCGAGGACCCGGGCCTGGTCGAGAGCTTCCGGGCCCATCGCGACATCCACACCGAGACCGCGTCGCGGGTGTTCGGGGTCGAGCCGGGCGACGTGACGATCGAGCAGCGGTCCAAGGCCAAGATGGTCAGCTACGGGCTGGCCTACGGCATGGAGGCCTACGGCCTGGGCCAGCGCCTCAACATCGAGACCGAGGAGGCGGCGCTGATCCTGGCCGCCTACTTCGAGGCGTTCCCGGCGGTGCGGGCCTACATGGACCGCACGGTGGCCGAGGCCCGCCAGCGGGGCTACACGGAGACCCTGTTCGGCCGGCGGCGCCAGATCCCCGAGCTGTCGTCGCCCAACTTCCGCATCCGCCAGGCAGGCGAGCGCCAGGCCATGAACGCCGGCATCCAGGGCCTGGCCGCGGACATCTTCAAGGTGGCGCTGGTCCGCATCGAGGCGGCGCTGGAGGAGGCGGGCATGGACAGCCGGCTGATCCTCCAGGTCCACGACGAGGTGCTGCTCGACGTGCCCCCGGCCGAGCGCGACGCGGCCGCCGACCTGGTGGTCGAGGCCATGTCCGGCGCGGTCGAGCTGAGCGTGCCCCTGGAGGTCAACCTGGCCTTCGGCCCCACCTGGGCCGACGCCAAGGGCTGAGCGACGGGGCCGCGCCGGTGCTCAGGTCGCGGCCGCGAGCGCCTGCTCGATGGGGGTGTCGCCGGCCACGACCTCGATCGTGCGGCCGATGCCGTGGCCGCTGTCCAACGTCGCCAGCAGCACGGCGGCCACGTCGTCGCGGGGGATCGAACCCCACCTGCCCAGGTGGTCGGCCACGGTGACCAGCCCGGTGCCCGGCTCGTCGGTGAGCGATCCGGGACGGACGATCGTGTGGGCGAGGTCGGTGGCGGTCAGGGCGTCCTCGGCGTCGCGCTTGGCCTCGAAGTAGGGGCGCATGGCGTCGCCGCGTGCGTCGGGCCGGTCGGCCCCGAGCGTCGACACCATCACGTAGCGGTGGACGCCGGCGGCCTGGGCGGCGGCGATCAGCTTGACCGCGCCGCCGTAGTCGACGGTGCGCTTGCGCTCGGGGCCGCTGCCCGGCCCGGCCCCCGCCGCGAACACCACGGCGTCCGCGCCCCGCACGGCCGCGGTGAGCCCGCCCACACCCGCGAGGGCCTCGAGGTCGAGGACGACGGGCTCCGCGCCCGCGGCCTCGACGTCGGCGGCGTGGTCGGGGTTGCGGATGATGGCCCGGCAGCGGTGCCCGCGCTGGGACAGGAGCCGTTCGAGGCGCAGCGCGATCTGCCCGTGCCCTCCGGCGATGGCGACGTCCATGGCGACCAGCCTGCCCGGTTCGGAGCCCGTCGCGTGCCACCATCGGTCCCATGTCCGACGACGGCCACTGGTTCGAGCCGGTCGCCGACCACCTCGGCGGGGCCTACCTGCGCTATTCGTTCGCCCAGGGGACCGAGCAGGAGGTCGCCTTCCTGGTCGAGGCGCTGGGGTTGGAGCCGGGGATGCGGCTGCTCGACGTCGGCTGTGGACCGGGGCGCCACTCGTACGCGTTCGCCCGCCTGGGCCTGGAGGTGGTGGGCGTCGACATCAGCCGGCGGTTCGTCGAGCTGGCGACCGGCAGCGCCCCGCCGGGCGCGACCTTCGTGCGGGCCGACGCCCGGGCGCTCGGCTACGACGGCGAGTTCGACGCCGCCGTGTCGCTGTGCCAGGGCGCGTTCGGGCTGGCCGGCGGCCCGGGGGCGCCACTCGACGGCGACGGGGCGGTGCTGGACGGGATCGCCCGGGCGCTGCGGCCGGGCGCCATGGCGGCGGTGTCGGCCTTCTCCGCCTACTTCCAGGTGCGGTGGCTGGAGGACGGCGACACCTTCGACGCCGGGGCCGGGGTCAACCATGAGCGCACCGAGGTGCGGGACGAGGACGGCGGCACCGCCGCGGTCGATCTGTGGACCACGTGCTTCACGCCGCGCGAGCTCCGGCTGCTGGCGGCGGCGGCCGGGCTGGAGGTGGTCGGCCTGTGGTCGGTGACCCCCGGCGCCTACGCCCGGGCCGATCCGTCGATCGAGACCCCGGAGTTCCTCCTGGTGGCCCGCCGGCCCCGGTGACGGCGCCCGTCGCCTACGGCTTGCGGCCGACGGCGCCGTACACCGGCATGACCCATCCCTCCGGCGGGTCGGTGTCCGTCGCGGACGCCTCCCACCGGTCGATCGTGACCACACCGGGGCCGACCAGCTCCAGGCCGTCGAAGAACCGGGACACCTCGGCGTGACTGCGCACGATCATGGCCTCGTCGACCGAGTCGTCGTAGCGCTCGGCCATCTCGGCCATCTCGGTCGCCTGCACGTCGCCGGCCAGGTGGCTGATGGCCAGGTAGCTGCCGGAGGGCATGGCCTCCATGAGCCGGGCGACGATCCCGTAGGGGTCCTCGGTGTCGCGGATGAAGTGCAGGACGCCGATGAGGACGAGGGCGATGGGCTCGCCGAAGTCCAGCGTGGCGGCCGCCTGCGCCAGGATCGGCTCGGGGTCGCGCAGGTCCCCGTGGACGTAGGCGGTGGCGCCCTCCGGGGTGCTCTCCAGCAGCTGGTGGGCGTGGGCGAGGACGATGGGGTCGTAGTCGACGTAGACGATGCGGGCCTCGGGGACGGCCCGCTGGGCCACCTCGTGCACGTTGTCGCCGGTGGGGATGCCGGTGCCGATGTCGAGGAACTGGCGGATGCCGACCTCGGCGGCCAGGTAGCGGACGATCACGCCCAGGAAGTCACGGTTGGCGCGCACGATGGCCTTGGCGACGTCGACGCCGCCGATGGCGGCGGTCGCGTGCACGGCGGCCTCGCGGTCGACGGCGAAGTTCACGGTGCCGCCCAGCAGGTAGTCGTAGACGCGGGCCGGGTGGGCCACGCTGGTGTCGACGAGCGGGTCCCCCTTCGGGCCCGAAGGCGTGGCCGATGTGCCTGTCACGGGTACCTTCCCTCAGCTTCCTCGAGCCGGCTGCCTTGCTCTTGCCGCCGCATCGCGCCAATCGTCGGCCGGTGAGCCGAGTATCCATCCGCACGATCCGTGCCGCAAGCCGGGTCGGGGGAGGCGGCCCCGGTGTCGCTGTGAGGGGCCGGCGGCCTGCAATAACCTGTGGATCTGCGGCCACGGGGCGTAGCTTCCGCCGCCGGCGGACTGCTAGCCTGGCTCTCCGCGCACCAACCCGGCGCGCCTGTACGCCGCCTGTCGTGATCCACGGCCGGCAGCACCCGAGTCCTTGCCCCCGAAGAAAGCCGACCAGTTCGTGTCCGACGTCCCGTCCACCGACCCCACCGCCTCCGATCCTGGCACCGCCGCGGCTCCCGACGCCGCCGCCGTGCAGGAGCCCGAGAGCAGCTACACCCCACGCCAGATCGTCGACGACGACCTGAGCGGCAGCTTCGCCGACGCCATCGATGCCACCCTCGTCTCGGTCGAGGACGGCGCGATCGTGACCGGCACGGTGGTGCGGGTCGACCGGGACGAGGTCCTGCTCGACATCGGCTACAAGTCCGAGGGCGTCATCCCCAGCCGCGAGCTGTCGATCCGCAACGACGTCGACCCCAACGAGGTGGTCTCCCTCGGCGACGACATCGAGGCCCTCGTCCTCACCAAGGAGGACAAGGACGGCCGCCTGGTCCTGTCGAAGAAGCGGGCCCAGTACGAGCGGGCCTGGGGCGACATCGAGCGGGTCAAGGAAGAGGACGGGGTCGTGTCCGGCCCGGTCATCGAGGTCGTCAAGGGCGGCCTGATCCTCGACATCGGCCTCCGCGGCTTCCTGCCCGCCTCGCTCGTCGAGCTGCGCCGGGTGCGTGACCTCCAGCCCTACGTGGGCAAGTCGCTCGAGGCCAAGATCATCGAGCTCGACAAGAACCGCAACAACGTCGTCCTGTCCCGTCGGGCGTGGCTGGAGGAGACCCAGCGCGAGCAGCGCGAGGACTTCCTCGCCAACCTCAAGCCGGGCGAGGTCCGCAAGGGCGTCGTATCCAGCGTTGTCAACTTCGGCGCCTTCGTCGACCTGGGCGGCATGGACGGTCTCATCCACGTGTCCGAGCTGTCGTGGAAGCACGTCGACCACCCCGGCTCCGTGGTGGCGGTGGGCGACGAGGTCGAGGTCCAGGTGCTCGACGTCGACCTGTCCCGCGAGCGCATCAGCCTGTCGCTCAAGGCCACCCAGCAGGACCCCTGGCAGGAGTTCGCCACCAGCCACCGGGTCGGCGAGCTGGTCTACGGCCGGGTCACCAAGCTGGTCCCCTTCGGCGCCTTCGTCCAGGTGGGCGACGGCATCGAGGGCCTGGTCCACATCTCCGAGATGTCGGCCCACCACGTCGACCTGCCCGAGCAGGTGGTCACGCCCGGCGAGGAGCTGTGGGTCAAGATCATCGACCTCGACCTCCAGCGCCGCCGGATCAGCCTGTCCATCAAGCAGGCTGCCGAGGGCGGCATCGTCGCCGCCGAGTACCAGGAGCACTTCGGCGAGCACGCCTACGACGACCAGGGCAACTACATCGGCCCGTCCGTCGAGCACTCGCCCGAGGCCGACGAGGCCTGGGCCGAGTACTACGCCGAGGCCGGCGACGGCGCGCCCGAGGCCGCCACCGGCGATGCCGCGCCCGAGGCCGCCGCCGGCGATGCCGCACCCGAGGCCTCCGACTCCGCCGAGGCCGGCGAGGGCGACCAGCCCGGTTGACCGATCCGGCGTCTCTCGCCGCGCATGGGCGCGGTGAGAGACGGCGAATCGCCACGACGACCGACGGGGGGCCCGCACCGGCGCCTGACCTCCGGTCCGGACGGGCTAGCGTGCCCGCCCGTGCTGGTCGTGGGACTCACCGGGGGCATCGGGTCGGGCAAGTCGACGGTCTCGGCCATGCTGGCCGCCAAGGGCGCCGTCGTGGTCGACGCCGACGCCGTCACCCGGGAGGTCCAGCAGCCCGGCACGCCGGTGTTCGCCGCCATGGTCGAGCGCTTCGGCCCCGGCATCGTGGCCCCCGACGGCACCCTGGACCGGGCGGCCGTGGCCGGCATCGTCTTCACCGACCCCGACGCCCTGGCGGCGCTGAACGACATCGTCCACCCCGCCGTCGGCGCCCGCATCGCCGAGCGGATGACCGAGCTGGCCGCGACCGGCGAGATCGTGGTCCTCGACGTGCCGCTGATGGTCGAGTCGAAGCGGGGCTACCCGGTGGCCGCGCTCGTCGTCGTCGACGTCGACCCCGAGGTGGCGGTGCGGCGGCTCGTCGAGGGCCGCGGGATGCGCGAGGACGACGTGCGGGCCCGCATGAGCCGCCAGGCCACCCGGGAGGAGCGCCTGGCCCGCGCCGACCGGGTGGTCGACAACAGCGGCAGCGTCGACGACCTCGCCCGCCAGGTCGACGACCTGTGGGAGTGGATCGCCACCCTCCCGTAGCGATCTGGCGGCGCATACGACGACATCTCGGCGCACACGCCGCCAGATCGCCGGTAAACGGCTGGGGACGGGTGAGGCGCGCCTGGTTCAGTGGTGCCGTGCTCCCGGCCCTGTTGACCGGGCTCGGGCTGGGCGCCCTGGTGGCGGCCCAGGTCGGTCCGGTGTCCCTCCTCTGCATCCGCACCACGCTGCGCTACGGCTTCGCCCCGGGCCTGGCGGTCGGGGCCGGCGCGGCTGCGGTCGACACCGTCTACGGCGCGCTCGGCATGCTCGGCGCGGCGTCGGTGGTGGCCATCGGGCCCGTCCGGGTGGTGCTGGGCGCCGCCGGTGCCGCGGTGCTGGCGGTCATGGGCCTGCGCACGCTGCGGGCGGCGCAGCGGGTCCGGCTGGGCCTGGAGATGACGACCGAGGTGGTGACCCCGGCGCGGGCGTGGCGGACGGCGCTGGCCGCCACCGCGTCCAACCCGCTGACCATCGCCTCGTGGGCCACGGCCTTCGCGGCCGCCTCGACCGCCTCGGTGGTCCGGGGCTGGGTTGACGGCGTCGCCCTGCTGGCCGGTATCGGGGTCGGGAGCGTGGGCTGGTTCGCCGTGCTGACCCTGGGCGTGGCCCTCGCCGGCCGCCGGCTGGGCGACCGGGCCGTGCAGGCCGCCGACATGGTGGCGGGGGCCGGGCTGGTCGGGTTCGGAGCGCTGCTGGGGGTCCGGACGGTGCGGGACGGGTGATCTGGCGTCTCTCACGTCGCCCATGCGCCGTGAGGGACGCCAGATCGACCTACAGGGCCACGGCGAGGTCCTGGACCGCCACCATCGGCAGCCCCCAGCGGAGGGCGAACCGCTCGAGCTCGGCCTCCCCGGCCATGTGCCCGTCGGGGCCCATGACCTCGCACACCGCCGCCACCGGGGCGAGGCCCGCGGCCCGGACCATGGCGACGCCCGCCTCGGTGTGCCCGCCCCGCTCGGCCAGGAGGCCGTCCCGCGCCCGCAGCGGGAACACGTGGCCGGGCCGCAGGAAGTCCTCCGGCCGCGTGGTGGGGTCGGCCAGGCCTCGGACGGTGGCGGCCCGCTCGGCGGCCGAGACGCTGGTCCCCGGGTTGGCGGCCAGGTCGACCGGCAGGTGGTAGGCCGTGCCCTGGCGGTCGCCGGGGCCGGGCATCGGCGGGATCTCCAGCCGGTCGAGCACCTCGCCGGCGCAGGGGATCGTGGTGTGCCCGCAGGCCTGGGTGAGCAGGAACGTGAACGCCTGGGGGCGCA
>DASSUD010000457.1:0-5956 GCA_035707385.1 Acidimicrobiales bacterium
CGCGACGTCGAGCGCGTTCGTGCGATGCTGTCGCGCTTCCAGTCCAGCCAGCACGCCGGCCGGGTCGCCGCCGACCCACCCCCCCGCCGCCCGCCCGAGGAGAACAGGTGACTTCCGCCGCCGAAAACAGCCCCGACCTCGACTGGCTCATCACCAGCTTCGCCGAGCGCATCCCGGGCGTGGACAGCGTGGTCGTCCTGTCGACCGACGGGCTCGTCCTGGCCCTGTCCGACGGGCTCGACAAGGACACGGCCGACACCCTCGCCGCCGTCACCTCCGGCCTGGCCAGCCTCACGGCAGGGGCGGCCCGGCACATGGGGGCCGGCAACGTCAACCAGGTCATCGTCGAGATGGACGGCGGCTACCTCTTCGTCACCACCATCAGCGAGGGGTCCGCGCTGGCCGTCATGTGCGGCCCCGATTGCGACATCGGCCTCATCGGCTACGAGATGAGCATGCTCGTGGCCCGCATCGGCCAGGTCCTCACCCCGGCGCTGCGGGCCGAGCTGTCGATGCGACCCGGTCCATGAACCCCCAGGACGGGAACGGCCCCCGGGTCGTTCCCGTCTACGCCATCACCGGGGGGCGCACCCGGTCGCGCGGACCCGATCTCGAGTTCGAGACACTGGTGACCACGACCGAGCACGGGATCGCCTCGCGGGGCAGGCTCCGCTTCGAGCTGGCCCGCATCATCGACGTGTGCCGGGCGCCGGTGTCGGTGGTCGAGGTGGCGGCCCGGCTACAGGTGCCCATCGGCGTGGCCCGCGTGCTGGTGTCCGACCTGCACGCCGACGGCATGTTGACGATCCACGGCTCTGCGGTCACGAGCGACGGCCGCCCCCGGACCGAGGTGCTGGAGCGCCTCCTGAACGGCTTGAGGACACGGTGACAGGGTGACGACGGACGGTCCCATATCGGTCAAGATCGTGATCGCGGGCGGCTTCGGCGTCGGCAAGACGACCTTCGTCGGCGCCGTCTCCGAGATCACCCCGCTCACCACCGAGGCCGCCATGACGCAGCTGTCGGTGGGCGTGGACGACCTGTCGGGGCTGCGCGGCAAGCGCACGACCACGGTCGCGATGGACTTCGCCCGCCGCACCATCGACCGCGAGCTGGTCCTGTACCTGTTCGGCACGCCGGGCCAGGACCGCTTCTGGTTCATGTGGGACGACGTGACCCGGGGCACGGTCGGGGCCGTCGTGCTCATCGACACCCGCCGGGTGTCCGACGCGTTCGGGGCCATCGACTTCTTCGAGGACCGGCGGATCCCGTTCGTGGTGGCGGTCAACGTGTTCGACGGGGCGCCCCGCCACACCGAGGCCGACCTGCGCTCGGCCCTCGCCCTGGCACCCGACGTGCCCCTGGTGACCTGCGACGCCCGCCAGGAGGACACGGTGATCGCCGTGCTCATCTCGCTGGTCGAGCACGCGCTGGCCCGGGCCCATGCCGCCACGTGAGACGGCGGGAACCACAGCGCTCCCGGCCGGCGTCCAACCGCCGATGACAGCACACCGGCACGGACACATCACCAGGGGACGGCGGCTGGCCGCCGCCACGGCTCTCGCACTGCTCGCCGCCGCCTGCTCGGGCGGCGGGGACGACGGGCCCGGCCCGCAGGCCGGCGGCGAGCGACCGAACCTGCAGCTGGCCAGCAGCCTCCGCCGGCTCGACTCGTGCGACGGGCTCCGGGCCTGGATGCGCGACGAGCTCGCGCCCCGGGTGGGTGCCTACGGCTTCCCGGGCTCGTACCTGCCGGTACCGGGCCGCGGCGGCGACCTGCGGGTCATGGAGGACGCCGAGGCCACCGCGGCCGGCGCCTCGCCGACGACGAGCCCCCGCGGCGCCGCGCCCCTGGCGCCGGAGGCCGCCGCCGACCACTCGACCACCAACGTGCAGGTGGCCGGCGTGGACGAGCCCGACATCGTGAAGACCGACGGCACGAGGATCCTGGCCATCGCCGAGAACAAGCTGCACCTGGCGTCCGTCGAGCAGCGCGCGGTGGTGTCCTCCGTGGACCTGCCGGAGGGCATGTACGACGGCCAGATGCTGCTGGCGGGCGACCGGGTCCTGGTCTTCGGGGCCGGCTCCGGCGACACCGTGATCCCACTGCCCGAGATCGCCCCGGGCGCCGACGTGTCGCGCTCGTTCGCCCCGGCCGGCACCACCCGGGTGGTCGAGTTCGCGGTCGACGGCGACACGCTCGTCCCGGGCGGGACCTACGAGCTCGACGGCACCTACGTGTCGGCCCGCATGACCGGCGACGTGGCCCGCATCGTGGTCCACGACGACTCCCCGGCCCGGCTGCCCCTGGTGACCCCCGCGGTCCCCGGTGCCGAGGCCGAGGACAAGGCCACGGCGCTCAACCGCCAGGTGGTCGAGGAGGCCGATCCCGAGTCCCTCCTGCCGGGCTGGCGCCAGGTCGGGGGCGAGGGCGGGCAGGGGCCCGAGGGCAAGCTGCTGAGCTGCGAGGACGCCCACGCCCCCAACACGTTCTCCGGCTTCGGCATGGTGTCGGTGGTGACGGTGGACCTGTCCGAAGGGGTGGGCGCCGGGCTGGCGTCCGCCGCCGGCACCGGCGTGCTGGCCGGCGGGCAGACCGTCTACGCCTCACCCGAGCACCTGTACGTGGCCGCGCCCGAGTGGATCGACTGGGCGGCGCTCGAGCGGGAGTCGGACGGCACGCCGCCCCAGGTCTCCCAGGGCACCGACATCCATCGCTTCGCCATCGACGACCCGGGCCGGGCCACCTACGAGCTGTCGGGCCACGTGGACGGCAGGCTGCTCAACCAGTTCGCCATGGACGAGCACGACGGCTACCTGCGGGTGGCCACGACCACGGGCCAGGCCTGGTCCGACCAGGACACGTCCGAGAGCCACGTCGTGGTGCTGGGGCCGGGCGACGGGGCGCTGAGCACTGTGGGATCCGTGTCCGGGCTGGGCCGGGGCGAGACCATCCACTCGGTGCGGTTCCTGGGCGACGTCGGCTACGTGGTCACCTTCCGCCAGACCGACCCGCTCTACACCGTCGACCTGACCGACCCGGCGGCGCCGGCGGTCACCGGCGAGCTGAAGATCCTCGGCTACTCCGCCTACCTGCACCCGATCGGTGACGGGCGGCTCATCGGCGTGGGCCAGGACGCCACCGAGGAGGGCCGCACCACCGGCACCCAGGTGGCGCTCTACGACGTGCGCGACCCGGCGTCGCCCCAGCGGGTGGCCCAGGCGGTGCTGCCCCAGTCCAGTTCCTCGGCCGAGTGGGACCACCACGCCTTCCTGTGGTGGCCGGACACCGGCCTCGTGACCGTGCCGGTCAGCGCCTACGACGCCGCATCGCAGTTCGAGGGACTGGTCGGGTTCGGGGTCGACGCCGACGCGGCCACCATCACGGAGGTCGGCCGGGTGTCGCACCCGCCGGTCACCGAGCCGGGCCCCGGGCGGCCGATCCCGGTGGACCCCGGCACCGGCGCCGGCTCCGGCGGGGTGGCCGAACCGAGCGGCCCGAACGTCGACGTCCTTCCCCAGTTCGAGTACACGCCGCCGATCCAGCGGGCTCTGGTGGTCGGCGACACGCTGTGGACCCTGTCCAGCGAGGGCCTGGCCGCCAGCGACCTGGCCACGCTGGGCGGCACGGCGTTCCTGCCGTTCGGTTAGCCGGGTGGCGGTGCCCGGCCCGGCAGCCGGAACGCATGGAGCGGCGGGTTGGCGCCCTCGCTGACCGTGAGGTAGCCGCGGCCGTCGGCGGCCAGCGCCAGGGACTCGCCCTGGGGCTCGGCCGCCGACGGCGCGGTGCACGGTCGCCCGGCCAGCGCCTCGGGCACCGTCTGGTCGGGGCCGCGGTCCCACAGCAGGACCTCGGTGTAGGTCCGCAGGCCGACGACGGATCCGTCGGGCGAGACGTCCCCGCCGGTGATCAGCCGGCCGTCGCTGCCACCCACGTCGGCGGCCCGCTCCATCCGCGTCGTGGTGCCCGGGTCCACGCCGGCAGGGATGCGGTAGACGCCGGCCGGGCCGCCGCCCCACTGCTTGGTGACGACGAAGAGGTCGGCGGTGAGCGGGTCGGCCAGCAGCGCCTCGGCGTCGCGCGGGCCGTCGGCGTAGGTCAGCGTGAGCGCCGCCGCGCCCGCCAGGTCGCCGCCGGCCGCCCCTGCCGGCACCCGGGGCTCGGCGACCCGGTAGACGACGACCTCCTCCCGCTGCGCGTTGTTGTCCCCGATGTCACCCAGGTACAGCACGCCCGGGTCCCCGTCGGCCGGCCCGGGCCCGGCGGCCATGTCCTCCCAGTCGCGGGCGGAGGCCCCGGCCACCGACCACCGCCCCCGGTCGCTGCCGTCCTCGCCGATGGCGAAGACCTCGGGGGCGCCGCCCGAGTCGTTGTGGGCCCACAGCAGGCCTGGCTCGGCCCGGCTGGCGACCAGCCCGCTGGCCTCCACCAGGGCGGGCTGGGCCACCCGACCCGGATCCGGCACGGCCCGCGCCTGCGCGCACAGGTCGGCGGCGGTGGGTGGCGCCGGCCGGGTCGTTGTGGTCGACGCCCGGTCCCGCTCGCCCCCGGAGCAGGCGGCGACCAGGGCGGCGACTAGGGCGATCACGGCGACGCGCGGCACGGCGGGCGACCGTAGCGCCGGCTGTGGGCGCAGCTCGTGCACTTTCAGGGCGTGTCCGCCGGCTGTGGCGGCGGTACTACCGTGCGTGTCAATGACGCAGTTGCTGGACGGGCCGACCGACGATCCCCTCATCCCCCTCACCGACGATCCCCCGCCGCCCCGGGTGGGCCTGCTGGCGGTCGCCGTCCTCGGACTGTTGACCGCGGCCGCCGCCGGTTACGGCGGCTTCCGCTGGGCCGACCGGGACGGCGACGCCCCGACCGCCATGTGCGAGGAGGCGCGGATCGACGGGCCCGAAGCCGTGGCCGTGTCCCGCTCCGTCGGGGCCGCGAGCCCGGGGGTGACCGGCATCGTCGACGCCACCGCCCGCTTCCACGAGGCCCACCCGGAGCACCTCCTGGCGCAGGCCGCCGTCCGCGCCTACCTCGACGTCGTCGTCACCCTGGCTGCCCGGCCCGAGCTGGCCACGCCCGGACTGGTCACCGCGCTCGAGCACGCGGCCGGAGCCGGGGGCATGGCCGGCGTCCACGCCCTGGTGGCCAACCGGGACCTCGCCCTGCCGGGCGGCGACGGCGACGCCCTCGGCCGGCTGCGGTCGACGGTCTCCACGAGCGATCTGGCGTCTCTCACGTCGCAATACGGATGTGAGAGCCGCCAGATCGGTCAGGAACCGCAGCCCCGGCCGGGCAGCAGCGGCACGGCTGCCACCGAGTAGCTCACACCGGCGTCCACGAACCGGGTCAGCTCGTCGGCGCCGGCCAGGACGTCCGCCACCGCCGGGGCCGGGACCTCGGCGCATTCCCCGGCGTCGGCCAGCCGCACCGGTGCCGACGCCGGCCAGTCCACCACCCGCGGCTCGATGCCGTCCGGCGAGGTCTCCGGCTCGCCGGGCACGGCCCGGACGACGTACGCCTCGGCCCGGTAGGGCTGCTCCTCCCCCAGCGCGTCCTCCCGGGACTGGCCGAAGGCGGTCACCGCCTCGACGAAGTCCTGGAGCCGCGCACGGTCCGGGTCGGTCTCCCGGCCGTCGCCCGCGAGGCCGAGGGCGTAGGCCCGGTGCTCGTAGGTGCGCCCACCGGCGCTGATCGTCACCACGGTGTCGGGGGCGTCCATGATGCCGTCGGGGCGGTCGTAGGTGACGTCGGCCAGCAGCCCGTGCTCGCCGGCCAGGTCCAGGAGCCGCTGGATCCCCTCGGCGGTGATGGAGCGCTCCTGGAGGTTGGGCAGCAGCGGGCCGGGATACTGCATGGTCGTCGGCCCCGGCTGCACCACCCGGCCGTCGCCCACGACCACCAGCGACGGCGTGGTCGGCGCGGCGGGGCCGGCGAGGCCCCCCTCCTCCGCGATCTCGA
>DASSUD010000458.1:0-8220 GCA_035707385.1 Acidimicrobiales bacterium
AGGCGGTGCGGCCCCGGGCCGCCGGCATCGACGCCTGGCCGGAGATCCCTCGCGGCCGCCCGTGGAAGGAGGGCGTCATCGCCGCGCTGGGTGTGGCGGCGACGCCGGGCGAGTTCTGGCGCACGCTGCTGGCCAAGGTCCACACCTTCGCCGACCTCGACCCCACCCTGGTCGGCGCAGTCGAAGAGCTCATCGACTTCGTGACCGAAGGCTGATTTGGCGGCGTATGCGCCGAGATCTCGGCGTGTACGCCGCCAGATCAGCCCGCCGCTGCCCGCAGCGCCCGTTCCAGGAGGGCGGCGTCGCCCAGGCGGCGCTTGAGCTCGCGTTCCAGGCCCGCGATCGGGTGCAGGTTCTGCGGGGCGCGGGGGTCGTTGTGCGGTTGGCTCGCGAAGCGGGGCAGCGTGGCCGCCACCCGGTCGGCCACGGCCACGGCGTCGGCGGGGGCGAGGTCGCCGGGCGCCTCGCAGCGGACCACGCCCCACCAGGCGTGGGTGGCCGGGCCCGGCAGCCGCAGGTACCACGAGTACCGGAACCGGCGGTCGCCCACCGTGAACAGCGGCGTCCGCTCCCCCACCCCCAGGTCGCCGACCACCCGCTGCAACCCGGTGTCCAGGTAGGCGACGTGGTGGGCCTTCACGTAGCCCACCGCCCCCGCGATCCGCCGGCCGCCCAGCGGGCCGTCCACCACCAGCAGGTCCCGGTCACCGGCGGCCCGGGCCGCCACCCGGCCCTCCAGGTCGCCGCGCACCCGCCCCAGCGCCTGGGACACGGCGTCCCCGCCCGCCACCGGCGGTACCGCATGCGGGGCGTAGCAGCCGTGCCGGGTGGCGATCGACGGCAGCGGCGGGCCGTCGCCCCCGCACAGCAGGCCCCGCTCGACCTCGGCCGCCACCACCGTGGCCCGTCCGTCGCACCGCACCACGCCCGCCGCCCACGAGGCGCACACGCCGCCCCGGGTACCGGTCCCGTCGCCGTTGCCGTCGACCCACACCCGGGCGTCGATGCGCTGCACGCCGTCCACGAACGCCACGGTGGCGGCCGGGGCCTGCGCCGGCCGCACCGGCGCCCACCCGGCGGACGGACGCTCCACCGACACGTCCACCTCGGCGTCCGAGGGGCCGAGGGCGTCGGCGTCGATCGGCGCCCCGTAGTCGGGCGCCCAGGTCTCGACCGCGAACCTCATGGCGACCTCATGCCTCCACCCGCTCGACGGTGGACGATCCGCCCACCTTGCGGACCTCGAACCGCACCGGCAGCCGCTCGGCCAGCTCCCGAACGTGGGTCACCACCCCGACCATCCGCCCCCGCGCCCCCAGCTCGTCGAGGGCGCCGGCCACCACGTCGAGCGTGTCGGCGTCGAGGGTGCCGAACCCCTCGTCCAGGAACAGCGCCTCGAGCCGCGCCGCGCCCGCCACCGCCAGGCCCGCCACCTGGTCGGCCAGGGCCAGCGCCAGGGCCAGGGAGGCCAGGAACGTCTCGCCGCCCGACAGCGTCCGGGCCGAGCGCACCTGCGAGGCGTGGAGGTGGTCGACCACGCCGAACCCACCCGCCCGCCCGTCGACCGCCAGCGTGTACGCACCCCCGCTGAGCTCGGCCAGCACGGCGGAGGCCCCCGCCACCAGCTGCTGGAGGGCCGCGTCCAGCAGCCACTTCTCGAACCGGTTGGCGGCCAGGTGGCCGGCCAGCGTGTCGGCCACCTGCTGGGCGCCGGTGGCCGCCCGCTGCTCGGCCCGCAGCCGCTCGACCGCCTCCAGCTGCTCGTCCAGGCGGACCAGGGCGGCCTCGGCCCGGGCGTGGGCCGCAGCCACCGCCTCGCCCGGCCACTGGCCGGCCGCCACCTCGACGCCCGCTGCCGCGCACGCCTGCGCCAGCGCCCGGAGCCGCTCGCTGCCCGCGGCCCGGGCCGCCTCGGCCGCCTGGCGGTGGCCGGACTGGACCTGCGCCAGCTCCGCGGTCCGGGCCGCCGCCCACGCCACCAGCGCCCGCCAGTCCCCGGCCAGGTCGCGATGCTCGGCCGGCGGCGGGCCCAGGGCGGCCACGCGGTCACGGGCGGCGTCGAACGCCCGCCGGGCGGTGGCCTCCTGCTCGGCCAGCTCGCGGTGGGCCCGCTCGGCGGCGGCCATGGCCTTGCGGGAGTCCCGCTCGGCCTGGCGGGCCTTGTCCAGGGCCGCCTGGGCCTGGTCGACCATCTCCAGCTGCTCGTCGAGGGCGGCCGGATCGGGGGCACCCGCCAGCCGCTCGGACACCTGGGCCAGGTCCCGGCGCACCCGCGCCAGCTTCTCGTCCACCCGGGCCTGCTCGGCTTCGGCCTCGGCCCGCGACCGGGACGCCCGGTCTACCGCCGTGCCGGCGTCGGCCAGGTTCCGCTCGGCCAGGCGCAGGTCCGGCGGGTGCTCGTGCACCGGGAGCGCAGCCACCTCGTGGCCGCACACCGGGCACGGGTGGCCCACGGCCAGCTCGGGGATCAGCGCCCGGGCCCGCTGCTCGACCCGCACCCGCTCCAGGTGGGCGGCCCGCTCGTCCCGGGCGGCGCGGGCCGTGGCCTCGGCCTCGACGGCGCCGGCCACCTCGGCGGCGACCTCCGCCTCCCGGAGCTCGCCCCGCTCCCGGATCTCGGCCAGCTCGTCCCGCAGGGTGTGGTCCCGGCGCTGAGCCTCCAGCGCCCGGCGCTCGGGCAGGCCGGCGAGGCGCTCCTCCGCCTCGACCACTGCGGCCCCGGCCTCCTCGTCCAGCTCCGCGCAGCGGTCCCGGGCCTTGGCCGCCCGGTCCAGCCGGGCCGCCAGCTCCTCGGTGCCGAGCGGGGGCGCCAGTGCGTCGAGCAGCCCGAGCCGGGCCGCCACCTCGTCGGCCTGACCCTGCTCGGCGGCGGCGGTGGCTGCCAGGTCCTCGATCGCGGGGCGCTCGGCCGCCAGGTGCCCGCCGAGCGCGTCCAGCGCCTCGACCCGGTCGGCGGCGGCCGCCCGGGCCTCGGGCGTGGCGCCGGCCAGCTCCGCCAGCCGGGCGGCCGCCAGGTCCGCAGCGGTGCGGGCCACGGCGGCCCGCTGGCGGGCGGCTCCCGCCACCCGGTCGTAGAGCCCGAGGTCGAGCAGCCGGACCAGCAGGTCCTGGCGGCTGCGGGGCTTGTCGTGGAGGAAGCGGGCGAACTGCCCCTGGGGCAGCGACACGCAGGTGATGAAGTGCTCGTAGCCGAGGCCCAGGCGGGCGGCGACCGCCTCGGTGACCTCGTCCGCGGTGCCCGCCACCACCTCGGCCCCGCACTCCAGCCGGGCCTCCCGGGTGGTGGCGCCCCCGCCCTTGGTGGCCCGCACCACCCGCACCGCCGTGTGGGGCACGCCGTCGACGGTGAAGTCGAGGCGGACGCGGGCCTCGGTGAGGTTCTGGCTGATGACCGGGGCCACGGCCCGGCGGTCGTCGAGGCGGGGCACGCTGCCGTAGAGGGCGAAGGTCAGCGCGTCGATGATGCTCGACTTGCCGGCCCCGGTCGGCCCGCACAGGGCGAACAGGTCGGCACCCGTGAAGTCCACCACCGTGGGGTCACGGAAGGCGGTGAACCCCTCCATCTCCAGGCGGACCGGCCTCACGTGTCCGCCACCAGCTCGTCGACCAGGTCGTCGAACAGGGCCACCAGGCGGTCGTCGGCCACGTCCCGCTCGGCCAGGTACTCCCGGAACAGCTCCTGGGGGGTACGGCCGAGCCGGTCGTGGTCGACGGTGGCGGCGCCCGCCGCCTCGCGGGGCGCCAGTACCACCTCGACCGCGGCGGGCACGCGCTCGCGGACCTCGTCGGCCAGGCCGGCCCGGGCGGGCTCGTCCAGCACCACCCGCAGGTGGTCGCCCTCGGGTACGTCCTGGGCCGCGGCCAGCACGTCCACCACGGTGCCCCGCAGGGTCCGCAGCCGGCACCCGGCTGCGAGCGGCACGGCCGTCACGCCCGCCGGCCGGCCGGGGCGCACGTCGACGAGGTTGACGACCGGGTCGTTGGCCGTCTCCCCGAAGTCGAGCTGCAACGGCGAGCCGCAGTAGTGCAGCGGGGCCGGCCCGGGCAGGATCTGGGCCCGGTGCAGGTGGCCGAGCGCGACGTACTGGGCGGTGGCGGGGAAGGCGGTGGCCGGCACCCAGTAGTCGAACACGGTGTGGGCACCCCGCTCGCCGCCCCCCATCGTCCCGCCCATGACCATCAGGTGGGCGGCCACGAGGTTGACCGTGCCCTCGCCGAACCCGGCCGTCAGCGAGCCGAGGATGCGGACCACCCGGTCGGCGTAGGTGGCGTGGGCGTGGGCCGCGTCGCCCGAGCACAGCACGTCGGCGGTCACCACGTAGCGCTGGGACGGGAACGGCAGCAGCGCGATGCGTGCGGTGTCTCCGCCGGCCTCGATCTCCAGCACCCCGCCGTCGCCCGCCGGGCGGATGGCCGGGGCGACGTGGATCCCGCTGGCCTCCGACAGGGGCGCCACGGCCGCCAGCCGCTGGGCCGAGTCGTGGTTGCCGGAGACGACCACCACCGGGCGGCCGCCGTCGGACAGGTCCAGCAGCGCCCGGTACACGATGCGCTCGGACTCGGGGGTGGGCGAAGCCGTGTCGAACAGGTCGCCGGCCACGATCACCAGGTCGGCGGAGCGCTCGTCCGCCAGCGCGGCGATCTCGGCCAGCACGTCCCGGTGCTCGGCGGCCCGCGACCGGCCCCGGATGGCCTTGCCGACGTGCCAGTCGGAGGTGTGCAGCACCCGCACGGCGCTACCCCGGGAAGCCTGCGAACGGGTCGTCCGCGGGGGTCCCGTCCGGCGTGTCGGCCGGGGCGGCGGCCTCGCCGGCCCGGGTGGCCCAGGCCGGGAACGGGAACTGCACCACGAGGGGGATGGGCAGCTCGGGCTGGGACACCAGCATCGTGCCGGGCTTGACGATGGTGGCCCGCTGGCGCTGCACCGGCGGCAGGAAGCCGTACTCGCCCCGGCCGGCCTCGGCGGCGTCGAGCCGGCCCACCACCCGCACGGCGGAGTTGGCCACCACCCGGCGCTCGACCTCGCTGGCGGTCTGCTGGGCGCCGATGAGGACGATGCCGAGCGACCGGCCCCGCTCGGCCACGTCCAGCAGGATCTCCTTGATGGGGCTGGTGCCGTCGCGGGGCGCGTACTTGTTGAGCTCGTCCAGCACCACGAACTGGAGGGGCCGGGCCTGGCCGGACCGCTCCTTGCGGCGGAACGCCTGGCCCAGCACGACGCCGACCACGAACCGCTTGGCCCGGTCGTTAAGGTTGTGCATGTCGACGACGGTGACCTGGGCCCGCTCGAAGTCGACCTTGTGGGCGTCGGGCTTGGGGATGTCGGCCCGGATCAGGTGACGCATGTGGGACCGGGAGCCGTGCAGCCGGCGCAGGAAGGCGTTGACGGTGCCGGCGCCGATGGCCCGCCCGCCCCACTGGTCGGGCCCGTCGGGGTCGACCCTGTCCTCGATCAGCTCGACCAGGTCGTCGAAGGTGCGGACCACCTGGCCGCCGATGCTGACGGCCCCGTCTCCCACCGGCTCGGCCTCCCGCTTCAGGCGGGCGGTCACGTTGTGGACGACCATCGTGTACTGCTGGCGGTCGTCCTCGGAGTCGGCGAACAGGAACGGGAGCAGCTCGTCGGCGCAGAACTGGGCCAGGGTCCAGAAGAACGAGGTGACGTCCCGCTGGCGGGCGGCGACGTCGGGGCTGGCGTTGGGGTCGTCCCGCGCCGGCGGGGCGAAGAAGGCGACCGAGCCGAACGGCCCCGAGGGCAGGCCGAGGCGGGCGTAGCGGGCCGGCTGGTCGGGGCCGAGGGCCACGTTGGCGTGGTCGAGGAACAGCAGGTCCTCGCCCTTGACGTTGAAGATGAGGGCCTTGGTGTTGGCGGCCTCGGCGCCGAGGGCACCCGAGTGGAACAGGCTGTAGAGCAGGAAGGTGGCGTAGCTGGTCTTGGTGGCCACGCCGGATATCCCGCTGATGTTCACGTGCGCGCCCCGGGTGCCGTCGAGGAACTCGAGGTTCAGGTAGAACGGCTCGTCGTCCCGCGACAGGCCGGCGGGCAGGCGCTTGGGCATGTCCGAGAACAGCAACGCCTCGTCCCGCTCGTCGCCGGTGGCCTTGCGGACCTCCTCGCCCGGCAGCGGGGGCACGTACACCTCCGGCTCGAACCGGGTCGCCATCACCTGGGCGGCCTCGACCGCCTGGGCGGGCAGGACCCCGTCGGCCACCAGGAACACGTCCGAGTCGAGGCGGGCACCCTCGTGGGTGGCGCGCACCTGGGACACGACCCCGGCGATGCGCAGCGGCTGCCCGTCGGGCAGGACCCGGTCGACGACCACGACGTCGTCGAGCTGGAGGTAGTGCCCCTCGGCCACGGCGACCCAGAACTCGAGCGGGGTGGCCGGCTCGGTGCCGATCACCCGGCCCGCGGCAGGAGCGACCGTGGGATCCATGTGCCCCGACGTTACCGGCCGTGTGTTCGCCCGGATGTGACCCCGGAGGGAGGGTTCTCCGTTCAGACCCGGGCGACGTCCACGTGGAGATCGGCCGCGCGGGCCAGGCCGACGAGGTCCCTTGGATCCGAGGTCAGGATCGTGTCACCGTCCGCGGCCACGAGGACGACAGCAGCGTCAACGACGTCGCTCGTCCCGGCCCAGCAACCCCCGAGGGCGACCACGTCACGGTCACCCCGCTCGATGGCGACGAAGGCGCCGGCGTCGAGCACCAGCATCAGCCGGCGGGCCGTCCCCGGACCACGGTGGCACGGGCCGCGACCCGAGGCTTGGCGGCCGACATCTCGTCCTCGGTGATCGCGCCCTGTTCGTCCTCGTAGGCGGCGAGGAACTCGTCGAGCGCGGCGAGGCCCCGCTCATGCTCTGCGAAGCGGACCATGGCCTCGTTGACCCAGGCGCTGACGCTCTCGGCGCGGCCGGCCTCGACCGCCTGCCGCGCCGCGCCGAGCGCATGCGGGGCGCATCTCGATCCGCACGCGGACCGGAACGTCGGTCGGGTTCCCGGCCAGGTGGCGGGTGCCGGTCGGGGCCACGACCACCTCGCCGGGGCCGGCTTCGGACTCGACCCCGCCGATGCGGAAGGCGGCCCGGCCCTCCAGAACCTCGAACCGCTCCTCCATGCCGGGGTGGACGTGCTCGACCACCCGGTGCCCCGGCCGGGTCCAGCGGGTGTGCATGACCAGCAGGTCCGGGGTCTCCGACAGGAACTCCACCTGCTCGCCCGTGCGGGGGTGCTCGATCACCCCCTCACGCTAGGGTCCGCGCCATGCCCGACGCCTCCGCCCCCGTCACCACCACCGTCGAGGACGGGGTGGCCGTCGTCCGCTTCGACGACGGCAAGGCCAACGTCCTGTCGTACACCGCGGTCGACGCGCTGGCCGCCGCCCTGGACCGGGCCGAGGCCGACGCCGCCAGCGTGTGCATCGTCGGCCGCGACGGCCGGCTGTGCGCCGGGTTCGACCTGGCGGTCATGTCCGCCGGCCCCGACGCCGCCCGCGACCTGGTGGCCAAGGGGGGCGACCTGCTGATGCGGCTCTACCTGCACCCCCAGCCGGTCGTGGTGGCGGTCACGGGGCACGCCCTGGCCGCCGGAGCGCTGCTGGTGCTGTCGTGCGACGTGCGCATCGGGGCCGACGTGCCCGCCAAGATCGGGCTCAACGAGACAGCCATCGGCATGCCCCTCCCCCTCTTCGCCATCGCCCTGGCCGAGGACCGCCTCGACCGCCGGCACCTGGTCCGGGCCACCGTCGCCGCCGAGGTGTTCGACCCCGCGGGTGCCGTGGCGGCCGGCTACCTCGACCGGGTCGTCCCCGCCGCCGACGTGGTCGCCGAGGCGGTGGCCGAGGCCCGCCGGCTGGGCGCCCTCAGCAGCACGGCCTACGCCCGGACCAAGCAGGCCATGCGGGGCCCGCTGGCGGCGCGGGTCCGGGAGGGGGCCGCCGCCGACCTCGCCCGCTTCGGGGTCGACGAGAGCTAGTCGCCGCCGCCCAGCGGGACGATGTACGACTCGACCCGGGCGATCAGGTCGGCGCGGAAGGTGAACACGTCGCAGTAGGCGAAGCGGTGGACCGCGCCGCCCACGAACCGGCCCTCGCCGGTGCCGATGGCCACGACCGTGTCGCCCTCCTCCACCAGGCGGTCGAGGTCGAGGAGCGGGTGCCCCTCGAACGCCTCGTTCTCGATCTCGCCGTCGAAGTCGTCCTTGCCGGCCAGGTGGCGGAAC
>DASSUD010000459.1:0-4488 GCA_035707385.1 Acidimicrobiales bacterium
GTGGGCTTCACCCGGGCGCTGTCCGCCGAGCTGCGGGGCGAGGTGGCGGTCACCCTGCTCACGCCGGGCGGCATGGACACCGCCTTCTTCGACGAGCGGGACGACCGCTACAAGCCGCCGCCGGAGCTCCGGCTGTGCGACCCCGCGCACATGGCCGGCGCCGTGGCCTTCGCCCTGGCCCAACCCCCCGGCTGCGAGGTCCGGGAGCTGGTCGTCACCCCGCCCCAGGAGTCGACCTGGAACTGAACCGACGGCGTGACATGCGCATCCGCTCCGATCGGACCTACCACCTGCCTGGCCGCGCCGACGACGTGTGGCGGCGCCTGGCGCGGATCGAGGACTACCGGTCGTGGTGGCCGTGGCTGCGCCGGTTCGAGGCCCGGGCGCTGGCGGCCGGCGACGTGTGGCGGTGCACGCTGCGGCCCCCGGTGCCGTACGCGATCCGCTGCGACATCGCCCTGGTCGAGGTGGAGGCCCCCCGGCTGGTGACCGCCGCGCTGTCGGGCGACCTGGTCGGCGCGGCCCGGTTCGAGCTGCGCGACGGCGGGCGCGACCGCACGGAGGTCCGGCTGCTGTCCGACCTGGCAGCCGCCCGGCCGGCACTGCGGATGGCGGCCCGGCTGCTGCCGGCCGCCGCCCGCCGGGGCCACGACCGCCTGCTCGACGCCGCCGCCCGCCAGTTCGCAGCGGGCTGAGCCGACGACCGATTCCGGCGTTCGTTCGTGTCGTTCTCCGGTACGAACGAACGCCGGAATGATCGGCGGCTCAGGTGCGGGCCTGGCTCGTCACCTCGGCGGCGGACGACTTCACGTCCTCCTGCACGGTGCCGGCGGCCTCGCTGGCCCGCTGCTTGACCTGCTCGGCGCCGTGCTGGGCGCTGGACTTCATGTCCTCGACCACGTGCTGGCCCGCGGCCCTCAGCTCGTCCTCCAGAGGCTGGGCCTGGTCGCGCAGGCTGCCGGCCAGGCGCTGCTCCGGCTCGCTCGGCGGGATGAGGGACGCCGCCAGCAGGCCGGCGCCGAACGCCACCAGGCCGGCGGCCACCGGGTTGCCCTGGGTCTGGCTGACCACCGTGTCGGGCACCTGGCGGGCCGTGTCGGCCACCGACCCGGCGGTGTCCCGGGCCGACTCGGTCAGGTTCCGGGCCCGGTCGCCGGCGGCGCCCGTCGCGGACTCGGCCCGTCCCATGACCCGCTCCCGCACCGAGCGGATGCCGCGGGACATGGCCTGGCGCCGGCGGTCGACGATGCGCCGGGGGCTCGTGCGGTCCGCGATGGCATCGATGGTGTCGGACATCTCCCGCCGGGTGTCCTCGATGTCTGCCCTCACTTCACTTGCGCTCTTGCCCATCGGGCATCCTCCTTCAACGTGTCCACGGTCTCGTGCGGCACGGGCCGCACCTCGCTCAGCCGGTCCCGGCCCTTCAGGACCAGCACGGCGCCGATGGCGCCGATCACCAGCCCCACGACGAGGAACGCCCACCCGGCGTCGACCACCTCGGCCAGGCCCCAGGCGGCCGCCGTGGCCACGAGGGCGAGCCCGAGGTACGCGACGAGGGCGCCGCCGCCGAGCATCCCGGCGGCCTTGCCGGCCTTGCCGGCCTCCTCCCGGATCTCGACCCGCGCCAGCTCCATCTCGGAGCGCACGAGGTCGCCCAGGTCGCTCGTCAACCGGCTGAACAGCTCACCGAGCGACGGCTCCTCGACGGGTTGCCCGTAGGCCCGGTAGCCCGGGCCCTCGGCGCCGGTGCTCATCGCCCGCTCCCGGTCTCGCCGTAGGGCGGAACGGCGCTGGGCGCCGGAGCCGTCGTGACCCCGGCGTAGGGGTCCGGTTCGGGCGTCACGCGGCCCTCGGGCCCGGCCACGAGCGCGGCGGACTCGCCCGGCGCGACGGGCGCGTGGGCCCCGCTCGTCGCCTGTGGCCAGCCACCGTCACCGCGCGCCGGCGAGGGCGAGGACGACGCGGCCTGGGCACCCCTGAACAGGCGGCCGGCCGCGAAGCCCGAGGCCGCGGCCGCGGCCAGGAACAGGCCCGGGCGGCGGCGAGCGAACGACTGCACGTCGTCCACGAGGCCGTCGAAGCCCCGGCTGCCGATCCGCTGGGCGACGGTGTGGAGCCGCTCGCTCGCCTGGTCGGCGTAGCGCCCGAGCTCCCCGGCACCCTCGCGGTCCCCCGACGCCAGCGCCCGGAACTGGGAGCTGAGGTTGTCGAGGGCGCCGGCCGTCCGCTCGGTGCCCTGCCGGGCCTGCGCGCGGAGGGCGGAGCGGGTCTCGTCCACCACGTTCTGCACCTGCGCAGCCGCTTCCGAGGCGACCGCCGACGCCTCCTGGCGGACATCACCGGCGACGCTCTGCGCCTCGTCCCGGGCCGTGCTCGCCACCTGGCCGGCGCGTTCGGTGGCCCCGGGATCCTGTGTGGTCATCTGGTTCGCCACGTCGACCTCCCTGGTTCGTGTAGCCCGGGTCGCCTACCCACCCGCCGCCGGTTCATAAGGGCATTCGCGGTAATTACCCGGCGGGGCCCGACCCGGGTGCGGAAGCCGGGGGCGGTGACCTCGGCGGTGCGCACCGCGCCGCCCGGCTCGGGCTGCGCCTCCAGCACCAGGACGTCCCAGCCGGCGTCGGCCAGGAGGTTGGCGGCCACCAGCCCGTTGGGGCCGGCGCCCACGACGACGGCGTCCCGGGTCTCCACGCTCAGGCCGGCAACCCGGCGGCGGCCCGCCGCCGGACGGCGGCCCGGGCCACGGCCAGCTCCTCCAGCCGGCGCAGCGCCACGCGGTTGCGGCCGGCCATGACCGCCGCCAGCGGCGGCGACCACACGAGCTTGAGAGGTCCGGCGGTCGGGTGCTCGGTCATCGTCACCCGGGTGCCGCCGCCGTCGTCGTCCAGACGGAAGATCACCTCCGCCGTCCCGAGCGGGCCGAGGCCGGCCGCCAGGTGCAGCCGGTCGGGCAGCTCGTCGGCCACGACCTCGGTGTCGTCCCGGATGTGGAGCAGGGCGACGCCGATGCTGTGGTGGAACCGGGTCCCGGGCTCAGGCCAGCGGGCGTCGAACCAGCGGATGCGCTTGCCACCCACCACCACGCCGTCGTAGGTGCGGGGGTCGGCCAGCACCGAGGCGACGGCGTCGCGGGGGGCGGAGATCAGGCGATCGACGGTGGTCACGTCACAACCCCGCCGCGGGCCGGGTGAACCGGTCCCGGATGCTGGTGGGCACGGCCCGCGCCAGCGCGGTCAGCGACGTGCCGGGCCCCACCCGGTAGCGGAACGGGGGGTGGGCGGCGTGCAGCGCCTCGCCCACGACCGCCGCCACCTCGGCGGGGTCGGCCCCCAGCGCCTCCAGGCCCTCCAGCACGGCGCCGGTCCGCTCGTACACCTGGGGCTCGGGACTGCGCTGCCTGCGCTGGAGGAGCACCGACTGGGCCTTGTCCCAGATGGGCGTGGCGTAGGGCCCGGGCTCGATCAGGACGACGTCGACGCCGTCGTGGGCCAGCTCCTGGCGCAGCGTGTCGCTCACCGTGGACAGCGCCTGCTTGGCGGCCTCGTACCACCCGAGCAGCGGGCCGTTCTCGTCGCCCAGCACGGAGGATACGTTGACGACGCGCCCGCCCCCGTCCCGCCGCATGTAGGGAAGGGCGAGCTGGGTGAGCCGGACGGGCGCCAGGACCATCACCTCGAGGTGCAGGCGGGCCTCGCTCATCGGCGTCTCGGCCAGCAGCCCGGGCGCCATCAGTCCGGCCGCGTTGACCAGCCCCCACGGCTCGTGCCGAGCCATGACCTCGGCGGCCCGCGCGTCGTCGGTGACGTCGAGCACCTCGGTGGCCACCTCGACCCCGGCATCCCGCGCCGCGCTGCGCACCTGGTCGAGGTGGGCTTCGTGGTGCACCGTCGCCACCACTCCGAACCCGAGCCGGGCCGCCTCCAGCGCGCTCTGCAGGCCGATGCCGGACCCGGCCCCGGTCACGATCACCCGTCGTTCCACCCCCGGCGCCTACCCGGGGCCGACGGGCCGTAACACCCACGATGTCTCCCGCTCTTCTTGCGCCGCCGCGGGCCGCTCCGCGGCCACGGACGCCGGTGGACGCAGCCTCAGCGGACGAGCAGGGGTCGGAGGGTGCGGTAGGCGACCTCCAGGCCGGCCTCGACCCGCTCCTCGGAGCCACCCCACACCGGGTCCTCGTGCTCGACCGACAGGACGCCGTCGAAGCCGCCCTCGTACATGGCGTCGACCAGGCGGACCCAGTCGACCTGGCCGAGGCCGGGGACCCGGTAGCGCCACCAGCCCACGTCCCAGGGGTCGTCCCGCTCGACGGCCTTGCCGTGGTAGCCGTAGCGGTCACGGCGCCCGGGGAACAGCTCGACGTCCTTGGCCTGGGCGTGGGGGATGCGGTCGAGGTAGGGCCGCACGGCCGCCACCGGGTCGATGCCGATCCACATGAGGTGGGAGGGGTCGTAGTTGAGGTACAGCCCGATCGAGAACATCCACTCC
>DASSUD010000460.1:0-6748 GCA_035707385.1 Acidimicrobiales bacterium
AGGTCGACCAGGATCTGGGCCCCGATGCCGTACTCGCGGCTGTCGACCGGCAGGCCCAGCTTGAGGTTGGCGTCCACGGTGTCGTGCCCCTGCTCCTGCAGGCGGTAGGCCTGCAGCTTGTGGCCGATGCCGATGCCGCGGCCCTCGTGGCCCCGGTAGTAGAGCACGACGCCGAGGCCCTCCTCGGCCACCTGGCGCATGGCCGCCTGGAGCTGGGGGCCGCAGTCGCAGCGCAGCGAGCCGAACACGTCGCCGGTCAGGCACTCGCTGTGCACCCGCACCAGCACGTTGGCCTGGCCCTGCACCGCGCCCTTCACGAAGGCGAGGTGCTCGGTGCCGTCCAGGGTCGACTCGTAGGCGTAGCAGGTGAAGTCGCCCCACTGGGTGGGGATGCGGGCCTCGCCCACCCGCCGGACCAGCTTCTCGTTCTGGCGGCGGTAGCGCACCAGGTCGGCGATGGAGATCAGCAGCAGGCCGTGCTTCTCGGCGAACGCCTCCAGCTCCGGGAGCCGGGCCATGTCGTCCTTGGCCTCGTTGACCAGCTCGCACAGGACGCCGGCTGGGTAGAGGCCGGCCATGCGGGCGAGGTCGAGGGCGGCCTCGGTGTGGCCGGCCCGCTTGAGGACGCCGCCCTCGCGGGCCTCCAGCGGGAAGATGTGGCCGGGCCGCAGCAGGTCGGCGGGCCGGGTGGCCGGGTCGACCAGGGCCTGGATGGTGCGGGCCCGGTCGTGGGCGGAGATGCCGGTGGTGGTGTCGTGCCGGTAGTCGACGCTGACCGTGAAGGCCGTGCGCATGCTCTCGGTGTTGTTGGCCACCATGAGCGGGAGGTCGAGCTCGCGGGCCCGGTCGCGCCCCACCGGGGCGCAGATGACGCCGGAGGTGTGGTGGAGGAAGAAGGCGATGGCCTCGGGGGTGGCGAACTCGGCCGCCATGATGAGGTCGCCCTCGTTCTCGCGGTCCTCGTCGTCGATGACGATCACGATCTCGCCCCGCCCGATGGCGGCGACGGCGTCGTCGATCCTGGCTAGCGGCATCAGCTTCCCTCCGGGGACGGGCCGGCCGGGCGGTCATCCTTCCACGCCAGCAGTCGCTCGACGTACTTGGCCGTGACGTCGACCTCGAGGTTGACCCGGTCGCCGCGGCCCTTGTGGCCGAGGGTGGTGACGGCGGCGGTGTGGGGGATGACGGCGACGGTGAAGCCGTCGTCGAGCACGTCGACCACGGTGAGGCTGACGCCGTCGACCGTGATCGAGCCCTTCTCCACCACGTAGCGGAGCAGGTCGTGGGGCATCGTCACCCGGAGGTCGGGCACCGCCTCGACGATCTCGCCCACCCCGTCGACGTGGCCTTGCACGATGTGGCCGCCGAGCCGGTCGAGCGCCCGCACGGGCCGCTCCAGGTTGACCGGGTCGCCGGCGCGGCGGTCGCCGAGCGTGGTGCGCCGGCGGGTCTCCTCGGACACGTCGGCCGCCCACCAGCCGTCGCCCTGGTCGACCACCGTGAGGCAGCAGCCGTCGACCGCGATGGAGTCGCCGGTCTTGGCGTCGTCCAGCACGTGGGTGGCGGCGATCCGCACCCTGTCGCCGGTGACCGACTCGATGGCGCCGAGCTCTTCGACGATGCCGGTGAACATCAGGTGCTCCTCGTGGGGTGCAGGTCGACGCGGATGTCGTCGCCCAGAGGGGTGACCCGGACCATCCGCCCGCGCCACACGCCGGCCATGGTGGCGGCTCCGGGGCCGGAAAACAACCCGGGGGCGTCGTCCCCGCCGAACAGGGCGGGCGCCAGGTAGATCACGTAGGCGTCGACCAGGCCGGCCCGGTGGAAGGCGCCGGCCACGGTGGCGCCCCCCTCGACCAGCAGCTGGAGGACGCCGCGGGCGCCCAGGTCGTCGAGAATGCCGCCCAGGTCCCCCGTCACCTCCAGGCAGGGGTGGACCCGCGCCCCGGGCGGGGCGGCCCCCAGCACGACCCGCAACGGGTCGCGGCCCTCGACGTGGCGGACCGTGAGCGACGGGTCGTCGGACCGCACGGTGCCGGCGCCCACCAGGACGGCGTCGCTCTCGGCCCGCAGCCGGTGGGCGTCGGCCCGGGCCGCCTCGCCGGTGATCCAGCGGCTGGACCCGTCGGGGGCCGCGGTGCGCCCGTCGAGGCTGGCGGCCAGCTTGAGCACGACGTGGGGCCGGCCGGTGCTCCGGTGGGTGACGAACGGGGCCAGCTGCTCGGCCACGACGCCGGCGGCCACGCCTTCGGTGACCTCGACCCCGGCCTCGCGCAGGCGGTCGAGCCCCCGCCCGTCCACCTGCGGGTCGGGGTCGCCGATCCCCACCACGACCCGGGCCACACCGGCGGCGACGAGGGCGTCCGCGCAGGGCGGCGTGCGGCCGTGATGGCTGCACGGCTCCAGCGTGACGTAGGCGGTGGCGCCCCGGGTGTCGGCCCGGGCGGCGGCCGCCGCAGCCAGGGCCACGGCCTCGGCGTGGGGCCCGCCCGGTGGCCGGGTGGCGCCCTCGAACTCGCCGCCGTCCGCGGTCACCAGCACGCAGCCGACCCAGGGGTTGGGCGAGGTCGCCGTGCGCACCCCCGCCGCCAGCTCGACGGCCCGGAGCATGCGCCGGTGGTCGTCGTCGGCCGTCATCGGCTCACAAATTAGAACACGTTCTAGTTTTCGTCCAGCGGGGCACGTCAGTGCGGCCGGCCGCCGGTGAGCAGGTCGAGGGCGTGGGGCACCACGTCGAGCACCGCATCCAGGGTCTCGACCGCCCCCCGGGACGAGCCGGGGGTGTTGAGCACCAGCGCCGTGCCCACCGTGCCCGCCACCGCCCGCGACAGCCGGCCCAGCGGGCTGACCAGGCGCATGGCCTCGGCCAGCCCCGGTGCCTCCCGGTCCAGCACCGCCCGGGTCCCCTCGGGCGTGAGGTCGCGGGGCCCGAAGCCGGTGCCCCCGGTGGTCACCACCAGTCCGGCGAACCCGCCGGTCAGCTCGCGCAGGGCGGTGGCCACCGCCTCCACCCCGTCGGCGGTCACCCGCCGCTCGGCCACGGCGAAGCCGGCCTCGGCCAGCCGGGCGGCCAGGGCCTCGCCCGACCGGTCGTCGCGGGTGCCGGCCACCACGCCGTCGGACACGGTCAGCACCTTGGCCTCCCAGGTCGTCATCGCCCCTCCCGGAGCCGGTCGAGCGTGCCCACCACCCGCCGGGCCCGGGTCTCGGCCCGCTTGGCCTCGGTGATCCACTGCACGTACTCGCGCCGGTGGCTGGGGGCGAGGCGGTCGAACGCGGCCGCGGCCGCCGGGTCGCCCGCCAGTGCGGCGGCCAGATCGGCCGGCAGAGGCTCCGGGTCGGTCACGCCGGCACTCTACGGGTGTAGCGGAACAGGCACATGCCGTCGGTCCCCGCCGCCTGGGGGAGCAGGATCGCGCCCCTCCCCCACGGCCGCCACGGCCCGCCCGGCGGGTCCGCGGGGACCACGTCGGGGCGCACGGACGCCAGCCCGGCGTCCACCCCGATCGACTCCGCCGCCGTGAGCGTGCACACCGCGTACACGAGCGCCCCGCCCGGGCGGACCAGGTCGGCCGCCGCCGCCAGCAACCGGCCCTGGAGCACGGCCAGGCGCTCGACCGCCTCAGGCTCGACCCGCCAGCGCAGGTCGGCCCGGCGCCGCAGCGTCCCGAGGCCGGAGCAGGGCGCGTCCACCAGCACGCGGTCGAAGGACCCCGGGCGCCAGGGTGGGGCCGTGCCGTCGGCGGCCACCACGGCCACGCGGTCGCCGAGCCGGAGGCGTGCGGCGTTGGCGGCCACCAGGCCCGCCCGCCCGGGCCGGGCGTCGGCGGCCACCACCCACCCACCGGCCGCCGCCAGCGCGGTGGCCTTGCCGCCCGGCGCCGCGCACACGTCGAGGACCCGCTCGCCGGGGGCCACGCCCACCGCCGCCGCCACCTGCTGCGATGCCGGGTCCTGGACGTAGCCGTCCGGGCGCTCCGCCACCGTGGCCGGCTCGTTCATGGCCGCCAGGGCGGCCGCCGCGTCCCCCGGCCCCAGGTCGGCGGCCAGCAACTCGGCCAGCCAGTCGGGGACGCTGAGGCGGGTGGCGTCGTCGGGCCAGTTCACCGGGGTCTCGGCCACCCGGCGCAGCACGGCGTTGACCAGGCCCCTGGCCTTGCGGGGGGCGACGGCCACCGTCTCGCCCACCGCCGCGTGCGGCGCCACGCCGGCGAACACCAGCTGGTAGGCGCCCAGCCGCAGGGCGTTGCGCACCCGGGGCTCCACCGGCCGGGCCAGGAAGCGGTCGACCAGGAAGTCGCAGGCCCGCCGCATCCGGGTCGTGCCGTACACCAGGTCGGTGGCGAAGCCCCGATCGCGAACGTCCAGCCCGGACCGGTCCAGCGCCGCGGGCAGCGCCAGGTTGGCGTAGGCCCCCTCGCCGTCGATGCGGTCGAGCACGTCGAGGGCGACGGCCCGGGCAGAGCGGATCTGGCGGCGCGTGCGCCGAGATCTCGTCGTATGCGCCGCCAGATCGCCCGGGTCGGACCCGCTCACCGGCCGAGGCCCGCCACCGCGTCGCCGGCCAGACCCCGCGCCCACGCGCCCGCGGGCATGCGGGTGCGGCCCTCCGGCTGGACCTCGACCAGCCACAGGGGGCCGGACCCGGTGGCCACCTCGAGGTCGTCCGGACCGGTGCGCTCCCGGGCGGTCCGCCACACCTTGAGCCGGTGGCCGGCGTGGGTCGTCCACGCGCCGCCGACCCGCACGAGCCGGTGGATCGCCACCGCCGGCAGCGACCAGTCGACGGCCAGCTCGGCCGGAGAGATCTTGTGGGCGTAGGTGGGCTCGCCCCGCTGGGGCTGCGGCTCGCCCAGGCCCCGCGCCAGGTTGTGGAGGACCAGGTCCCGGCCCAGCAGCGCCAGGCGCGACCGCAGCTCGGCCGCGGTCTCGTCGGGACCGACGTCGACCTCGGCCCGGTCGTAGATCCCACCGGTGTCGAGCCCCTCCTCCACCACCATGAGGTCGACGCCGGTGCGCTCGTCGCCGGCCAGGATGGCCCGCTCGACCGGGGCCGCCCCCCGCCACCGGGGCAGCAGCGAGAAGTGGACGTTGACCATCGGCAGCTGCAGCAGCACGTGCGGCTTGATCAGCCGCCCGAACGCCACCACCACACCGAGGTCGGCTCCCACGGCCAGGGCGTCGTCCACCCGGTCGCTGACGGCCAGCCCGGCCTCCAGGGCGGCCTCCTTCACCGGCGACGGCGACAGCCGGCCGCCCCGGCCCCGGCGCCGGTCGGGCTGCGACACGACGAGGGCGACGTCCCAGCCGGCCTCCACCAGCCCCCGCAGGGGCACGACCGACGCCTCGGGCGTGCCCAGGAAGACGAGGCGCCGCGGGTGGGCGGGTGCCGGCGGCAGCTCCACCGGGCGGTCAGCCGAAGGACAGGCCGCCGGGCCGGGGCTCGGCGTCGGCGAGCACGGACGGGCCGATGCCCAGCTCGCGGATCGTCCGCAGCGCGGCCCGGCGGGTGTCGGGGTCGAGCCGCTCGAGCAGCAGGACGCCGTCGAGGTGGTCGATCTCGTGCTGGAAGCAACGGGCCAGCAGATCGTCGGCCTCGATGCTGACGTCGTTGCCGTCGAGGTCGACGCCCGTGAGCACCACCTGCTTGGGCCGGACGATCTCCCACGACAGCCCGGGCACCGACAGGCACCCCTCCTCGTAGGCCCACTCGCCGCCGGACTCGGCGATGGCGGGGTTGATCAGCGTCTTCGGGCCGTCGCCCACGTCGTACACGAACAGCCGCTTCTCGACGCCGATCTGGGGGGCGGCCAGGCCCACGCCCGGCGCCTCGTACATGGTGACGATCATGTCCTCCGCCAGCTTGGCCAGGCGCCCGTCGATGGTGGTGACCTCGGCGGCGCGCTGGCGGAGCACCGGGTCGCCGACCACACGGATGCTGTAGGGAGCCATGGCGACCCAGGCTACCGTCGCCCGGGTGGGCTCATCGCCGCCACCGGAGCACTACTTCTCCCCGGCGCCGGCCGCCCGCTCGCGCCCGGCCGAGGTGCGCCTCGACCTGCCCGAGCGGTCCTTCACCCTGCGCACCGACCGGGGCGTGTTCTCCGCCGGCCGGGTCGATCCCGGCACCAAGGTGCTGCTGCTGACCGCCCCGCCGCCGCCCCCGGCCGGCGACCTGGTCGACCTCGGCTGCGGCTACGGACCCGTGGCGCTGGCGCTGGCGGCCCGGGCTCGGGGCGCCACCGTGTGGGCCGTCGACGTCAACGAGCGGGCGCTCGAGCTGACCCGGGCCAACGCCGCGGCCGCCGGGCTCGGCAACGTGCGGGCCGTCCGCCCCGACGAGGTGCCCGACGGCCTGCGGGTGGCGGGCCTGTGGTCGAACCCGCCGGTCCGGGTGGGGAAGGCGGCGCTCCACGACCTGCTGGGGACCTGGCTGCCGCGGCTCGACGACGGAGCCCACGCCCTGCTGGTGGTGCAGAAGCACCTGGGCGCCGACTCGCTGCAGCGCTGGCTGCAGGGCGAGGGCTGGACCGCCGACCGGCTGGCCAGCCGCATGGCCTACCGCGTCCTCGACGTGTTCCGGGGGCCCCGTCCGTGACCCGCCGCCAACTCGACTCCACCGGGCTCAAGCGCCTGCACCGGGCCTGGCGGCGCCGGCCCGCCGCCGGCCTCGGGCTCATCCTCGACCACGTGCAGTCCCCCTTCAACGTGGGCGCCATCCTCCGCAGCGCGGCGGCGTTCAAGGTCG
>DASSUD010000461.1:0-5476 GCA_035707385.1 Acidimicrobiales bacterium
TTCGCCCGCCGGGGCGAGCGCAGCATCGCCCGCGCCTACGGCAAGGCCTTCGCCCGCGCCCGGCGGCTCATCGTGATCGAGGATCAGTACCTGTGGTCGGGCCAGGTGGCCCAGGTGGTGGCCACGGCCCTGCGCCGGGCGCCCGACCTGCTGCTCATCGCCCTCGTGCCGCGCTATCCCGAGCAGGGGGGCGTGCTGTCCGAGCCGCCCGAGCTGGTCGGGCACCAGCAGGCGGTGGCCGCGGTGCGGGCCGCCGGCGGCGAGCGGGTCGCCGTCTACGACCTGGAGAACGAAGCGGGCACGCCGGTCTACGTCCACGCCAAGGCGTGCATCGTCGACGACGTGTGGGCCACGGTCGGCTCGGACAACATGAACCTGCGCTCCTGGACCCACGACTCGGAGCTGGCGTGCGCGGTGCTCGACGCCACCCGCGACGAGCGCGAGCCCCGGGATCCCGGCGGCCAGGGCGACGGGGCCCGCCGCTTCGCCCGGGACCTGCGGCTGCGCCTGAGCGCCGAGCACCTCGGCCGGTCGCCCGACGACCCGGCGCTGCTCGACCCCGCGGACGCCTTCCGGGCCTGGCAGGAGACCGCCCGGGCGCTGGACGGCTGGTACCGGGGTGGGCGGGTCGGGCCCCGGCCGCCCGGCCGGATCCGGGTCCACCACCCGGAGGAGGTGCCCCGCTGGGCACTGCACGCCCGCCCGCTGTACCGGCTGGCGGTCGACCCCGACGGCCGCCCCCGCCGGGTCCGCAAGGCCGGAGGGTTCTGAGGGCCGCTACGCGGTGTCGTAGGTCCGGAACTCGACGAGCAGGCCGTCGGGGTCGCGGACGTAGATCGATCGGCCGTCCCCCCGGGCCCCCCAGCGGATGCCCTGCTCCACCACCTCCAGCTCGGCGGCCAGGGTGTCGAGGTGTGGGCCGTCGACCACGAGGCAGATGTGGTCGAGGTGGCCCCGGGCGGCGGGGTCGTCGAGCCCCGGGATCACGTCGATGACGGTGGCGTCGTCGATGCGCAGCGACGGGAACGGCAGCTCTCCCCGGCGCCACTCCTCGACCCGCTCGGCGGCCAGCCCCGCGTGGCGCCCGTACCAGTCGAGGGCCCGCTCGACGTCCGCGACGACGAGCACGAGGTGGTCGAGGGAGAAGGCCGCAGGCATGGTGCCATGGTGTCAGACCCGGGCCAGGACCTCCCCCTGGACGACCGTGAAGACCGCGCCCGGGTCGGCCGCCCACGCCCGCCAGCCGTCCGCGATGGCGGCCAGGTCCGCGGGGGTGGCGATCCCGTAGCCGACGGCCTGGTCGGCGAGGGCGGTGGCGGTGATCCGCTCGGCCCACATCCCGCCCCACCAGTCCCGGTCCGGCGGCGTGGCGAAGGTCCAGGTCGAGGTCGTGTAGGCGGCGTCGGCCAGGCCGGCCGCCTGCGCCCACCGCAGCAGGTGGCGCCCGGCGTCGGGCTCGGCGCCGTTGCGGCGGGCCACCGCCTGGTACACCGCCGCCCACCGGTCGAGCCCCTCGTGGGGCGGGGCCCACACCATCGCCCCGTAGTCGCTGTCCCGGACCGCCACCAGGCCGCCCGGGCGGGTCAGCCCCGCCATGGCGGCCAGGGCGCCGACCGGGTCCCGCAGGTGCTGGAGGACCTGGTGGGCGTGTACCACGTCGAACCCCGCCGCCGGGAGGTCGAGGTCGCGGAAGTCGCCGGCCGCGAACTCGACCCCGGCCGCTCCGGCCTGCCGGGCGCGGCCGGCCGCGTCGGCCACCACCTCGGGGGCGACGTCCACCCCGAGGACCCGGCCGGGCGCCACCCGGGCGGCCAGGTCGACGGTCAGGGTGCCCGGGCCGCAGCCCACGTCGAGCAGGTCGAGGCCGGGGCGCAGGTGGTCGAGCAGGTACCCGGCCGAGTTGGCGGCCGTGCGCCAGCGGTGGGAGCGCAGCACGGCGTCGCCGTGGCCGTGGGTGTAGACGTCGTCGGGCGGGGGCACGGGTCGAGCCTGCCACCGGTACCGTCGGGTGGGTGAGCGAGTTGCCGCAGCCGCACGTGCGGGACGACGTGGCCTTCGAGCGCACGTGGCTCGACGACGGCTCGTGGGTCGACGTGGCCCGGGGCTGGCTGGCGGGCCACGAGCAGGTGTACGACGCCGTGGTGGCCCAGGACCGCTGGCAGCAGGGCCGCATCTTCCGCTACGACCGCTGGGTCGACGACCCCCGGCTCGGGTCGTACTGGCGGGTGGGCGACCCGCCGCCCCACCCGGCGCTGGTCGAGGCCCAGCGGGCGCTGCGGACCCGCTACCGGGTGCCGCTCGACGGGTTCGCCATGGCCTGGTACCGGGACGAGCGGGACAGCCAGGCCTTCCACCGCGACCGGGACCTGCGGTGGCTGGACGAGACCCTCATCGCACTGCTGACCCTCGGCGCCCGCCGGCCCTGGCTGCTCCGCCCGCGGGCCAACCGCTACGACCACGAGGCGCCCGACCGGGGCGCCACGCTCGACATCGCCCCCGGGGGCGGCGACCTGCACGTGATGGGCGGCGCCACCCAGGCCGGCTGGGAGCACTCGGTCCCCAAGCTGGCCCGCCGGGTGGGCGGCCGCATCTCGATCCAGTGGCGCTGGACGTCACGCCGGGGCCGGCCGGTGCAGGGGGCGTCGTACCGGGCGCCGCGGCACTACTCCCGGGGCCCGGGGCCCTGACGCGTCAGCGCATCGTCGGGCGGGCCTGGGCGAAGGTCCAGCGGTGGCCCTCCAGGTCTTCCGCGGTGTAGGCCCGGTAGCCGTGGCTGTGGATGCCCGCCACGATGCGGGCGCCGGCGGCCTCGGCGCGGGCGAAGTGGGCGTCGAGGTCGTCGACGAACACCCAGGGCACGTGGGTGGGGGGCGCGCCCTCGGGCAGCGTGCCCTCGGCCGGCAGCACGACCACGGCGCAGTTGCCGACGTGGAACTCGATCCAGCCGGCGTCCTCGCCCTCGTCGGGCAGCTTGCCGGTGAGGTGGAGGCCGAAGGCGCCGGCCAGCCACCGGGCCGCGGTGACGGGCTTGGCGTAGTGCACGACGACGGCCAGGCGGGCGATCTCCTGCGGCACGCGAGGCGCGGTGTCCCGCCGGGCGCACCAGTCGAGGAACCACGGGTCCAGCGTGCGGGCGTAGGAGAAGCTGCCCGTGCGGGCCGGGTCGCCGCCGGGCAGCAGCCGGGCCTCGACCCGGACGCGGGTCCCCGACGCCGTGGGCTCGAAGAAGACGTCGACGTCCACGTCGTCGACCGCGCTGCGCCAGGCCAGGTGGGCGCCGGGCTCCCACACCGTGATGTGGCCGAGCACCAGCACGTCGCCGGCGGCCTCGTCGTAGACCTCGAGCAGGCGGCCGCCCACGCCGGGCTCGACCTTGCGGGCCACCGCCCGGGCCGAGTCGTAGAACGTGATGGGGGTGCGCAGCCACCACAAGTCCATCTCGTCGGTGAAGGCCGCGAAGGCGGTGGCCGGGTCGACCGCCACCTCCACCTGGGCCGATGCCGAGGTCGCAGCGGTCATGGGTTCCTCTCCTGTTCGACGTGGTGCTTGAAGGCCCCGAGCTGCTCGCTCCAGTGGGCCTGGACCTGGTCGAGCCACGCGCGCACCCCGACCAGCGACTCGGGGCGCAGGCGGAAGACGCGCGCCCGGGCGTCCTCGGGCACCCGCTCGTCGCGGACGACCTCGGCGTGCAGCAGGACGCGCAGGTGCCGGCTCATGACGGGGGCGGAGGTGCCGGCGGCGGCCGCCAGCTCGCCCGCCCGGTGGGGGCCCTCGCCGAGCAGCGCCACCACCTTCCGGCGGGTGGGATCGGCCAGGGCGTCGAACACCCTGCCGGCGTCCCGCCCGTCGCTGCCCTCGGCCATGGCCAAATAGTTGTCGTTCTTGCTAACTATTGTCAAGTTTGAGAGCGGGACTTGCGTTAGCGGCTACTTAATGGTCGTAAAGTTTTCATAGACAGCGCCGACGGCCTGAGGTACCTATTTCTCACCGCCACCGGGCCGGTCTCGTGGCAGACCGGCCGGCGGTGACAGGGGCACGGCCGCGCCACTGGAGGGGGGTGGTGCCGCGCCACCAGGCTCGGGCGTGCCGTGCTCCGGCGCGCCCTCGTGACGACAGGAGCGCGGCATGAGACGGATCACCCGAGTCGTCGCCGGCCTGCTGGTGGTGGTCGTGGGCGGGATGGTGCTGCCGTCCTGCCAGGTCGTGGGGAAGGGCGAGGTCGGTTGGTTCCGGCAGGGGGACAGCTCGTTCCACCTGCGGTGGCCCAACGGGACGAGCATGCCGTTCGTGTTCGGGGGGGCCGGGCAACACGTTCCCGATCGCGGGGGACTGGGGTGGTGTGGGCCGGTCGCTGGTGGGGTGGTACCGCCAGAGCGACAGCTCGTTCCACATCCAGCAGCCCGACGGGACCAGCAACCCGTTCGTGTACGGCGACGGGGGGTCGACCAACTTCCCCTTCGCCGGTGACTGGAACGGCGACGGCAAGGACCAGGTCGGCTTCTACCGGCAGAGCGACGGCAGCTTCCACCTGCGCAAGCTCGACGGCGGCAGCCAGGCCTTCGTGTACGGCGACGGCGGTCCGGGCACCTATCCGGTCGCGGGTGACTGGAACGGCGACGACCGCGACGAGGTGGGCTTCTACCGGCAGGGCGACGGCAGCTTCCACCTGCGCAAGCACGACGGCACCAGCGTGGCGTTCATCTACGGCGACGGGGGCTCGAACACGTTCCCGTTCACCGTCGACCACGACGGCGACGGCAAGGACGAGGTCGGGTTCTACCGGCAGAGCGACGGCAGCTTCCACATCCGCCGCCAGGACGCGACCAGCATCGCCTTCAGCTACGGGGGCGGCGGCGCCGGCACCTACCCGATCGGCGGCAACTGGGACGGCGACAAGCCGCCCGCCAACGTTCCCCAGGTGGTCACGATCGCGACATCGAGGCGATCTGGGGGCCGATCGGCTCGACGCGGGCGACCGTGATCGCGGGCCTGCCCAGCCTCAACGACGCCATGGTGCAGGCCGGCATCACCACGCCGGTTCGCAAGGCCGCCTTCCTCGCCACGATCCGCCACGAGAGCGGGTTCCGCTACAACGCCGTCGAAGGAGGCACCGAGACGTACCGGGGGCGGGGTTTCATCCAGCTCACCAACGACTTCAACTACGGGCCGGCGGGGCAGTGGCTGAACTACAACCTCCTCGCCGACCCGGCGGCGGCTGCGACGCTGGCCTACAGCGCCCCGATCGCCCGCTGGTACTGGACCGTCGCCCGCCAGATCAACCCCATGGCCGATGCCCTCGACATGGCGGCGGTGAACGTCGCCATCGGGTACGCCCCGAGCGCCGCCGAGGACGCGGCGCGCTGCGAGGACTTCAAGGCCGCGCTCCGCTACTTCAACGGCGGCACGCTGCCCGGCGGCATCAACTGCGTCCGGGGGGCGACCGCCCTGTCCCAGGAGGTGGAGGCGACCTACGCCG
>DASSUD010000462.1:0-2395 GCA_035707385.1 Acidimicrobiales bacterium
GCCCTTGGCGTAGCTGAAGTAGGGGATCACCGCGGTCACGGAGGCGGCGCTGGCCCGCTTCAGCGCGTCGATCCAGAACAGCAGCTCCATGAAGTTGTCGTTGGCGGGGAACGCCGTGCCCTGCACCAGGAACACGTCCCGCCCCCGCACGTTCTCGAGCACCCGCACGAACAGGTTCCCCTCGGAGAAGTGGAGCAGCTCCGAGGCCCCCAGCTCACAGCCGAGGTACCCGGCGATGGCCGTCCCCAGCTTGCGGCTGGCGGACCCGGCGAACAGCAGGAACTCGTCGTTCACGCGCCTCGACGCTACTGCTCGCTCCGCCGAGGTGGATCTGCGGGGCCCAGCAGGTCCCAGGGGTTGCCGGCGACGTCGAGGAACACCGCCACCCGGCCGTAGGGCTCGGTGCGGGGAGGGGCGGTGAACCGGACGCCGGCGGCGGTCAGGCGGGCGTGGGTGGCGTCCACGTCGTCGACCCGCAGGAAGAACCCCACCCGGCCCCCGGCCTGGCGGCCGGCGACCGCCCGCTGATCGTCCCCGTCGGCCCGGGCCAGCAGCAGGCCGGTGGCCGCGCCCGGGGGGCGGACGACGACCCAGCGCTTGGGGCGACCGTCGTTCGTCAGGGCCGGCGAGTCCTCCACCAGGTCGAAGCCCAGTGTGCCGGTGAAGAAGGCGATGGCCGGGTCGTAGTCCTCGACGACGACGGCCACCAGGTCGATCTGCACGGTCAGGCGCTGCGCCCGAGCTCGACCAGCGCCACTGCCAGGCACCCGGCCGAGGCGGCGCTGAGCACGAGCCGGACCGTGTTCCATCGCAGCCAGCGAGCCTCGTCGAACGCCCGGCGCACGGCGCCCGGATCGGCGATGTCGTCGATGTCGCCCGCCGCCTTGAGGGCGTCGTTGCGGGGCAGGTGCACCCGCCCGGTGACGATCACCACGGCCAGGTACAGCACGAAGGCGGCCGCGCTCCAGGCCGCCACGGCGCCCTCGCCCAGTGCCAGCACGGTGGCCAGCCCCGGCAGCACCAGGGCGCCCAGGAACATGGCGCCGAACAGCGGGCTGCCGATGGCGCGGTCCACGGCCCCGAAGGCGCCGACGAAGGTGCGGTCGTCGGTCCGCCGCAGACCGGGCATCACCGCCGACGTGAAGATGGCGAAGACGCCGGCCATCATCCCGGCGGCCACCGCCGCCAGCCCCAGCACGGTCCCGAGCACGGTGTCCATGGGGGGAGTCTGCCTCCCGCCGGGGGCGGTCACCGCACGGGTTGCCCCTTGCGCTCCTGCAGCAGCCAGCCGTTGCCGTCCGGGTCGCTGAACGAGGCGAACGTGCCGTAGTCGGCCCGGGCCGGGTCCGGTCCCGCGGCCTGGCCCTCGGGGCCGAAGTGGAACAGGTCGCTGACCTCGACGCCCCGCGCCACCAGGTCGTCACGGGCGGCGTCGATGTCGGTGACCACCAGGTGCAGCCCCTGCACGCAGCCCGGGGGCGCCGTGCTGATCCCGGTGCCGAACGTGACCGAGCAGGCCGAGCCCGGGGGTGTCATCTGGACGACCCGGAACTGCTCGCCGGCGCGGTGGTCGACGTCGACGTTGAACCCCGCCGACTCGTAGAACGCCTTGGCCTTGTCGACGTCGGTGACGGGCAGCACCACCAGCTCGAACTTCATGTCCATCGTTACGTCTCCTCTCCCCGCCGGGTCGGACGACCGTGCGGTCGACGTGTGCAACGCCCGCCCTCCGGGAAACTCATCGCGGGGCTCCCTGACCGTTTGTTTCCCCGAGCGTCGGGTAGGCACCTGGAGCGTGACGGACCGCATCGACCAGACCTCGACCATGCGCATACCCTCGATCGGGACGACGCTGTCGTCACTCGATCGGGTGCCCCGGGTGGGCACGTGGGAGATCGTGGACCACGGCACCTGTGCCGGGGCCGGGCGGCTGAGGGCGTTGACGCGCGACGAGCCGGCTCCGCTCTGCCCCGCGTGCGGCGCCAAGGTGCGCTGGCAGCTCACCCATGTGGCACCGACGGTGGCGAGCGACCACCTCGGCGCCGGCCCGCTGCCCTGACCGCCGCCGGATCGCGCCACTCTGGCCTGGTCCTGACGCGACTCTGACGCCGTCCGCACCCCGGGGAGCCGAGCCGGCCCGGTTGGTGCGGGGCGGAACGAAGAAACGTCGGCGACCAGGTCGCTCCCGCGTCTCCGACCGCCGAGCGTGCCGTAGGTTTCACGCATGGCAACCGACGGGACCGCACCGGACACGATCGTCCTCATCCACGGCTTCTGGGTCACCCCCCGCAGCTGGGAGGACTGGAAGGCGCACTACGAAGCGAAGGGCTACACGGTCCTGACCCCCGGCTACCCCGGCTTCGACGTCGAGGTCGAGGCCCTCAACGAGGACCCG
>DASSUD010000463.1:0-3695 GCA_035707385.1 Acidimicrobiales bacterium
GGCTCGCAGAAGGCCCGGTCCGACCTGCTGGTGGCCCTGCTGTCCCGGGCCACGGCCGGCGAGCAGGACCTGCTGCGGCGGCTGCTGGTGGGCGAGCTGCGCCACGGGGCGCTGGAGGGCCTGGTCACCGACGCCACGGCCAAGGCCTTCGGGGTGCCCCTGGCCACCGTCCGCCGGGCCGCCATGCTGGCCGGCGACCTGCCCCGGGTGGCCGCCCTAGCCAAGTCCGAGGGCCGGCCCGGGCTGGAGGCCGTGGGCCTGGCCGTCCTGCGGGGGATCCAACCCATGCTGGCCCAGACCGCCGCCGACGTGACCGAGGCGCTGGCGCTGGCCACCGGCGGGGCCGAGGCCGCCCCCGCGTCGGTGGAGTGGAAGCTCGACGGCGCCCGCATCCAGGTCCACCGGGCGGGCGACGAGGTCCGCATCTACACCCGCAACCTGAACGACGTGACCGACCGGCTGCCCGGCATCGTGGCCCTGGCCCGGTCCCTGCCGGCCACCGCCCTGGTGCTCGATGGCGAGGCGCTGGGCGTGGGCGAGGACGAGCTGCCCCGCACCTTCCAGGACACGATGAGCGCCTTCGGCCGGGAGGACGGCGTGGCCGGCGCCGGGCTGCAGTCCCGGTTCTTCGACCTGCTGCACCTCGACGGCGAGGACCTGGTCGACCGCCCGCTGGCCGAGCGCCTGGCCGCGCTCGAGCAGGTCGCGGGGCCGTGGCGGATCCCGGGCGTCATCACCGCGGAGCCGGCCGAGGCCCAGCGCGTGCTCGACGAGGCGCTGGCGGCCGGGCACGAGGGCGTGATGGTCAAGGACGCCGCCTCCACCTACGACGCAGGCCGCCGGGGCGGGGCGTGGCGCAAGGTCAAGCCGGTGCACACGCTCGACCTGGTGGTGCTGGCCGTCGAGTGGGGCACCGGGCGGCGCCGGGGCTGGCTGTCCAACCTCCACCTGGGCGCCCGCGACCCCGAGGGCGACTTCGTCATGGTGGGCAAGACGTTCAAGGGACTCACCGACGAGCTGCTCACCTGGCAGACCGAGCGGTTCCTCGACATCGCCACCGACACGGGCGACTGGGTGGTGACGGTCCGGCCCGAGCAGGTGGTGGAGATCGCGCTCGACGGCGTGCAGTCCTCGACCCGTTACCCCGGGGGCGTAGCCCTGCGCTTCGCCCGGGTCCGGCGCTACCGCGACGACAAGGACCCGGCCGAGGCGGACACCATCGACACCGTGCGGGCGATGCTGCGCTAGCGGGGAGTCGCGGTGAGGTCCGCCATCAGGCTCGCGAACGCCTCGTAGCGCCGCCGGGCGTCGTGGGCGGGCGGCCGCCCGTAGCCCACCACCAGCCCGCCGAACCGGGGCGTGGCGTGCCAGCACGGCCCGAGCGCCGTGACGGCGATGCCCCGCGCCGCCGCCTCGGTCAGCGCCTCGGCCTCCGTGGCGGCGTCCTCGGGCCAGCGGACCAGCGCGTGCAGGCCGGCGGCCACGCCCTCGACCCGGACCCGGGGCGCGGTGGACGCCAGGCGGTCCACGAAGTCGTCCCGCCGGCGCCGGTACGTGGCGCGCCGGCGCCGCAGGTGGCGGTCGAACGCCTGGCTGCGCAGCAGCCCCGCCACCGCCAGCTGGTCGAGCGACGACACCGGGCTGTGCGGGCCGAGCACGCCGTCCACCGCCCGCGCCAGCCCGGCCGGGACGACGGCCCATGCCAGCCGCAGGCCCGGGGCCAGGCTCTTGCTGAGCGTCCCCAGGTACACGACCCGCTCGGGGTCGAGGCCCTGGACCGCCCCGATGGGCTGGCGGTCGTAGCGCAGCTCGCCGTCGTAGTCGTCCTCCACCACCACCCGGTCGCCGGCCCGGGCCCAGGACAGCAGGGCGCTGCGCCGGGCCGGCGCCAGCGTCGTGCCCAGCAGCGACTGGCGGGCGGGCGTCACGACCGCCGCGCCTGCGCCCGAGGTGGCCAGCGCGTCGATCACGACGCCGTCCCCGTCGACCGGCGCCGGGAGGACCGCGGTGCCCGCACCGGCCACGATCCGGCGGTGCAGGGGCAGGCACGGGTCCTCCAGCGCCAGGGCGCTACGGCCGGTGGCGGCCAGCGCCCGGGCGACGACGTCCAGGGCGTGGTCGATGCCGCTGCACACCACCACCTGCTCGGGAGCGGCCACCACGCCCCGGCTGCGGGCCAGGTAACCGGCGAGGGCACCGGCCAGCTCGGCACGGCCGCGGGGCGGGGCGTAGTCGAGGGCGTCGGCCGGCCCGGACCGCAGCACGGCCCGGATCGCCGCCGTCCACGCGGCCGCCGGGAAGCCGGACAGGTCCGGGGCGCCCGCCCGCAGGTCGACCGCCGGGTCCGGCAGCACGGTCACGGGGTCGGGGGACGGCACGGCCGCCGGCAGCGACGCCACCGCGGTCCGGCCGCCGGGCCGGGCGGTGAGGTAGCCCTCCGCCACCAGCTGGTCGTAGGCGTCGACCACCGTGCCCCGGGCCACGCCGAGGTCGGCGGCCAGCGCCCGGGTGGAGGGCAGCGCCGACCCGGCCGCCAGCCGCCCGCCGCGGATGGCGGCGCGCAGCGCCCGTTCGATGCCGGCACGCCGCCCGGCGCTCAGGTCGACGTCGAGCAACAGGTCCACAACCGGACCAGTCAATCGGCTCAGAACTGGTCCAGGCAACTGGTCCAGCTCGTGCCTACCCTCACTCCCGTGACTGCCACCGACACGAGCACCCCCACCACCGCCGGCCCCCGCCTCGACCTGGTCCGCCCCTGGCCGGCGGGCTACCGGGCCATGGCCGCCTTCGGCCGCGCCGTGGCCGACGAGTCCCCCCTGACGCCCGCGCTGCGCCACCTCGTCAAGCTGCGGGCCTCCCAGGTCAACGGCTGCGCCTTCTGCCTCGACCTCCACGCCGGGGAGGCCCGCGGCGCCGGCGAGGACCAGCGGCGCCTCGACGTCCTCCCGGCCTGGCGGGAGGTCGACCTCTTCACCGAGCGGGAGCGCGCCGCGCTGGCGCTGGCCGAGTCGATCACCCTGCTGAGCGAGAGCCACGTCCCCGACGACGTGCTCGACGAGGCCCAGCGCCACTTCGCGCCCGACGAGATGGCGGCGCTGGTGTTCGAGGTCGTCGTCATCAACGCCTGGAACCGCATCTCCGTCACGGCCCGGACGCCGCTCCCGCCCGCGGGCGGCTGAGTCGCCCCCTAGGGTCGCGGCCGACACGGCCCGACCGAGGGGGGACACGATGGCGCACGAGGTACGCGGGGTGATCGCCCGGGGCAAGGGCGAGCCGGTGACGATCGAGACCGTCGTCGTGCCCGACCCCGGCCCGGGCGAGGCGCTGGTGGCCGTGCAGGCCTGCGGCGTGTGCCACACCGACCTCCACTACCGGGAGGGCGGCATCAACGACGCCTTCCCGTTCCTGCTGGGCCACGAGGCCGCCGGGGTGGTCGAGGCCGTGGGCGACGGCGTCACCGACGTGAGCCCGGGCGACTACGTCGTCCTCAACTGGCGGGCCGTGTGCGGCCAGTGCCGGGCCTGCCGCCGGGGCCGGCCGCACCTGTGCTTCGCCACCCACAACGCGACCCGGAAGATGGCCCTGGCCGACGGCACCACCCTGTCGCCGGCCCTCGGCATCGGCGCCTTCGCCGAGCGGACCCTGGTGGCCGCCGGCCAGTGCACCCCCGTCGATCGCAACGCCCCGCCCGAGGT
>DASSUD010000464.1:0-2410 GCA_035707385.1 Acidimicrobiales bacterium
GTCCACGTCGAAGGACCGGCGGCCGATCACGTCCATGAACTCGGGGAACGACCGCCAGTTCCACTCCAGCCCCTCGGCCAGCACGACGCCGGGGATGTCCTCGACGCCCTCCATCAGCTCGATGAGCCGGGCGTGGTCCTGGGGGTGGACCGGGGCGAAGCCGACGCCGCAGTTGCCGGCGACCACGGTGGTGACCCCGTGCCACGACGACGGGATCATGCGCTCGCCCCACGAGGCCTGGCCGTCGTAGTGGGCGTGGATGTCGACGAAGCCCGGGGTGACCAGCAGGCCGTCGGCGTCGATGGTGCGGGCGGCGCGGCCCTCGACGCGACCGACGTCGGTGACGACGCCGTCGCGGACGGCCACGTCGGCGGTGCGGGCCGGCCCGCCGGTCCCGTCGAGGACGGTCCCGCCGCGGATGACCAGGTCGTGCTCGCTCATCGTGCTCCTCAGGATCGCAACGACGGAAGTAGTTCGGTGGTGATCAGGGTGGAGGCGGTGCGGGCGTCGGCGCGGTCGGCGCCGAAGCTCGACCCGGTGAGGACGAAGCGCTCGATGCCGAGGCCGGCCAGTTCGCGGAGGCGCTCGGCGCAGCGCTCGGGAGGGCCGACGACGGCGAAGCGGTCCACGAAGTCGGCGCTCAGCGGGGCGGTGTGGTCGGCACGGTTGTCGAGGTGGTGGTCGGAGTCGTAGCGCCGGCCCACCTCGGCCACCACGTCCCGGTCGGCGTCGGCCAGCCCGGCGCCGGTGGATCCCGGCATGGACGAGAAGTGGGCGAAGGCGGCCACGCCCCCGGCGATGAGGCCCCGGGCCACGTCGAGGTCGGGGTGGCAGCCGACGTTGACGAACGACCCGAACGACAGCGAGTCCGGGTCGCGGCCGGCGTCGGCCGCAGCCTTGCGGGCGAGCTCCAGCGCCCACGCCACCCGTTCGGGGTCCGCACCCACGCCGAGCGTGACCCGCTCGGCGGTGCGGCCGGCGAAGGCGAGCAGGCGGGGGCCGGAGCAGGCGACGTCGAGGGGCACCTTGGGCTGGGTGGCCCGGTCCAGCCACTGGAGCCGGCTGGGGTGGCCGTCGATGTCGACGGTGCCGCCGGCGAGGTAGGTCTGCACCTCCGCGGTGCGCCGGGCGAAGGTGGCCACCGGCATCGGTGGGCGGCCCAGGTGGAACAGGGCGGTGTCGCCCCGGCCGATGCCGAGGACGAAGCGCCCGCCCGAGGTTTCCTGCACGGTGGCGGCCACCGTGGCCAGGGCCGCGGGGTGGCGGGTGTGGGCGTTGGTGACGCCGGTGGCGAACCACAGGGTGGTGGTGGCGGCCGCCGCCAGGGCCGCGGCCACGAACGGGTCGCCCACCAGGTTCTGCGAGTCGGTGAACGTGATCCCGTCCCAGCCCTCCGCCTCGGCCCGCTGGGCCTGGGCCACCGCGGTGCCCGTCTCGGGGATCCGCATGATCCACAGCTCCATGCTCGCACCCTATGATTGAACCGTGTTCGAATCAAACGTTGTTCGAAAGACCCCCACCAAGTGGGGAGACCGCGAGCAGCGCCGGGCCGACATCCTCGACGCGGCCCGCGAGCGCATCGCCAAGACCGGCTACCTGTCGCTCAACATGCGCGACCTGGCGTCCGGGGCCGGGGTCAGCCCGGCCACGCTCTACTCGTACTTCGCCACCAAGGAGGTCCTGTTCGCCACGCTGTACGCCGAGGCGATCCGGGCCCACACCGAGGCGTTCCTGCCCGTGGCCGGCGCCGGCCACGACCTGGCCACGCTGCTGCGCCACGTGCTCGACACCCATGTCGAGCTGTACCGGACCTACGGCCGCCACTTCACCCTGTGGTCCGACCTGCGCCACGACGCGGACACGGCGTCGACCCGGGTGCCCCGCGAGCTGGTGGCCGAGCTGCGGTCCGCCACCGTCGAGCACAACCGCCTGCTCATGGGCGCGATCCGGGCGGCCGCCGACCGCGACGGGCGGCGGGTGGTGGACGACCGGTTGGTCCCCAGCTTCCTGTGGTCGACCCTGAACGGCCTGGCCGACCACGTCACCAGCGAGCGGCGGACGCTCGACCCCTTCCCCGCCTCGACACTGGTCGACTTCGCGGTCGAGCGCCTCGTCGTGGCCATCACCGGGCCGGCCGGGTAGAACTCCCGGCATGACCGAGGACGCAGGAGACCGGCCCCTCACCATCGTCGCCGTCGGCGCCCATCCTGACCCCTTCGACATGCCCTACCAGGCCGGGGGCACCCTGGCGAAGTACGCCAAGCGCGGTCACACGGTCGTCACGGTGTCCGCCGCCTACGAGGACGAGTGGGCCGACGAGGTCCGGGGCATCGCCGCCCGGCTCGGGGCCAGCCAGGAGTGGCTGGACTTCGAGGAGGGGGCCATCTTCGACGACCCGGTCCACACGCAG
>DASSUD010000465.1:0-2435 GCA_035707385.1 Acidimicrobiales bacterium
AGTCGTCGGGACGGTGGAGCGCGTCGGCGATCGGCGCCTACGAACGCGGCTTCCGAACCCTCTCCCTTCCCCGCCTCCACGAGCTGGCTGAGTTCTACGACGTTCCCGTGTCCGTGCTGCTCGGCGAGCAGACCACGTCGCAGGAGGGTCCCCCCAAGCTCGTGCTCGACCTCGAGGCTCTGAATCGGGTTCCGGAAGCTGCACCGGTGCAGCGGTTCGTTCGGTCGATCATCGTCGAGCGCGGTGATTACAACGGCCGGGTGCTGACGATCCGCCGCGACGACCTGCGGGCGATCTGCGCGTTGCTGCAGACCGACATAGCGGACGCGGTCACCAGGCTCGAAGCCTGGGGTGCTCTCGTCGAGAGCCCCTCGACCCTGTCCTAGACGTCGAAACGACGCACCCGGCGGGCGCTGGGCGGGCGGTCCTTCTCCCGGGAAGGGGTTCGTCCGGCGCGCCCGGCCGCCGGTAGCGTTGCTGGCCGTGTCCCTGCTCATCCAGAAGTTCGGCGGCACCTCCGTGGCCGACCCCGAGCGCATCCGCGAGGTCGCGGACCACGTGGCGCGCACGGTGCGCCACGGCAACGACGTCGTGGTCGTGGTCAGCGCCATGGGCAAGGAGACCGACGAGCTGATCCGGCTGGCCGGCGACGTGTCCGGGGTCCGGCCGGGCCGCGAGATGGACATGTTGATCACCGCCGGCGAGCGCAAGGCCATGGCCCTGCTGTGCATGGCCCTGCACTCGATCGGCCTGCCGGCCGACAGCTTCACGGGCAGCCAGGCCGGGTTCATCACCGACACCAACCACTCCAACGCCAAGATCGTCGAGCTGCGGCCCGACCGGCTGCGCAAGGCGGTCGACGCCGGCCGGGTGCCGGTGGTGGGCGGCGCCCAGGGCGTGTCGACCGACCACGACGTCACCTTCCTGGGGCGGGGCGGCTCCGACACCACCGCGGTCGCCCTGTGCCACGCGCTGGGCGGCGACGCCTGCGAGCTGTACACCGACGTGCCCGGGGTGTTCACCGCCGACCCCCGGCTGGTGCCCGCCGCCCGGCGGCTGGCCGCCATCTCCTTCGACGAGATGCTGGAGATGACGGCCACCGGGTGCCCCAAGCCGGCCATGCGGTCGGTGGAGTACGCCCGGCGCTGGGGCGTGGCGCTGCACGTCCGCTCGGCCTTCACCTGGGAGCCGGGCACCTGGGTCACCGAGGAGGACAAGTCCATGGAACAGGCGATCGTCTCCGCCGTCACCCACGACGTGAGCGAGGCCAAGGTGACGGTGGTGGGCGTGCCCGACCGGCCCGGCATCGCGGCCCGGTTGTTCCGCGAGCTGGCCGACGTGGACGTGAACGTCGACATGATCGTGCAGAACGTCAGCGAGCACGGCGTCACCGACATCTCCTTCACGGTGCCCCGCAGCGACCTGGCCAGCGGCGAGGCCGTCTGCCGGCAGCTGGCGGACGAGATCGGCGCGGCCGCCGTGTCCTCGGACCGGGACATCGCCCGGGTGAGCATCATCGGCGCCGGCATGAAGTCGAACCCGGGCGTCGCCGCCACCATGTTCGAGGTGCTGGCGGGCGAGGGGATCAACATCGAGATGATCTCCACGTCGGCGATCCGCACGTCGTGCGTGGTCCGCGAGGACCAGATCGAGCGCGCCGTCCAGACCCTCCACGGCGCCTTCGGCCTCGACACCTAGAGTGCCCTGACCAGCACAGTTGCACTTTCGTGACAGTCTCTGGCACACGCGTGTCGCGTCGGTAGATTGAACCCACGTGCGGTCGGGCCCAGGGACGGTCCTACCGGCCGCCAGCGGTGCGCCGACACCCTGGGCCCGCACCGCGCCTGGCGCGCGGGCGCCCCGGGCGCCCACCGGTGGTCAGAGCCAGGCCGGCACCGCGGGCAGCCCGTGGGGGTTGTCCCGGCCGATGAGCCAGGCCAGCAGGTCGACCGCCGGCGCCGACGCCTCGTGCGGTTCGCCGCCGGTTCGGCCGATGGCCCACGTAGGGGCCGGGTCCCGGTCGGTGGCGGTCAGCGTCACGGCCGGGCAGTCGTCGCGGCCGGACAGCCCGCCGGCCACCTCGTCCAGCAGCCGGTCGACCACGCCCGCGGGCAGGTCGGCCCAGGCGGCGCCGGCGCCGAGGTCCACGGCGTGGACCCAGCTCTCCCGCACCCGCATCCACGGCACCTCCTCGCCCGTGACCGGGCGCCCGCGGGCGGTGCGGATCGGGGCGTCCCACGCCTCCGCCGGCATGCCGTCGATGGCGGCCACCAGCCGCCCCGAGGCGGCCACGGCGTCGGCCCGCAGGGCCCCGGGCTCCTGGGCGGCCGCGGCCTCGATGCCGCTCGCCCGCTCCTCGGCGGAGGCGTACATGGGCGACGCCACCCCGCTCGGCCCCTGGCTCGTCACCGCCGACGAGTCGCCCGGCCCCGGCC
>DASSUD010000466.1:0-2115 GCA_035707385.1 Acidimicrobiales bacterium
TTCTCGGACACGAACAGCTCGGCGGCCAGCTGGCGGTTGGACAGGCCCCGCCCCAGGCCCGCCAGCACCTCGCGCTCCCGGGGGGTCAGGCGGTCGAGGTCGGGATGGGGGCCGGGAGCGGCCGGTGGCGCGCCCGGCGCGCCGGTGCCCTCGTCGCCCGCCACCCGGGCCATGACCACCGCCGCCGCCTCCGGCGACAGCAGCGCCTCGCCGCGGTGCACCGCCCGGATGGCATCGGTGAGGGCGGCGGGGCCGGCGTCCTTCAGCAGGTAGCCGTCCGCCCCGGCCCGGATGGCCGGGATCACCTGCTCGGCCCCGCTGAAGCTGGTGAGCACGAGGATCCCCACCGGTATGCCCAGCGCCCGCACCCGGCGGATGGCCTCGATGCCGTCCATCTCCGGCATGACCAGGTCGGTGAGCAGCACGTCGGGGCGGGTCTCGGCCACGAGGCGCACCGCGGCGGCGCCGTCGGCGGCCTCGCCCACCACGGCGAAGCCCTGGGCCTCCAGGAACGAGCGGAGGCCCTGCCGCACGACAGGGTGGTCGTCGCTCACGACCACCCGGACGGGGCCCGCGCGCGCCGCCCCGGTCATCCCGGCACCCGCAGCTCGACCGTCGTGCCCTGGCCGGGCGCCGAGGCCACGGTCAGGGCACCGCCCAGCGACGCGGCCCGCTCGTGCATGGACGTGAGACCCAGCCGGCGGGCCCGCAGCCCCCGGGCCTGGGGGTCGAAGCCGCGGCCGTCGTCGCTCACGCGCAGCACCAGCGCCTGCCCGGACCCCGGGGCGCCCGGCCCCAGCGCCACCCGCACCCGGGAGGCGCGGGCGTGGCGGAGGGCGTTGGTGACGGCCTCCTGGGCGATGCGCAGCACCTGGTGCTCGTCGTCGGGATCGAGGTCGGCGAGCTCGCCGATCTCCACCTCGACCGGTACGTCGTGCGCCCGGCCGGCCACGGTGAGCTGGTCCGCCAGGGCGGCCGCCAGGCCGTCGCGCTCCAGGTCGGCGGGGCGCAGCCCCTCCACCGTGGAACGCAGCTCGACCGACACCCTGGCCGCCAGCGCCCGCACGGTGGCGAGGGCCGCCGCCGCCCGGGCCGGGTCCTCGGCCAGAAGCCGCTGCGCGGTGTCGGCCGACAGCTGGAGGCTGAACAGCGACTGGCTCATGGCGTCGTGCAGCTCGCGGGCCAGCCGGCCCCGCTCCTGCACCAGTGCCAGCTCGCGGCTGTCCTCGAACAGGCGGGCCTGGTCGATGGCGATGGCGGCGTGGGAGGCCAGGAGCACGACGGCGGCCTCGTCCCCGGCGGAGAAGCCGGGCGCACCCTCCTTGTCGGTCAGGTAGAAGGCGCCGATCACGTCACCGGACGACACGATGGGGACGCCGAGGAACGACCGCATCTGGGGGTGGGCGGGCGGCCACCAGCCCCGGAAGCGAGGGTCCTGGGTGATGTCGTCGGTGCGGTAGGGCGAGGGGTCAGACAGCATGGCGTCGAGAAGGCCGTGGGTGCGGGGCAGCGGACCGAGCTGGGCGATCAGCTCGTCGCTCATGCCCACGGTCACGAACCGGGCGAACTCGTCACCCTCGGGCTCGGGCACGCCGATGGCGGCGTAGCGGGCACCCACCAGCTCCCGGGAGCTGGCCGCCAACTGGTGCAGGACCCGGTCGAGCGACGACCCGAGCGTGACCGCCCGCAGGGCGGCCGACAGCGCCGCCAGGACCGCACCGGTGGCGTCGGGGTCGTACACCCCGCCATTCTGGCGTCCCTCATGCTTCACCTTGCGACTGAGGGACGCCGGAACGGCTTCAGGTGCCGTGGCGGGCCGAGGCCGTCGCCTTGGCCGGCGCCTCGTCGAGGCGGTCGGGCCAGTACGGAGGCGGGTAGACCAGGCGGTCGTCGCCCACCGGCTCGGCGTAGAACTGCGCCATCCACTTGCGGAACTTCATGAACGGGCCGTCGCTGTCGGCCAGGGCGGGCCGGACCAGGTGGGCCTTGTGCTCCCAGATGGGCTTGTCCTCGCGCACCTGCTTGTCGACCTCGGCGGCGAAGGCCCGGCCCACGCCCTCGGTGGCGGCCGCGTCCCCCAGCGACTTGACCGCGAAGTTGAACCGCACGAGGCAG
>DASSUD010000467.1:0-8243 GCA_035707385.1 Acidimicrobiales bacterium
GCGCATCCTCGAGCAGCTCCTGGTGTCGGCCGAGGCCCGCCTCCGGGAGGAGGGCATCCGCGGGGTCATCTACCTGTTCAAGAACAACACCGACTCGGCGGGCAACAGCTACGGCTGCCACGAGAACTACCTGACCTCCCGGCGCGACGACTTCAGCCACTACGCCGAGGTGCTGATCCCGTTCTTCGTGTCCCGCCAGATCTACGCCGGCGCCGGCAAGGTGCTGCAGACGGCCCGGGGGGCCATGTACTGCATCGCCCAGCGGGCCGAGCACATCTGGGAGGGCGTGTCCTCCGCCACCACCCGCAGCCGCCCCATCATCAACACCCGCGACGAGCCCCACGCCGACGCCGAGCGCTACCGGCGCCTGCACGTCATCGTGGGCGACTCCAACATGAGCGAGTACGCGACGTTCCTCAAGGTGGGCGCCACCTCGATCCTGCTGCGCATGCTGGAGGACCCGTCCTTCGTGCTGCGGGACATGACGCTGGAGAACCCGATCCGGGCCATCCGCGAGATCAGCCACGACCTGACCGGGAAGCGCACGGTGCGCCTGGCCAACGGCCGCGAGGCCTCGGCCCTCGACATCCAGGGCGAGTACCTGGAGCGGGCCAAGCGCTACGCCGAGACCAAGGGCCTCTCGCCGCTCGAGGACAAGGCGCTGGCCATGTGGGAGTACTGCCTCAACGGCCTCGAGTCCGACCCCTTCAAGCTCGACCGCGAGTGCGACTGGGTCATCAAGCACAAGCTGATCGAGGCGTACTGCGCCAAGCACGACCTGCCCCTCAGCCACCCGAAGGTGGCCCTGATCGACCTCCAGTACCACGACGTCCACCGCGAGCGCGGCCTGTTCTACCGGCTCCAGGAGCGCGACATGGTCGAGCGGGTCACCACCGACGAGGCCATCGACGAGGCCGTCGAGACCCCGCCGCAGACCACTCGGGCCCGCCTGCGGGGCGAGTTCATCCGGCGGGCCAAGGAGCGCAAGCGCGACTACACGGTCGACTGGGTCCACCTGAAGCTGAACGACCAGGCCCAGCGCACGGTCCTGTGCAAGGACCCCTTCAAGTCCCGCGACGAGCGGGTCGAGCGCCTCATCGCCAGCCTCTGACCCGGCGGGCGCGCCCATGCCGAGCTACGTCACCGCCACCGTGACCGAGGTCCTGTCCGAGCGCCCGGGCCTGACCCGCCTGTCCACCGACGCGGGGCGGGCCTACGCCCTGGTCGACGTGACCGGACCGGTGGCGGTGGGGGACCGCGTGGTGCTCAACACGACGGCCGTCGAGCTGGGCCTCGGGACCGGGGGCTGGCACGTCGTGCACTGGAACCTGGCCCGCGACGCCTGGTCGCGACCGGGTCCCGGCCACATCGTGAAGCTGCGCTACACCAGCCTGCAGCACGACACGGGGGCGGCCGAGGAGGACCACCCGGACCTGCCCGCCTCGCTGCCCGGCGTCCCGGTGGTGGCCTGCTCGCTGCACAGCCAGGTGGCGGTGGTGGCCGCGGTGGTCCGCGACCTGCGCCCGGCCGCCCGCATCGCCTACGTCATGACCGACGGGGCCGCCCTGCCGATCGCCCTGTCCGACCTGGTGCACGCCTTGCGGGACCGGGGCGTGCTCGACGTGACGGTGACCGCGGGCCACGCCTTCGGCGGCGACCTGGAGGCCGTGGCCGTCCCCTCGGCGCTGGCGCTGGCCCACCACGTCGCCGGCGCCGACCTGGTGGTGGTGGGGATGGGCCCCGGTGTGGTGGGCACCGCCTCCCCGCTCGGAACCACCGCGGTCGAGGTGGCGGGGGTCCTCGACGCCGCCCACGCCCTCGGCGCCCGGGTGGCGCTGTGCGCCCGGGCGTCGAGCGCCGACCCGCGGCCCCGCCACCGGGGGGTCAGCCACCACGTGCGGACGATCCTGGGCCTGGCGGCCGTGCGCCCGGAGGTCCCGCTGCCGGCCGACCTGGCGCCCGAGGTGGTGGGCGCCACGGTGGTCGACGCACCCGACGCCGCCGCCGTCCTGGCCGGCTTCGACCTGGCCGTGACCACCATGGGCCGGGGGCCGGCCGACGATCCGGCGTTCTTCGCCGCGGCCGCCGCGGCCGGGTCGTGGGCGGCCGCCGCCCTGCACGAGGCGGCGAGCACCGGCCAGTAGCCTCGGGCCGTGTCCGCGGCCAAGCTGGAACGCCTGCTCAACCTGACCGCGCTGCTGCTGGAGACCGCCCGGCCGCTGTCGGCCCAGGAGATCCGCGAGCGCCTCGGTGCCTACCCCGTCGAGCTGGAGTCGTTCCGCCGGGCCTTCGAGCGCGACAAGGACGACCTCCGGGCCATGGGCGTGCCCCTGGAGGTGGCCGAGGTGCCGGGCGTGGTCCCGGCGGTGGAGGGCTATCGCATCCCCAAGGACCGCTACTACCTCCGCGATCCCGGGCTGACGCCCGACGAGCTGGCGGCCCTGCGCATGGCCGCCTCGGTGGTCCGCCTCGACGGCCTGTCGGCCCGGGAGGGCCTGCTCAAGCTGGGTGGCCTGGTGGGCGACGCCGACGATCCCGGTCTGGAGGTGGGGTCGCTGCCGGCCGGCAACGTGGGCCCGCTGTTCGGCGCCATCGCGGCCCGGGTGCCGGTGCGGTTCACCTACAAGGAAGAGGTGCGCACGGTCGATCCCTACCGCCTCGACTTCCAGCGGGGCCGCTGGTACCTGAGCGGGTACGACCACGCCCGGGCGGGGGAGCGGCTCTACCGGCTCGACCGCTTCGAGAGCGGCATCGAGACGCTGGACGGCCCCCGCTTCGCCCGGCCGCCGTCCACCAGCGCGCCGGGCGCCCGGCTGGAGCCCTGGCAGCTGGGCGGCGGCGAGCCGGTGGAGGCCAAGGTCCTGGTGGACGCGCCCCAGGCGCCGTGGATCGTGCACCACCTGGGGGGCGGCGCCGTCGAGGAGGAGCGCCCCGACGGCTCGGTGGTCGTCACCATGGCGGTGACGAGCCGCGAGAACTTCCGGTCGTTCGTGCTGACCTTCCTCGACCACGCCGAGGTGCTCGCCCCGCCCGACCTGCGGGCCGAGGTCGTGCGCTGGCTGGAGGGCCAGGTCGCATGACGGCGCGGAGCGCCCTCCGGTGACCGCCCCCGCGGCGCGCACCAGCGCCCCCGACCGGGTGGCCCGGCTGCTGGCGGTCATCCCCTGGATCGCGGCCCAGCACGGACCGACCCTCGACGAGGTGTGCGCCCGCTTCGGCGTCACCCGCCGCAAGCTGGAGGAGGACCTGACCATCCTCACGCTGGTCGGGGTGCCGCCCTACACCCCCGACACGCTGATCGAGGTCACGATCGAGGGTGACCGGGTCTGGCTGCGGTTCGCCGACGTGTTCGCCAAGCCGCTGCACCTCACCCCCGAGCAGGCGGTGGCCCTGGTGGCGGCCGGCACGGCCTCCCAGGGCCTGCCGGGCGGGGACAGCCAGGGCCCCCTGGCGACCGCCCTGGCCAAGCTGGCCGGGGTGCTGGGGCTGGAGCCGGGGGAGACCCTGTCGGTGGCGCTGGGGGACACCCGCCCGGGCGTGCTCGAAGCCCTGCGCCGGGCCGTGGCCGAGCACCGTCGCGTGCGCCTCGACTACTACGCGTACGGCCGGGACGCTCGCAGCACCCGCGACGTCGACCCGGCGGCGGTGTTCGCCCACGAGGGCTTCTGGTACGTGCGGGGATGGTGCCACCAGGCCGCCGACCACCGGCTCTTCCGGGTCGACCGCATCGTCGAGGCGGTGGTGCTGGACGAGACCTTCGACCCGCGCGGCGACGGCGGCCGGGACGTGGACGTGTTCTACAACGGCCCGGGCATCCCCCGTGTCACGCTCGACGTGGCGGCGTCCGCGCGATGGGTGGCGGAGACGTACCCGGTGGACGAGGTGGTCGCCACGCCCGAGGGGCGGTTGCGGATCCGCCTGCCGGTGACGGCCACGCCGTGGCTGGAACGCCTGCTGGTGCGGCTGGGGCGCGACGCCCGGGTGGTGGAGACCGACGACCCGGGGCTGGCCGGCGCGGGCGGCCGCGCCGCCGCCCGCATCCTCGGACGTTACGCGGCGGAGTGACCCCCGAACGGCGGGGCGCGCGCTAGCCTCCACCACGCCGTGCGTGACGCATCTCCCCCCTCTGGTCTCTCGGGCGGCGACCCGGGTGACGCTCCCGGCATCGCCCCGGGTCGCACCGTCGGCCGGCGCGGCCCGGGACCCCGTCACCTGGCCTCGAACGGCGCCCCCGGTCCCCCCGACCGCGCGGGGGGCGCCACCGCCCGTGCCCGCGCCCGGACGGAGGCCGAGGTCGCGGCCCGCAGCAACGGCCGCCACGGCGAATCCGCCGCCGCCGATGCCGGCAAGCCCGGGGAGCGCCACGCCCACCGCAGCCTGCGCCGCACGGTGCTCGAGTGGGTGGCGGTCATCGGCGGGGGCATCGTCATCGCCCTGGTCGTCGAGGCCTTCCTGGTCCAGGCGTTCTGGATCCCGTCCGCCTCGATGGTCCCCACGCTCGAGGACGGCGACCGGGTCCTGGTCAACAAGCTCGCGTACCGGGTCCACGACGTGCACCGCGGCGACGTCGTGGTGTTCGAGCGACCGCCCAACACGTCCAACGGCGAGGACGCCGAGATCAAGGACCTGATCAAGCGGGTGGTCGGCCTCGAGGGCGACACCGTCGAGACCCGTGACGGCCGCCTGTACGTCAACCGCGAGCTGATCGACGAGCCCTACCTGGAGCCGGGCACCCGCACCGACATGTCCGAGCCGGTCACCGTGCCGGACGACCACGTCTTCGTCATGGGCGACAACCGCACCGACAGCGCGGACAGCCGCGTCTTCGGGCCCATCGACGAGGACACGATCGTGGGCCGCGCCTTCGTGAAGGTGCTCCCGCTCACCGACCTGGAGTGGCTGTGAGGGGCGTGGCGCGCCCGGGCTCAGGCGTCCTCGTCCGGGTAGGCGGCCCGCAGTGCATCCACCATGCGGTCGACATGGTCGCTGTAGAGCCCGTCGATGCCGGCGTCGAGCAGTTCGGCCAGCACCCGCGGGGCCTGGGCGTCCCAACCGAAGCACAGCACCCCGAACCGGTGGAACAGGGTCGTCAGCCCCCCGGTCCAGTCCAGGTGGTGCATGTTCACCGCGTCGACGCCCTTGGCCGCCAGCGTGGCCGCCCGGCGCTCGGGGCCCTCCTTGATGCGGTCGAGCCTGGTCGAGTCGACCAGCCGGACCTCGTCGTTGCGTCCCCGCCACTCCACCACCTGCTCCCAGCGGTGGTGGCACAGCCACAGGTTGCGGAGGGCCCCGCCGCCGGCGGCGCGGGCGACCTCCACCACCCGGTCGAAGGCGTCCGGGTCCTTGACGTCCAGCGACAGCGGTACCTCGGTGCCGCAGGTCGCGTACAGGTCGGCGAGCGTCGGGACGTGACCCGGCAGCTCTCGCCGGGCGACGGTGCGCACCAACCGGCGGCGCACCCGCCCCACCACCCCGTCGTGGTCGAGCACGGCCTCCCCGTCGGCGGTGATCCACACATCGCTCTCGAGCCCGGTGGCGCCCAGCCGCAGGGCGAGGGTGAACGCGTCGAGCGTGTTCTCCGGCGCGTGCGCACGGGCCCCGCGGTGCGCGAAGCACAGAGGCGGTATGACGACAGCGGGCACTCGAGTGGGCATGGACACGCTTTCCGGGTGACGGCGGACCTCGACGACCGGCGTCATGATGTCCCGTTCTCGCTCTCTCATCGGACATCACGAGATCGAGGAGAGTCATGGCCACCCTGATCCGGGCCACATGTGGAGAGTGCGGCGACGTCGAACTGGGCACACGCGACCTGCTCGTCCGGCTCTGCGAGGACACCGAATCCGGCAGTTACGTCTTCCGGTGCCCGAACTGCGCGCTCCCGGTCGTGCGCCCCGCGGACCGGTCGACGATCGACCTGCTGGTGTCGTCGGGCTGCCGCCTCGAAGTGTGGAACATGCCGGCCGAGCTGCTCGAGCCCCGACCGCCGGGCCGGCCCTTCACCCACGACGACCTGATCGACTTCCACGAGGTGCTCGAGGACCGCGGCTGGTTCGACGAGCTGCTCGACGCCCACCGGCGGCGCCGGTAGTCCGGCTGTGACCCTGGTGTGGGCGGTGCCGGCGGTGGCGGCGGCGGTCGCCGTCGTGTGCCTCGCCGCCCGGGCCCGGGCCCTGGAGGCGGCCGCCGGCGGTCTGGCGGCCGAGGTCGGTGAGCTGCGCCGGCTGCGCTCCCCCCTGGCCGGGGTGCGGCGGGCCACCGCCGACACCGACGCGCTGGTGGAGGAGTTCCGGGCCGCCCACCCGCTGGATCCGGGCGGGAGCGGGGCGTAGCGGGCGGTCCGCTCTACACTCTTCGCCATGTTCAACGTCGGCGGCGGCGAGTTGCTGGTCATCCTGCTGCTCGCGCTGATCGTGCTCGGCCCCCAGAAGCTGCCCGGCGCCATCCGGACCGCGGGCAGGGTCATGGGCGAGGTGCGCCGCATCTCGTCGGGGTTCCAGCAGGAGCTGAAGACGGCGTTCGACGAGGCCGACGTCGACGAGAAGCTGCCACGGCGGCGCGAGTCGGCGCCCCTGGCCGCCGCGGTGGCCGACGCCGAGGCCGAGGCCCGGGCGCCGGAGGCCGACGCTCCCGTCGACGCGGACGAGCTGCCGTCGGCCCCCCGGCCGCTCGCCGGCGACGGGCCCACCGTGGCGCCCGCGGTCGCCGCCGCCCTCGACGAGATCGTGACCCCGCTGTCCCCGGCTCCGGCATCGCCCGCCGCCGCGGCTACGAATGGCTCCCGTGACGACGAGACCGGTGACGTCCCCGGTGACGAGCGTGCCGCCTCCTAGCGGCGGCCCCGGCGCGAGCGCAGAGCGATGGTGAAGGCCCAGCCCGTGGCGGTGGACCAGGGCATGACCCTGGTCGAGCACCTGACCGAGCTGCGCAAGCGGCTGATCATCAGCGTGCTGGCGGTGGCGATCGGCATGATCATCGCCTTCGTCGCCTACGAGTGGATCATCGACTTCCTGCTCCACCCGTACAAGGAGCTCGTGGAGTCCCGCCCGGAGGCCTCGATCACCGGCGGCCAGCTCCTGCAGACCGATCCCCTCGAGGGCTTCGGCGTGCGCATGAAGACATCCGCCTACGCCGGCATCGCCCTCGCCATGCCGGTCCTGCTGTGGCAGATCTGGAAGTTCGTGACCCCGGGCCTCTACGACCACGAGAAGCGCTGGGCCATCCCGTTCGTGATCAGCGCGCTGGTGCTGTTCGTGTTGGGCGCCATGCTGGCCTACTTCACGCTGCCCCGCGCGCTCGACTTCCTGGTCACCATCGCCGGCGACGACTTCGTGTCGGCCTTCCAGGCCAGCAAGTACTTCCAGCTGGTCACGTACATGATGCTGGCCTTCGGCGTGGGCTTCGAGTTCCCGATCGTGCTGATCTTCCTGCAACTGGCCGGGATCGTGGACGCCGGGATGCTGCGCCGGGCCCGGCGCTTCGCCATCGTCGGCATCTGCATACTCGTGGCCGTCATCACCCCGTCGGGCGACCCGATCAGCATGCTGATGCTGTCGGTCCCGATGGTGGTGTTCTACGAGGCGGCCATCATCATCGGCAGCCTGCTGACCCGCCGCCGGCGGGCCGAGGCGACGGCGTGACCGTCGCCCCGGAGGGGGCGGCGGCGACGGGGGACGCCTACCCGTTCGAGCTGGACCCGTTCCAGGTCCGGGCGGTCGAGGCCCTGGACGGGGGCCGGTCGGTGCTGGTGGCGGCGCCCACCGGGTCCGGCAAGACGGTGGTGGCCGAGCACGCGGTGGCGCGGGCCCTGGCCACCGGGACCAAGGCGTTCTACACGACGCCCATCAAGGCCCTGTCCAACCAGAAGTACGCCGACCTGGCCCGCCGCCACGGATCCGACCGGGTCGGCCTGCTGACGGGCGACAACAGCATCAACGGCGACGCCCCGGTGGTGGTCATGACCACCGAGGTGCTGCGGAACATGATCTACGCGGGGTCGCCGGCGCTCGGCGGCCTGCGCTACGTGGTGCTCGACGAGGTCCACTACCTCCAGGACGCCTACCGGGGCCCGGTGTGGGAGGAGGTGATCATCCACCTGCCCCCCGAGGTCCAGCTGGTGTGCCTGTCGGCCACCGTGTCCAACGCCGAGGAGCTGGCGGAGTGGCTGACCACCGTGCGGGGGGAGACCGCCCTGGTGCTGGAGGAGCGCCGGCCCGTCGAGCTGCGCAACCTGTACCTGGTGG
>DASSUD010000468.1:0-21750 GCA_035707385.1 Acidimicrobiales bacterium
CTCGGTCCAGTCGTTGCGCAGCATCCGGCACGGCTTGCCGGTGAACGACCGCGACCGCACGGTGTCGTGGCTGGTGGCGTCGAGCAGCGACTGCATCTGGGCGGGGGGCACGTCGGCCTCCTCGACCGTGAGCCACAGCGAGCCGGTCCACGCCCCCTGGGCGCCCATGCCCAGCGCCGCGGCCACCTGGCGGCCGTTGCCGATGCCGCCTGCCGCCAGCACCGGCAGGGGGGCGACGGCGTCGATGACCTGCGGCCACAGCACCACCGAGGACACCTCGCCGCAGTGGCCGCCGCCCTCGGTGCCCTGGCACACGACGAAGTCGAGGCCGGCGTCCTTGTGGCGCTGCGCGTGGCGGACCGAGCCGCACAGGGCTCCCACCAGCCGGCCGCTGTCCTGGATGCGGGCCACGACGTCGGGCGGGGGCGTGCCGAGGGCGTTGGCCACCAGCCGGGCGGCCGGGTGGTCGAGGATCACGTCGACCTGGGGGCCCGCGGTGACCGAGGTCCAGCCCAGCAGCTCGTGGTGCTTGTCGCCCTCGGGCAGCTCGGGGACCCCGTGGTCGGCCAGCAGCTTGGCGCCGAAGGCCCGGTGGCCGTCGGGGACGTGCCGGGCCATCTCGGCTTCGAGCTCGTCCGGGGTCATGTCGTCGAGGTCCATGCCCTCGTACTTCGACGGGATGACGATGTCGACGCCGTAGGGCCGGTCGCCCACGTGGTCGTCGAGCCAGGCCAGCTCGGTCTCCAGCTGGTCGGGGCTGAACCCGACGGCGCCCAGCACCCCGAGCCCCCCGGCCCGGGACACCTCGGCCACCACGTCGCGGCAGTGGCTGAAGGCGAAGATCGGGAACTCGATCCCCAACGTCTCGCAGAACTCGGTGCGCATGGCGGTCTCCCCTCAGGACGGGAACAGGACGGTGGCCAGGGCGGACGCCCGGCGGTCGAGCCGCCGGGGGTCGTCGCCCAGCAGCAGGGCCTCGAGGAACACGGCCAGGAGCTGGCCGGACACGACGTCGGTGGCCGCCGACCGGTCGGCCGGCAGCTCCGGGAACAGCTCGCCGAGCCAGCGGTCGACGGCTCGCTCGAGCAGGGCGGACAGGCGGCGGGCCTCGGACAGGGCCACGGCGTCGTCCCGCAGGCTCTCGCCGATGAGCAGGCGCCACACCTGCAGCTCGGCGAGCGAGCGGGTGGCGAGGGCCCCGAAGAACTGCCGGCACCGCTCCCGCGGCGGGAGGGCGGTGTCGACGGGCAGGGCCACGGTGCGCAGGCCGTCGTCGTAGCGCCGCTCGGCCACGATGGCGCCCAGCAGGTCGGACTTCGACCCGACGTAGTGGTACAGGGTGGCGATGTTGAGCTCGCAGGCGGCGGCCAGCTGGCGCATGGTCATGCCCTGGACACCGTGGGTGGCGATGAGGTCGAGCGCGGCGGCCAGGATCCGCTCCCGCTGCCCCGACGTGGCCGTCCTCACGGCCCGCACGCTATCAATCAAGCGCTTGATCGGATAGAAACGACCTCATGCTGTTCCCGATGCGGGTGATCCCCGGGATCGAGGACGGATCGGTGACCCTGGCCTTCCGGCGCTGGCGCAAGCCGGCCGCCAGGCCCGGCGGTCGCCAGCGCACCCCCGCAGGCGAGCTGGCCATCGACGCGGTCGACCCCGTCGCCGTCGAGGACGTCACCGAGGACGAGGCCCGGCGGGCCGGCCACCGCGACCTGGCCGACCTGCGGGCCGAGCTGGCCCGGCACCCCGAGGGCACCCTGTACCGCATCGCCTTCCACCGGGTGGGCGACGACCCCCGCGTGTCCCTGCGGGAGCAGGCCGACCTGGGGCGCGACGAGCTGGCGGCGGTGGCCGCCCGGCTCGACCGCATCGACCGGTCCCGCCGCGCCGGCCCGTGGACCGAGGCGGTCCTGGCCCTGATCGAGCAGCGACCGGCGGTGCGGGCGCCCGACCTGGCGCTCCACCTCGGCCGGGAGACGCTCGCCTTCAAGCGCGACGTCCGCACCCTCAAGGAGCTGGGGCTGACCGAGAGCCTCGACACGGGCTACCGGCTCTCGCCCCGGGGCCGGGTGGTGCTCGCCTACCTCCGCGAGCGCGTCAGCGACCGAACATAGCCAGCCACTCGGCCTCCGAGCGGGGCTTGAACACGAAGTTCCACTGCCGGGTCTCGCCCATGCTGGCCGACGGCTCGGCGGAGTACAGGTGGCCGGGGAACAGCACGGCGTCGTCGGGCACCCGGGCCAGCTTCGTCGTCAGGCTCTCGTACAGCCGGGCCGGGTCGCCGCCGGGCAGGTCGGTGCGCCCGCAGCCCTCCAGGAACAGCGTGTCGCCGGACACGAGGTAGCGGCCGTCGACGAAGAAGCACTGGCTGCCGGGCGTGTGCCCCGGGGTGTGGATCAGCTCGACACCGACCTCGCCGACCTGCACCACGTCGCCGCTGGCGTGGGTGACGAGGTCGCCCTGGCTCACGCCGGTCACGCGGGTGACCCACGGCGCCTCGTCGGCCTGCACGTGGACCGGCACCGGCGCCGCCGCCAGCAGGCTCTCGACGCCGTCGATGCGCAGGCCCATCATCTCGCCGCCCACGTGGTCGGGGTGGTAGTGGGTGACGAGGGCGCCGGTGATCCGCATGCCGTCGGCCGCGGCCACGTCGAGCAGCGCGGCCACGTCGTAGGCCGGGTCGACGACCAGCGCCTCGCCAGTGGCGCGGTCGCCGATCAGGTAGACGAAGTTGACCATCTGGCGGGCCACCGGGTCGGTGCGGGCGAAGTCCCGCCCGGCCAGGAGCTGGCGGAAGTAGAGGCGGTCGTCGCGGTCGGTGGCGTCCACCGGCCCGAGGCTACCGACCACCGCCGCCCCACCACGGCCGTGCGAAGGTGAGGCCATGACCGAGCGGGCGATGGACGCGGTGAGCCTCGACGTCGGGGGCGTGCTCGTGGTCCCCGACCACGGGGTGCTCGCCCACTTCCTGGCCGGGGCCGGCATCGACTTCGACCGCGCCCGGTTCGGCGAGGGCCACTACCGGGCCATGGCCGAGGTCGACCGGTGCCGGTCGGTCCCGGAGGAGTTCGCCGACTACCACCACGGCTTCGTGCGGGCCGTGGGGGTGCCGGCGGACCAGGTGGAGGCCGCGTGCGCCGTGCTGCTGCGGGTGCTGATCCCCGCGTTGTGGACCCAGCCCCTGCCGGGAGCCCGGGCGGCGGCCCACCGCCTGGCCGGTGCCGGTGTCCGCCTGGCGGTCACCAGCAACTCCGACGGCAGCGTGGCCGACCTGCTGGCCCGCCACGAGCTGGCGCAGGTCGGGCCCGGCCCGGGCGTCGCCGTCGAGCACGTCAGCGACTCGGGGGCGATCGGCCGGGCCAAGCCGGACCCGGCCATCTTCCTGGCCACCGCCGAGGGCCTGGGCCTCCCGCCCGAGCGCATCTGCCACGTCGGCGACAGCGGGACCTACGACGCGGACGGCGCGGCGGCCGTGGGGATGCGGGCCGTTCACGTCGATCCCCTCGGCCTGTGCGCCGTGGCCGCCCACGAGCACGCAGGCTCCCTGGCCGAGTTCGCGGCCGCTTTCCTGCGCCCGTAGTGTCCCGCCATGACCAGTGTGGACCGTGACCGGGTGGTGGCCGCGCTCGAGGAGGAGTGGGCGGCGCTGCTCGACCTGCTCGGCGGCCTCGGGCCCGACGACTGGGGGCGGCCGACCGCGTGCCCGGGCTGGTCGGTGCAGGACAACGTCGCCCACGTGATCGGCACCGAGGCGTCGCTGGAGGGCCGCCCCACGCCGGAGGTCGAGCTGGGCGAGGTGCCGCACGTGCGCAACGAGCTGGGCCGGTTCAACGAGCAGTGGGTGGAGTGCTACCGCTCCCGGCCCCCGGCGGAGGTGGTGGCGGACCTGCGGGCGGTGGTCGAGGCCCGCCGGGCCAGCCTGGCGGGCATGGACCAGGACGCCTTCGACGGCCCGGCCGACACGCCCGGTGGCCCCGACACCTTCGGGCGGTTCATGCGCATCCGGATCATGGACACGTGGATGCACGAGCAGGACATCCGGGAGGCGGTGGGCACCCCGGGGCACCTGGAGGGCCTGGCTCCCGCGTACACGCTGGAGGAGGTGAGCGCCGCCCTGGGCTTCGTGGTGGGCAAGCGGGCCGGCGCCCCCGAGGGGTCCACGGTCCGCTTCGAGCTGACCGGCCCGCTGGCGGCCCGGATCGACCTGGCCGTGACGGATCGGGCCCGGTTGGTGGAGCGAATTGACGGTGAACCCACGGTGACGCTGACGGTGCCCGGGGACCGCTTCCTGCGCATCGTGGGTGGGCGGACCACCACGGAGGATCCCGCAGGCTCGGTGAAGGTCACCGGTGACGCCACGCTCGGTGGCGCCGTCGTCAGGAGCTTGCCCTACATGATCTGAACTGCGCTTCCATTGACTGAACGACGTGACATGTGGTGACTGCTGACCAGCCCGTATGCTTCGGGGCGCGTGGGTTTCACCGACCGCTTCCGAGAGGCCGCCGAGGCGGCGCGGGCCAGGCTGGCCGAAACGGGTGTCCTCCACGACGCCGACGCCATCCACGGCGTCCACGCCGTCGACCCCCACAGCCACGACATCAGCATCGCCAAGCGGGCCATGGCCCTCGGTGCCCCGAACCCCTACTCGCTGATCACCCACGACGAGGTCGTCGCCCTCACCGGGATCCCCGTGGGCGGCCCGTCGCTCACCTACGCCGACGACGACCTCGGTGTGCGCTTCGACGCCGAGGACGGCCACCGCCGTATGTGGTCGTTCGGCGTCCACGCCGGCCACGCGGTCAGCGGCGACATCGAGTTCGACCCGGTGAGCTGGTTCGAGTGGATGGTCGCCCTCCTCGACGAGCCCGAGCAGGTCCCCGACCTGGGCGACAAGGCCGTGTACGACAACGGCCTGCTCTACGTGCTGGGCGAGGGCCGGGCCTTCTACGTCCTCGTCGACGCGCCCCAGGGGTCGACCACCAAGAAGGTGTGGGCCACGACGCTGGCCCAACGGGTCCTCGAGCGCTTCGCCACCGGAGAGGCGGCCTGATCTGACGGTCCCCACCGTGGCGGCGGTGCCCGAAGGCCTCGCGCTGTCCTCGGCGCGAGGCCGGTGGGTGCTGGCGGCGACGGTGGCCGGTTCCAGCATCGCGTTCCTCGACTCGACGGTCGTCAACGTCGCCCTGCCCCACATCGGCGAGGACCTCGACGCGGGCGTGGGCGGGCTCCAGTGGGTCCTGACCGGCTACCTGCTGGCGGTGTCGTCGCTGATCCTGCTGGGCGGGTCGCTCGGCGACCGCTTCGGGCGCAAGCGGGTGTTCCAGGTCGGCGTCGTGATCTTCGCCGTGGCCTCGCTGGCCTGCGCGGTGGCGCCCAGCGTGGTCGCCCTGGTGGCGGCCCGGGTGCTGCAGGGCGTCGGCGGGGCGCTGCTGACCCCTGGCAGCCTGGCCATACTCGAGGCCAGCTTCCGGCGGGAGGACCGGGCCCGGGCCATCGGTGCCTGGTCCGGGCTCAGCGGGGTGGCGTCGGCCATCGGCCCGTTCCTGGGCGGATGGCTGGTGGACGCGGCGTCGTGGCGGTGGATCTTCCTCATCAACCTGCCGCTGTCGGTCGCGGTGGTGGCGATCGCCGCCCGCCACGTGCCCGAGTCCTTCGACCCCGACGCCCCCCGCCACGTCGACGTCCCCGGGGCGCTGCTGGTGGGCCTCGGCCTCGGCGGGGTGAGCTGGGGCCTGATCGCAGCCGGCGACGCGGGCTGGGCGTCACCGTCGGTGTGGGCGCCGATCGTGGCCGGGGTGGCGGCGCTGGTCGCGCTCGTGGTGGTGGAGCGGCGCAGCGCGGCCCCGATGGTGCCGCCGGCGATCTTCGCCTCCAGCCAGTTCCGGGCGGCCAACGTGGTGACGCTGGCGGTGTACGCCGCCCTGGGCGGGACCTTCTTCCTGCTGGTCGTGCAGTTGCAGACCGTGCTCGGCTATTCGGCGGTGGAGGCGGGCGCGGCCACCCTGCCCATCACGGTGCTGATGCTGGCGCTGTCGTCGCGCTCGGGGGCGCTGGCCGCCCGCATCGGGCCCCGCCTGCAGATGACGGTGGGCCCGCTGCTGGTGGCCCTGGGCACGCTGCTGATGACCCGCATCGAGGCGGGCGCCACCTACGGGGCCGACGTCCTGCCGGCCGTGCTCGTCATGGGCCTGGGGCTGGCCACCGTCGTGGCGCCCCTCACCGCCACCGCACTGGCCGCGGTGGAGGACCGGCACGCCGGGGTCGCCTCCGGCGTCAACACGACCGTGGCCCGGGCGGCCCAGCTGGCCGCGGTGGCGGCGCTCCCGCTGGCCGCGGGGATCACCGGTGAGTCGTACCTCGACCCCGACGCGTTCACGTCCGGGTTCCGAACGGCCATGCTCATCACCGCCACGCTGGCCGCCGTCGGCGGCGTCCTCGGGGCCCTCTTGGTCCGCAACCCGGAGGAGGTCCCGGCGCTCGTGCCGGAGGCGCCGCCGACCGGATGGTTCTGTGGGATGGAGGGCCCGCCGCTCGACACCTGCCCGGGATCGAGCGCCGGACGGGCACCGACCGAGCGGGCCGCCTGACGCATCGTCAGATTCTGGCGGAATCGCGCGGAAACTGCTGCTCCCCGCGGTCGTGAACTCGCATTCGGGGTAGGTCGCCGGACTAAACAGGGGGAGACAGGCTGAAACCTGCCTGAGGTGCACGGCTGGGGCGAGGATTGGGGGCACCAGCGATGACGAGACAGGCCCGACGGACGCCGGCGGTCGTCGCCGCGGTGTGCGCGCTGCTCACCGCCGCCTCCTGCAGCAGTGGAGGTGGCGATCCCTCGGCGGCCAGTCCCTCCACCACCGCGCCCGCCAGCCCCACCCCGACCGCCACCGTGTCCGTGACCGCGCCGGGCACCGAGCTGTCCTTCGGGCAGCCCGCCAGCATCCTGCTGACGCGGGGTGAGCGCAGCGGCGTGGTGGCCGTGTCGATCGTGAGCATCACGCCCGGCAGCCCCGCGGACGCGGTCACCCTCCAGTTCGCCACCGGCGAGCCGTACTACGTGACGATGACGATCCAGAACACGGCGGCCCCGCCGGACCTCGGCTCCTACGTGCCGGAGCTGATCGGGTTCCAGGACGACGGGAGCCAGCCCCACACGGTCAACGAGCCCCCCGGCTTCGGGCCCTGCCCCGACAACGGGCCGGTGTCACTGCCGGCGGGTGGGGCCTTCCTCACGTGCGAGGCGTTCGTGGCCGACGCGGGCACCCGGGTGACCGCCGTCGGGTACGTGGCATCGCCCGACGCCGAGCCCATCGTCTGGAGCTGACGGGACCGCGCGGCTAGGCGCCGTCGTCGCTGGTGGGGTCGGGCCCGCCCACCGGCGGGCCGGCCCGGCGGGCCTCGAACTCGGCGATCGACAGGACCTCCCGCAGCGGCATCCGCTGGAGGCGGGCCACGCGGGCGGCGTCGTCGTGTTCGACCTTGACCCGGCCGGGGCTCCGCTTGATCCGCACCGGCAGCCCGGCGACGTCGACGGTGGTGCCGGCCCGGGCCCGGGGCCAGCGGTCGAGCGTCGTCCCCCGCACACCCAGTGTCCCGGTCTCGGCGGCCAGCACCTCCGCCACCTGGGCGGCCAGCGCCGTGTCCGCCAGGGCACTGACGACATGCGCCGGCCGGCCCTTCTTCATGACCACCGGGGTGACCCAGGCGTCATGCGCCCCGGCCTCGAGCAGCGCGGCCAGGGCGTGGGCCAGCACCTCGCCGGTGGCGTCGTCGACGTTCGCCTCCAACTGCACGACCGGCTGGCCGGGCAGCACACCGATGGCACCGGGCGTGCCCGCCGGCACCGCCTCACCGAGCACCACCTGGACGACGTTCGGCCGCCCGTCCAGGTCGCGCGACCCGGCCCCGTAGCCGGTCGATTCGATGCGCATGGCGGGCAGCGGCCCCCACCCGGTGGCCAGCGTGGCCACCAGGGCCGCCCCGGTCGGGGTCGTCAGCTCGACCGGCACGTCGACGCCGTGGGTGAGGGCGCCGGCGAGCAGGTCGACGACCGCGGGCGCCGGGTTGGGCAGCAGCCCGTGCGACGCCCGCACCATGCCGGTCCCGGTGGCGACCGCGCTGGACCGGACCTCGTCCACGCCCAGCACCTCCAGCGCCGCGGCGGTGCCGACGACGTCGACGATGGCGTCGAGCCCGCCGACCTCGTGGAAGTGGACCTGCTCGGGCGGCCGCCGGTGCAGCCGCCCCTCGACGTCCGCCAGCGCCCGGAAGGCCCCCAGCGCCCGGGCGGTGACCCGCGGGGGCAGGCGGGCCTCCTCCACCAGGGCGGTGATGTGCGCCGCGGTCCGGACCACGCCGGTCTCCGCGGTCCGCACGTGCGCCTTGGTGGCGGCGATCCCGCACCGCAGGACCGGCTCGACCTCCAGCTCCCAGCCGTCGACCGGGAGCAGGGCCAGCATGTCCCGCACCGCGTCCGGGTCGGCGCCGGCGTCGATGAGGGACCCGAGCGCCATGTCCCCGGCGATGCCGGAGAAGCAGTGGAACCAGGCCAGCGTCACTTGAGCATCCGCAGGACGGCGCAGGCCGCCCCGAACCCGTTGTCGATGCCCACCACCGTCACGCCCGCCGCGCAGGACGCCAGCATGGCCAGCAGGGCCGTCACGCCGCGCAGGCTGGCGCCGTAGCCGACGCTGGTGGGGACCGCGACCACCGGGGCGGCGGTGATGCCGCCCACCAGGCTCGCCAGCGCCCCCTCCATGCCCGCCACCACCACGACGGCGTCGGCGTCGACGACCACGTCGGCCGAGGCCAGCAGGCGGTGGACGCCGGCCACGCCCACGTCGGTGAGCCGCACCGCGTTGAGGCCGTGGGCGGCCAGGGTGGCCCCGCACTCCTCGGCCACCGGGAGGTCGGCGGTGCCGGCGGTGGCCACCACGATCGTCTCCGGCCGGGGGGCGGCGGGCCGCCACACCACCGTCGTGCCGGTGCGCTCGCCGCCGGGGTTGCGGTCCAGCACCTCGGCCGTCTGGGCGTCGTCGGCCCGGGTCAGCAGGACCGGTGCGCTACCGGCGGCCAGCAGCTCGAACACGATGGCCGCGCACTGCTCGGGGGTCTTGCCCGGGCCGTAGACGGCCTCGGCCATCCCCTGGCGCAGGGCGCGGTGGTGGTCGACGCGGGCGAACCCGAGGTCCGCGTACGGGAGGTGGCGCAGCCGGTCCAGCGCGTCGTCGGTGGTCACGGCGCCGACCTGGACCGCGTCGAGCAGCCGGCGCAGGGCATCCTCGTCCACGGCAAGAGCATGCTCCGTCTCGGCCCGGAACACGAATGGGCACGTCGTTGCGGTCGCTAACCTCGCAGCGTGCCGGCCGACGACGCGTTGGTCATCACCGGCGGTACGGTGCTGGCCCCTGCCCGTTCCGTGATCGCCGACGTGAGTATCGCCGGCGGCCGCATCGTGAGCGGCGTCGCCGACGTTGGCACAAGCAAGAGGCCGGGCGGGCCGGGCGGGCGTAGCGAGCATGGCACGGTCGGAGCCGGGGCCGAGCGTTCCGTGGTCGGTACGTCCGCTGGGGACCACGTCCCGCCGGTGGCCGGGGTTCGCACCCCGGCGGCCGGCGGGGCCGAGGCCCCGGCCGGCGCGGCTGGCGCGCCCGGCGCGGCCACCATCGACGCCGCCGGCCTGCTGGTCGCGCCCGGTCTCGTCGACCTGCAGTGCAACGGCGCCGGGGGCATCGACCTGTCGGCCGAGCCCGGGCGCCTGTGGGAGGTGGCGGCGCTGCTGCCCCGGTGGGGGGTCACCGCCTGGCTCCCCACCATCGTGACGGGCCCGCCGGAGGTCCGGGCCCGGGCCCTGGCCGCCCTGCGGGCCGGGCCACCGCCGGGGGTCGACGGGGCACGCTGCGCCACCCCGCTCGGCCTCCACCTGGAGGGGCCGTTCCTTTCGCCCGAGCGGCGGGGCGCCCACCGGGCCGAGCACCTGACCCTCCCGGACCCGGCGCTCGTGGAGGCCGAGGACTGGTCCGCCGCCGGCGGCGTGGCGCTGGTGACGCTGGCCCCCGAGCTGCCCGGCGCCCTCGACGTGGTGGCCGCGCTGGCCGCCCGGGGCACGGTCGTGTCGGCCGGGCACTCGTCCGCCACCACCGCCCAGGCCACGGCGGGCGTCGACGCCGGCATCAGCTACGTCACCCACCTGTTCAACGCCATGGCCCCGCTGCACCACCGGGAGCCGGGCCTGGCCGGGGTGGCGCTCACCGACCGCCGGCTGCGGGTGGGGATCATCGCCGACGGCGTCCACCTCCACCCGACGACCGTCGCACTCGCCGCCCGGATGCTGGGCGACCGGCTGTCGCTGGTGACCGACGCCGTGTCCGCCCTCGGCGGGCCCGGTGACGTGGGCGCGGGCAGCGGTGTCCGGCTGGCCGGCGGGACGCTGGCCGGCAGCACCGTGCCGCTGGACCGGGGCGTGCGCAACCTGGCGGCGTGGGCCGGCCTGTCGCTGCCGGCCGCGCTGTCGGCGGCGTCGGCCACCGCGGCCGACGTGTTGGGCCTGGCCGACCGGAGCCGGGTGGCGCCCGGGGCCGTGGGCGACGTGGTGCTGCTCGACGAGGAGGGCCGCGTGGTGGTCACCGTCGTCCGGGGGCGGGTGGCGTTCGACCACCGGACGTTGCGGCCCCACCCCCGCTACCGCTGACCGCTCACCCTCCCCGGCGGCCAGGGGTTGCGTACGGGGCGGGTAGCATCGGGCGACATGTCGGCACCCGATCGTCCGGGCGGCGCGGAGCGCATCGGCTTCCTGGGCCCCGAGGGCACGTTCACCGAGCAGGCGCTGCTGTCGCAGACAGACCTGGCGGCCCATCCCCTGGTGGCGTTGCCGTCCATCCCCGACGTCCTGCGCGCCGTCGAGACGGGGGAGGTCGACCTCGGCTTCGTGGGCATCGAGAACTCGATCGAGGGTGCGGTCACGGTGACGGTGGACGCGCTGGCCTTCGAGACCGACCTGCTGATCCAGCGGGAAGTGGTCATGGGCGTGCAGATGAACCTGCTGGCGCGGAGCGGGGTGGGCCTGCCCGACGTGCGCCGGGTCCTGTCGATCCCGGTGGCCAGCGCCCAGTGCCGGTCGTTCCTCCAGCGCGAGCTGCCGGGGTCGAGCCTGGTGCCCACGTCGTCGACGGCCGAGGCGGCCATGCTGGTGGCGGGCGCCGAGCACGACGGCCACACGGCGGCCATCGCCCCCGCGGTGGCGGCCAAGGTGTACGGCCTCGACGTCCTGGCGAGCGAGATCGAGGACCATCCCGACAACGCCACCCGCTTCGTGGTGGTCTCCCGGGCCGGCATCCCCGCGCCCACCGGGCACGACAAGACGTCGGTGGTCATCTTCCAGCGCACCGACCGCCCGGGCTCGCTGCTCACGATCCTCCAGGAGTTCGCGGCCCGCTCGATCAACCTCACCAAGCTGGAGTCACGGCCCACCAAGAAGGGCCTGGGGCACTACTGCTTCCTCATCGACCTCGAGGGCCACATCGGCGACGAGCTGGTGGCGGACTGCCTGCGGGACCTGAAGTCGAAGGTCGAGGACGTGAAGTTCCTGGGCTCGTACCCCGCCGCCGGCGAGCACGGCCCGGCCCGCCGCCGCGAAGCCGAGGCGGCCTGGCGCGACGCCAGCGAGTGGGTGGAACGCCTCCGCCGCGACATCCACTAGCCGCCGGCCACTCCGGCGTTCGTTCGTGTCGCTGTCCGCCACGAAAGAACGCCAGAGTGCTGGTTACCCTGTCGCCCTGGAGCGGTGGCCGAGTGGACGAAGGCAGCAGTCTTGAAAACTGCCGATCCTCCGGGATCCGTGGGTTCGAATCCCACCCGCTCCGCATCAGCACGAGTCCCGCCTACGAGGACTGGCTGCTCTCCTAAACCAGCGACACAGTCCGTAACGGTGCATGGCCGCAGTGGTCCTTCATCGTCGGGCAATCGCGACAGTCGCTGCGGACGTGGATCGACGTGCTCCCCGCCGGGCAACAACTACACCCGCTGGGCGGCCGAATAGGTTGTAAGCATGGCAGGCGAGATCGGCGCAGCAGCAATAGCCGCAGGCGTATCACTAGTGGTGGCCGCGGGGACCATCACCGTCTCGTATTTCTCGACTCGGACCGCTGTGAAACGCGAGCACGAGCGGCAGCAGGCAGAGTTCGCTCGAATGATGACAGTAAAGCTCTACGACAGGCGGGTGGCGGTGTACCCGGGCCTGTTCGCTGCGACAGGTGCATTCAGGCGATCCAAGCTCAACGCCGCTGAAGATCTGCCCACTCATCTTCGAGATGCGATTGATCAAGTCGACGAGTGGCATTCAAGAGACGGTGGCCTGATGCTCTCGGGAGAGGCACACCAGCGCCTACTCGACCTTAGAGGGTCCGTGCGCGAATGCATCGCTGCCAACCCGACCGGGCGAGACCGAGCGACGTACGTCAACGAGATCTGGGGCCGCAAGAACCGACTCCGCGAAGCAATGAGAGCCGATCTCGGCCTGCTGTTCGATGAGGATCGGCCGCCGCCAGAGCAGGCACGTTCTACGCTGTCGGGAGCGAGTCCCGCGGTCAGAATGTGGCGATCGGGTTGACCGGGCTGCCGGACGTACCGGCGAAGCGGACCGGCGCGACTGCGAGGTGGAAGTCCCACTGGCCGAGCTCGGCAGCCGTCGTCGCGCACACCTCCAGGTCGCAGTTGTCGAGCAGCCAGAGACCCATCGCAACGAGGCTCACGGCGTGAACCGGCATCAACACGCCTTCGTACCCCGAGGGCTGAACGTCCTGGGGGGTGTCAGCGCCGATCAGCGCGACGTCCCGTTCATGCAGCCACGGCAGGCAGGACGCGTGCCAGCCGGCCTGCGTGAAACCGCTGGCCTCACCGGCCTCGTGCCGGACGCGGCCGTAGCCGGTCCGCAGGAGTACCGCATCGCCGGATCGCACCCGCACACCCTGGCGACGCTCGGCCTCCTCGAGATCGTCGGGAAACACACCCTGCCCCGGTTCCAACCACGGCACATCGCGGACCCTCGCGATATCCAGCAGGACACCACGCGTGATGATCCCGTTCGCCGCCGCCGTGACGGCCGCCCACGCCGATCCCGTTGCGGCGTCGACCAACGAGTGCGACCGCCCGTTGTACATCGTGCCGTCCCAGAAGATGTGGCACGGCGCGTCGACGTGGGTGAGGGTGTTGCCGTGGAACGTGATGCCGAGCCGCTCGGACGAAAAGCCCCAGCGCCGGTCGTCGCGGAATCCGGGCAGCGGCATGTCCTCGGCGCCGGGCATGTCGGCGGCGCACGGGCACGTCGTCGTCGACCGCTCCATGTCCTCCGGTACGGCAACCTCCCATGCGCACGACACGCTCCTGCCGTGGCGCACGGCCCGCGCCGCCGCCAGCCGGACGTCGTCGGTGATGTGGTTCAGAGTGCCGAGCTCGTCGTCGTCGCCCCACCGTCCCCAGTTCGACAGCGTGCTGAAGAACCCGAGCACGTCGTCCTGTGTGGGCATCGGTCGCCCTGCCGTCATCCCAGCATCGACTCCTCCGGCCATGCGGTTCGAGGTACCAAGGCCCGCTGAACTGGCATGACACTAGGTCAGCGGGCCACCCAATCGGCCCTGTTCGTCGATGGGACAATGGTCGGGTGGGGCGGTATCCTCGGCGGCAACAAGCGCCTCCGCGCCGCAATCGACGCGGCGGCCACCTTCCCCCGGCCTTCAGAGTCGAACAGCGCAGTCGCAAGGCCGGAGGCGGCGTGTGGAGCGTCGCTGGGTATCGGCGCGGTACCCCTGTTCAGCCGTCCGGGGACCAGCCACGTGACGCCGTCCGGGTCCCGGTAGAGCCGGCGCCGTCCTCGGCCGCCGACACGAGACCGAGGTCCCCGTCTACGTGCGGGCCCTTCCAGCGTCGGCCTCCTCGACCTTCTCGTAGGTGACGGCCTCGAGCATGAAGCCGTGCATGTCCAGGAAGAAGGTGGCGTAGAAGTGCGCGTCGTACTCCGGGAAGAGCGTCGGCTCGTGGACGATCTCATGACCGCGCTCCTTCGCCCACTCGTAGACGCGATGTACATCCGCGCGGGTCGGGACGTGGAACGAGATGTGCTGTAGCCCGATGCGATGGCGGGAGTAGTCGCCGTCCTCGAGCGTCCGGTAGAGGAAGATCTGGGCTCCGTACCAGTCCGTCGCCCTGTATCCCGTCTCCCACTCCCGCACGAACCCGACGAGCGGCATGAACTCGTCGTAGTACGCCCTAGCTGCGTCGACGTCGGGCACGCCGAGACCGAGGTGATCGATCGGCATCGAGCACACCGTATAGCGACCCTCGGGGGGCGAGAGGACCACACCCGACGCATCGAAGTGCGCCGGCGGACCAGTTGTGCGGAGCGGGTGTGGTCCGTGTCCAGGATCCCGGGTGGCGATCAGCCCGTGAACGTCGGCTGAGCGGTCACCGGCCTGGCCGTCGGAGCCAGCTGCGCCGACGGGCGCCTGGGCGGCGTGGTCGGTGTCGGCTGCGTCGTCGGTGTCGTGGTCGGGGTCGAGGGTGACGTCGACGGCGGCACGTCGCCCTCGTCGTAGCAGAACGAGATGTGGCTGAGGCCGGCCCACTTCCCGCTGGGTGTGGCGGGAGCGTGGAGGCCGCTGTCGCTCGTGGCCTCGGGGTCGTAGAAGTAGACGTTGGCGCTCGGGCCACCCTTGACGATCACGGCGTCGACACCGATGTTCGACTCCCAGGAGAACACCTGACCGTCCGGGCTGTCGGAGACGACGACGACGTCGACGGTGAGCGTGCCGTCGGTGAACGTGCCGGACACCGGCGGCTCGTGCTTGAACTCGGTCCAGCCGGCGCCCCCCGTGAGGTCGGTGCACCTGGGGTTGCCGTCGACCTCTACGCCGTCGTTCGACTGGGCCGACGCCGGCAGGGCCACGAAAAGTCCGGCAGCGCCGGTCAAGGCGGCAACGACGATCGCCATGCGTCGCCGGGTAGCGGTGTGCAGGTCCATCGGTCTCCAGCTCCTTCGCTGCATGGGGACAGCCAGGCAGACACCGTGGGCACCGATCGCCGCATCGACCAGTCCTCGAACGGAGGGCCTCGGACCTCCTGGCCCCGTCCGTCATCGCCGCGAGCGCGAGGAGGGGTACCTGCGGCGCCGGACGCACGACCCGGAGTGCCGGCACGCCGGCGGTCGGGAAGGGCTACTCGGGCTGGCCGTCCTGCACCCCTCCGATGCGGTAGGGCCGCATCATCTCGTTGTCCTCGTGCTCGACGATGTGGCAGTGCCACACGAACTGGCCGGGGTTCGTGAACCGCAGCCGCAACCTGGTGACCTGGCCCGGGTAGGCGATGACGGTGTCCTTCCAGCCGTCCTCCCAGGGTTCGGGCGCGGTGATCGTCCCGTCGAGCTGGATCGGCTGGCGGACCTCGTCGTCCTCCAGGACGAGGCCCTCCCGGTTCACCACCTGGAACGCGACCTCGTGGATGTGCATCGGATGCGCGTCCGCCGTCGCGTTGTAGAGCTCCCACACCTCGGTGCCGCCGACGGCGGGGTTCTCGGTCACCGGGTCCATCCACTTCTGCTCGACCAGCATGCCCGCCTCCACCGTGCCCAGCAGCGCCTCGACCGGGCCCTCGACCGCCTCGCCGTCGCCGTCGACGCCCACGGCCGACTTCTCGATCAGCGCCAGCGGTCGGGCCGTGCCGCCCGTGAGGCGGGCGAGCGCGGGGAGCACCAGGAACTGTGGCGGCGTGGTCGGGTCGGGCGCCACGGCAGGGACCACGCGGAACCGCATCACCTGGCCCGTGCTGTCGGGGTCCGCCACCGGGAAGTCGTCGCCCGGGACCCCGCCGCCGAAGGGCTCGTCGGGACCGACGTTGGCGAGGACGTGGTCTCCGGCCGGCACGTTCGTGAAGTCGACGATCAGGTCGGCCCGCTCGGCCAGCCCCATGAGCAGGCGGTTCCCGTGGTCGGCGGTGAGGTTCACCGGTGCGGCCAGGAAGCCGCCCTCGTTGCCGATCTGCCAGACCTCGACGCCGGGAACGTTGCCGAAGTCCAGGATCAGGAAGCGCGACTGGCAGCCGTTGAGGAAGCGCAGCCGGTAGCGCCGCTGCTCGACCACCTGGAACGGCCAGGTGTTGCCGTTCACCATGATCATGTTCCCGAAGAACTCGGGGTTCCAGATCGGCGGGAACTCGCCGTCGGGGAGGAACTCGCCCACGATCTCGTCGAAGAACGCCCGCGTGTCCGGGTAGAACAGCGAGCCGTCGGCGTTGAACGAGCGGTCCTGCACCGCGATCGGGATCTCGTAGTAGGTCTTGTTGGGCGGGAACTTGTCGCCCTCCCGCGGCGCTGGTCCGGGCAGCACGGCCGTGGTGCCGGTGCGGCTGTCGCGCACCGCCTTGTCGCCTTCGGGGCCGCCGCGGACCATGAAGAACCCGGCGGGGCCGGCATACACGTTCAGCCTGGTCATGCCGAGCGTGTGGTCGTGGTACCACAGCGTCGACTCGCGCTGGTCGTTGGGGTAGTGGAAGGTCGCGAACCCCGGGCCCCACTCGACGCCGAACTTGGTGGCCGCCTTGCCTGCGAAGAAGCTGTACCACGTGCCCGTGGTGGCGTGGTCGGCAGGGAGGTCGTTCGCCGCCGGCAGGTACCAGGCCTCGGCGTAGCCGTCGCTCTCGTCGCCGACCCCGGCCGCGCCGTGCAGGTGCGTCACGATCGGGACCGGGCCGGTGTACGGCTCCTGGCTGTCCCCGCGCGTGTCGGTGTTGCCCGGCCCCCCGGGCGGGTTGGCCCAGTGCAGCGTCTGGTCCACCGGCAGCAGGTGCGGAAGGTGGTTGCCGTCCTCGTCCACCAGCTCGTTGATCCACTTGATGCGCACCGGCCGCTTCCACATCGACTCGATGGTGAGGGACGGCGCGTTGTGCAACAGGAGGCCCCTGCTGCTGGCGGACGTGACGGCCCCGTACCCCCACACCGTGGTGGCGGGAAGGCCCGCAGGCAGGATCTGCTGCGAGATCTGCCGCATCGAGATCTCGTAGTAGTCGGCCGGCTTGCCGCCCGGCATGGTGATGGTGCCCGCCCGGGGCATGACCGGCGGGATGAGCAACGGTGTCACGTACTTCGTCACGGCCGCCGGGTCCAGGGTCCCACCAGGGATCTGGGCCGCGGCCACCGGAACCGTGAACAGCCGGCCGCCGATCTGGCCGACGAACAGCAGGCCGCCACCGGCACCGCTGCTGATGCGCAGAAAGTCTCGCCGAGACAGCCGCCTCGTGCCCATCGACCCACCTCCGTCCGTCCATCCCTGACCGCAGACAGGGAGTGCCTAACCACCAGCTGTGACCCTACGCTTTCCCTGGTCACAGGGATACCGGTAAAGTCAAACCCCTTCGCTACGTCGTCCCGTCAGGACGCACCGCGCCGGCGGCGTCGTCATGGGGGACCACCACGTCCTCGGCGACCTCGGCGACGCCCGGGTACAGCACGACGATCAGCCCGGTGGCGGCCGCGGCGCCGACCAGTTGAGCGACGACGAAGCGCGGCACCGACGCCGGCTCGATGCCGGTGAACGTGTCGCTGAACGCGCGCCCGATCGTCACCGCCGGATTGGCGAAGCTGGTGGAGGACGTGAAGTAGTAGGCCCCCGCGATGTAGCCGGCGACGGCGAAGGCGACGACCGCCGAGCGCCCGGACCGGACGACACCGAAGATGACCACGAGCAGCCCGAGGGTGGCGATCCCCTCGGCCAGCCACAGGTCGCCCCCCGAGCGGGCCGTCGTCGACCACTCGACGAGGGGCAGGTCGAACATGGCGTTGGCCGCGATGGCCCCCGCCACCGCCCCGGACACCTGGGCGACGATGTAGAGGGCCGCCGCCCCGGTGCCGATGCCGCCGAACGCCCTGTCCACGATCGTCACCGCCGGGTTGAGGTGGGCGCCGGACACCGGGCCGAGGGCCAGGATCAGCGCCACGAGGACGCCGGCCGTGGCCGCGGTGTTCTGGAGGAGCTGCAGCCCGGGATCGTCACTCAGGCGCTCGGCCATGATCCCGGAGCCGACCACGGCGGCCACGAGGAACGCGGTACCGGTGAGCTCGGCGGTGAGGCGCCTGACCATGACCGGCACGTTCGCGCTCAGCGCCCGGGGGCGGGGCGGGGCCGGCTCGGCCTCGGGCATGGCGCGGTCGGTGGCGGCGGTCATGCCCGTGCCACCGGGGGGCCGGCCGCCCCGGCGCGCCGGGGGGCGAGCGCACCGATGCGGTCGTCGAGCGCGGCCAGGGCGGCGTCGAAGGCCTCGGCCCGGTCGGACTCGACGGGGTCGGGGATCGACCAGTGCAGCCAGTCCGGGGACACGTCGAGCTCTTCGTGGGCCCGGTCGCACACGGTCACGACGACGTCGGCCGCGGCGTCGCCCGGGCCCAGGGCCCGGGGCCGGGCCGGGCCGAGGTCGCTCCCGGCCCGCTCGGCGGCGGCCACGGCGCCGGGGTGCACCTGTGGGGCGGGATGGGTGCCGGCGCTGTCGGCCCGCTCGCCGGTGCGGGCGCGCCACAGGGCAGCCGCCAGCTGGGAACGCGCCGAGTTGTGGGTGCAGATGAACAGCGCCCGCCCCGACCGCGGTCGGCCGACCGTCGAGAGGCCGCGCAGCGCGTCGTGGCGCAGCCGCACGTAGCGCCGCCGGCGGTCGCCCGCCGAGGGGTGGCGGGCGACGAGGCCGACCCGTTCCAGCACGTCGAGATGGTGGGCGAGCAGGTTGCCGGGGAGGCCGTGGCGGGCCGCCAGCGCGGTCGGGGTGCGGTCGGAGGCGCTGAGGTCCTCGACGATGGCGAGCCGCACCGGCTCGCCCAGCGCGGCGTGGACGGCAGCCCGGCGCTCGATGGCGGAGCCCACCGTCACCCGACGGGGACCTGGAAGCTGGCGAGCAGGTCGCGGACCCGCCGCTCGATCTCGTCGCGGATCGGGCGAACGGCCTCGACGCCCTGGCCCGCCGGGTCGTCGAGCTCCCAGTCCTCGTAGCGCTTGTCGGGGAACAGCGGGCACGCGTCCCCGCACCCCATGGTCACGACCACGTCGGCGGCCCGCACGATCTCGTCGGTCCAGGGCTTGGGGAACTCGCCCGAGATGTCGATGCCGACCTCGCGCATGGCCTCGACGGCCGACGGGTTGACCTCGGTGCCGGGCTCCGACCCGCCCGACCAGGCCACGGCCCGGTCGCCGGCCAGGCGGTTGAACCAGCCGAGTGCCATCTGCGACCGCCCGGCGTTGTGCACGCACAGGAACAGGACGATGGGCACGCCGTCGGTGTGCCTGCCCTCCACCCGGGCCAGGGCAGTGAGCCGCTGGCGGGCGAACCGCTCCGCCATGAGCGGGAGGAAGTTGTTGAACCTCGCCCGGTGGGCGAACTGGTCGTAGCTGGTCTGGAGGAAGAGGTCGATCGTCTCCACGCCGAAGATGCCGGCGAACTCGGTGTGGAGGACCTTGGCGGCTGTCTTCAGTGCGAGCCGCTGGTCGGGGCTCAACGAGTCGAGGTCGGGCAAGACGGGCTCCCCTCCGTGCCGGGTTGGCTCCGCACACTATGTCTCAAGATTGATTGAAGCAATGTGCGCTGAGGTTCCACCAACGTTCCCCGGGGCCTGGCCTACCGTTCACGTGGTGGCCATCTGGCCGTGTCCTGACGCCCATACGGTCCGGCCGCCTGCACGACGACGAGCAAAGGGACCTCCCATGCCAACCCTCGACCGCCGGTCGTTCCTCACCCAAGGTGCGGCCACCGCCGCCGGCGCCGCGGTCGCCGGCACGACCCTGTTCCAGACCCTCGGCAGCGCGACGGCGACCGCCTCCCCCTCGGGCCGGCACGCGGCCAGTCCCAACCGGCTCGGTGACGGTGGCTACGGCCCGCTGGCCCGGGTCCCGGACCAGAACGGCGACGAGATCCTCGCCCTGCCCGACGGCTTCCAGTACGTGACGTTCTCCAAGATCGGTGAGCTGATGAGCGACGGCACGCCGGTGCCCGTCGCCCACGACGGCATGGGGGCGTTCGGGGTCCGGGGCCGCCGCTCGCTGCTGATCCGCAACCACGAGGTCCGCACTGCGCCCGGCACGGTGGCCGGGTCGGCGCAGGCGCCCGCCGCCGCCAAGTACGACGAGCTCGGCGTGGGCGGGACGACGACGCTGGTGTTCAACCACCGGCGCGGCGAGCTGGAGCGCCACTTCGTCAGCTTCGCCGGCTCGATCGTCAACTGCGCCGGCGGGATCGCCTACCAGCGCGCGGGCTGGATCACCTGCGAGGAGACGGTGGCCGGCCCCGCCCAGGGCTGGACCAGGAAGCACGGCTACGCCTTCCTCGTGTCGGTGGATGCCGGCCGGCCCGAGGCGTCGCCCGCCCTCACCGCCATGGGCCGCTTCGCCCACGAGGCCGTCGCCGTCGACCCCCGGACCGGCATCGTCTACCAGACCGAGGACGACGGCAACGACAGCGGCCTCTACCGGTTCCTGCCGAACGACCCGCGTGACCTGACCGCCGGCGGCGCGCTGGAGATGCTGGCCGTCGCCGGCCAGCCGCAGCGCTCGATGCTCACCGGCCAGCAGGTCGGGCTGTCCCTGCCGGTCCAGTGGGTGCCGATCGCCGACCCCGACCCGGACCTCGAAGGCGGCGCCACCCCCGTCGCCCTCCAGGGCATCGCGCGCGGCGGCGCCCTGTTCAACCGGCTGGAGGGCATCTGGTACGACAGGGCCACCCGGGGCTTCTACTTCAACTCGACCAGCGGCGGGAACGCAGCCATGGGCCAGGTCTGGCACTACAGCCCGCGGTCGGAGACGCTCACGCTGTTCTTCGAGTCGCCGGGCGGGTCGGTCCTCGACTCGCCGGACAACCTGCTGGTCACGCCGCGGGGTGGTGTCCTGCTGTGCGAGGACGACGCCAGCGGTGCGGACAACGACACCCACCCGCTCGCACCGGGCGTCGAGGACGTCAACCGCCTGATCGGCATCAACCCTGCCGGGGAGGCCTTCGAGTTCGCCGTCAACGTGTTCAACGACGCCGAGCTGGCGGGCGCCACGTTCTCGGACGACGGCGAGGTGCTGTTCGTCAACATCTTCGGCGACGGCACGCCCGGCAGCGGCATGACCTGCGCCATCACCGGCCCCTGGGGGCGGGGGGCCCTCTGAGGCCCCGGACACCGAGGGCGGGGCCGCGCGCATCGAGCGGCGGTCCCGCCAGGCCGCGGGGCCGATGTCAGCCCCCCGAGGCGGCGGGGGCGTAGGCCTTGGGGGGGATCCGGCGGCCGGACACGAGGTCGGCCCGGATCGACACGACACGATCGCCGTCCCCGCTCGCCCAGCGGGTGAGCTGGTGCCGGCGCGCGGCGGCCAGCTCCGCCGGGTCGGTGACCTCCCTGGCCATGCCGGTGACGACCACGCTCCAGCCGGTCTCGGTGGCCGGGTCGATCTCGTCCACCTCGAAGGCCACCACGGTGTGGTCGGTGGCGGCGTCCAGCTTGGTGCCCGCCGCCGTCCGGAACAGGACCTGCGACCCGTCGAAGCGGAAGTTGACCGGCAGCACCATCGGCAGCGCGTTGCTGGTGATGGCGATGCGGCCGAGCGTCGCGGTCCCCAGAAGTCGCAGGCTCTCGTTGCGGTCGAGCACCTCGAGCCCGTTGCGATCGACGTTCATGTCCTCACCTCCACGATTGCTGATCGGTCGCACGGCGGACCGGGGGCCCGTCGTGCGCCAGCGCGGCCGGTCGCCGGG
>DASSUD010000469.1:0-2904 GCA_035707385.1 Acidimicrobiales bacterium
CTCCACGATCGGGGGGATCGTGGCACCCGCCATCCCGCCGGTCAGCAGCACACCACCCGCCACGACCCCAGCGCCCACAAAACGCGCGTCGAATCAGCCTCATCCCGCCACCTTTCGCCTGCGACACGCTGACGTGTCGCCGGTGCCAAGTATCCACTCGTCGTTGAGAGTTCCTAAAGAGCGGGCACTTCATCGACATGGCCCAGGTGCACCTGAGGGGTCCCCGGGCACCGACGAGGGGACGACGGTGGAGTGCACAGGCAACGTGGCCGATCTCGGCGGCACGACGTTCGAGATCAGAATCTCGGCCACGGGCATCGCGTTGCGCCGGATGCTGCCCCGTTGAGCGCCACGGAGTCCGTCGACGACCCGGCGGTCGGGCTATGCGCGGGGGTGGTGGTAGCGCCCGACGGCCAAAGGGCCACAGTCAGGCGTTGGCGCGCGGTCCAGCGCTGGTCCCGCGCTAGTCCCGCGAACGGGGGCGTTTCGCGGCGATCCGCGGTCAACCGCGGTCAAGGTCGGGTAACCGGCCCGCAGGCGAATGTCCTGGTCGGCGAGGGTTTCGCCCGGGGTGGGGAGTGTGGGGCTAGAAGGAATCGAACCTTCGACCTCACCCTTATCAGGGGTGCGCTCTAACCGACTGAGCTATAGCCCCGGGGGACCCGAGCGGTAGAGGTTATCGCTGCTGGCGGCGGCGCGGCGAACCGGTTGGGGGTCGGCGGACCGGTTCCTTGATGATCGTGTGGCGGAGGCCGCCCGTCAGCTCGTTGAGCAGGTTGATCAGGATCGTCATGAGGACGTTGCCGATGCTGCCGGCCACCACCAGGATGGCGCCGCCGATGGCCGCCGCCCGGAACAGGGTGCCGTCGTTGATCGTGAACCCGCCGACCAGGACCTCGCCGTCGGCGCAGTCGTCGTCCTCCTCGAACTCGGTGCCCGACGGGACCTCCGCCTCCGGCACGCACTCGCCGTAGGCCCCCATGCGGGTCACGAAGCTCTCGACCTGGTCGACCGTGCCCACCGACCGGCCCGCGTTGTACAGCAGCGTCCCCGCCACCAGGATGATCAGGCCCAGCGACAGGTAGAACAGCGCCGACACCTTGAACACCGACCACGGGTCGATCGACCAGAGCCGCTGGTTGACCCGCAGCCCCCGGCGCGACGCCCGGTCGGCCCGGGCCGCCTGCAGGTGACGGCCCCGGCGGCGCAGCGCTCCCTCCGGAGGCACCAGGACCGGTGGTGGCGGCGGCTCCACCGTCGGCGCCGGCGTCAGGACCGGGGCCTCGGGCACGCCGTTGCCGCCCCCGCCGGGGCGGGCGAGCGGTGGGGCGGCCGCAGCGGTGGGCCCGCCCGCCTGCGGGCCCGGTGACGGGGTCGACGACCCGTTGCCATCGCCCGCGGGCCGCGGCGGGCCGCCCGCCGGAGCGGAGGGCACCGGCTGCCCGGGGTCGGCACTCGGAGCCCCCTGGCCCGAGGCCGGGGGGGACCCGTGACCCTGGGCGTCGGTGGTGACTCCGGACGTATCAGCCGGCATCGGCAGGAGTCTACGGCACCCTGTCCCGCGACTTGCACCGACAGCAACGATCACTCTCCGCAGGCGACGAAGTGCACGGGGTCACTCACCGGCAAGGGCTGGCACAATCCGGCCGCCTCCGCCACCCCCAGGACCGCCTCCACCGACGCCCGCGGCACGTCCACCGCGCGCCCCCGCTCGTGGTCGGAGGTGCCCGGTCGGGCCACCGGGTACGGGTTGGTCGCCCGCCGGTCCCACAGCGCCTGCTGCTCCTCGTAGGACCGCAGGCCCGACGCCACCGGCACCGGGAAGCCCAGCAGCGCATCCGCCCGGTCAAGCGCCGCCAGCAGGCCCGGCGACAGCCCCGCGCGCTCGCCGCCACCGTCACCAGCCGTGCCCGTGGGTGGGCGGCGGCGACCCTGTGCCCGGGCCTCGGCCTCGACCTCGCCCACCCGCACCCTGACCACCACCTCGTCCCCCACCCGGTCGAAACCCACCACCTCACCGCCGTTGGCCTCGGCCAGGCGACGGGCCTCTTCCTCGCCGCCGGCTGCACCGGCCAGGGCCGCGGCGTCAGCCGCGGTCCCCGCCCGGGCCCGCTGGCCCAGCGCGGCGGCGGCCGGCACCAGCGCCAGCAGGGCCACCACCAGCAACGCCATCAGCGCGACGGCCACCGGCACGACCTGGCCGGCGTCGTCGCGGAACTCGGTCCGCACCACAGGAACCTCCCCGCGCCCGCGCGACGCGAGCGCTCAACGCACTTCTCGGTTGATGAGGGGAAGGTGGGCCCCGCCGCGGCGGGGTCAATCGTCGGCGGTGAGCACCGGAGCGACGGCGGCCACGGACTGGCCGGCGTCGAGGTTCATCACCCGCACGCCGGTGGCGTCGCGTCCCTGCGACGACACGTCCCGCACAGCCATGCGGATCAGCGTGCCCGACGAGGAGATGACGATGATCTCGTCATCGATACCGACCATGAAGGCGGCCACGACGATCCCCTTCTTGGCCGTAAGCTTGATGCCCCGCACCCCCTGGCCTCCACGGCCCTGGGTGTTGAACCTGTCGAGCTGCGTGCGCTTGCCGTAGCCGGCGTCGGTCACCACGAGCAGCGCCACGTCGGGTCGGGCCACGTCGCACGACACGACCTCGTCGCCCGCCCGCAGCTTCATGCCCCGCACCCCGGCTGCGGCCCGGCCCATCGACCGCACGTCGTCCTCGGCGAAGCGGATGGTCATGCCCGAGCGGGCCATCATGAAGATGTCGTCGCCCCCGTTGGTGGGGATGACCTTCACCAGCTCGTCGTCGCCCCGCAGGTTGATGGCGATGAGCCCGCTGCGCAGCGACGAGTCGTACTCGTTGAACTTGGTCTTCTTCACCTGGCCCTGGCGGGT
>DASSUD010000470.1:0-6592 GCA_035707385.1 Acidimicrobiales bacterium
GTCGACGCCCGGAAGGACGTAGGTGCCGTTGCCCGCCGCCGGGTACGCGGTCGCGTCCACGAGCGCGACCACCGCGATCCGGCCGACCACCGCCGTGAGGAAGGCCCCCAGCGTGACGAGCGCGGCGACGTGGCGGCGCCCGGCGCGGGTGGCGACGCCCAGGGCGAGGCCCGCGACGGCCAGGCCGGCGGCCAGCAGGGCCCCCCAGCGGTACAGGACCATCAGCGCCCGCACCATCTCCTGGTCCTTCATCGCCTCGGTCTCGGCCGCCCGGTAGGCACGCTGGTCGTCGTCGACTCCGCGCAGTGGGCGGACCATCACGTCCCACGTGGCGCGGCTGCCACCGCTCGGCATGAGCGGAGTGACGCCGAGCCCCGTCAACATACGGCTGGGATCGGCCACGTCGAACGACGCCAGGTACCAGGCGGAGTCGCGCACCGAGGTGGGGATGGCCGTGACGGCGATGCGATCGAGCGGCGGCATGGCGGCGAAGCCCGGCGGCGTGCAGTCGAACTCGACGCCGCAGGCGTCTTCGATGTCGGCCGAGATCTGCGCGAAGAACTCGTGGGTCTCGTCGGCCGACCGCATGTGCCCTGCGCTCTGGGCGGCGAGGCGCAGTGCCCAGATGAACTGGGCGCCGGTGTAGTCGTCGCACACGCCCGCCAGGTTGCAGCCGGCGCCCCACATCTCCTGCGGCCCCGGCCGGCGCTCGAGGGCACGCCGGAGCTCGGCGGCCGCGGGGCTGACGGCGTAGACGGCGCGGCGCTGTGTCGCGGTCACGACCACGTAGCGGCGCGCATCGCCGGCCTCGACGCGTTGCCATTGCGCGTAGGCCTCGGCGATCTCGCCCTCGACCAGGTCGGTCACGACCCGCGCGCCGTACTCGTCGTGGTTGCGGGACGCGACCCAGCCGAGGCTGCCGGAGAGGACGGCGGCGGCGACCACCAGGGCGCCCCCGGTGAGCAGGGCGTTCGGGACCCAGGAGCGACCGATCCTCCCCCAGGTGGCGGCCCCGGCGAGCCCGGCCACCACCAGCGCGGGGGCGAGCCAGGTCCGCTCCTCCCGGCACAGGTAGTAGGCGGCGAGCACGGCGCCGATCGCCAGGCCGGCCGCGATCCCGGCGGGCACCGCCCGCAACGCCCCCCGGCGGACCAGCGCGGGGACGTAGGTGAGGAAGACGATGACGCCGGACAGCAGGATCAGGCTCAGCGACCCGTACATCACCTCGCGGGTGATCCGTGACGCCGCCGACCCGAGGTAGGCCGGGTTGAAGGCCACCGCCGCGTACGCGGCCACGGAAGCCGCTCGCGACCGGAATATCCGCCAGACCGCCCAGGCCAGCATGCCGGCGGCCACGAGATGGAGGGCGTGCTCGGCCAGCTTGAGGGGGACGTTCAGCCGGTAGGCGGCCGCGATGAAGAGCGGATAGCTCGGCCCCTTGCTGAGGGTCAGCATGTCGTAGGGGCCGAGCCAGTTGCCGTCGAGGATGTGACCGGCCGAGCGCGTGAAGAGCTGGTCGTCGTAGACCATGTCGGACAGCAGCCACGCGTGACCGCGCAGCCGCAGCCAGATGCTGACCGCGGAGGCCAGGGCGAAGGCCAACGCCGTGGCCGCCCGCCAGCGGGCGGGCGACATCCTGTCGTCGACCCGCCGCCAGGCCGTGACGATGTGGGACCAGACGTGGTGGGCGGGCGACGTCGTGTCGTCGTCCTTCCGCCAGACCGTGGCGATGCGCGCCCGGACGTCAGCGATCATCGACCGGCCTCGCGCCACGCGCTCGCCGCTCCGTCCGTGCGCACGACGCCGCGGGCCACGTCGCCGACGACACGCCGAGCACCGGCAACGGGTTCGTGGGCGGTCGATTCGTGGTTCATGTCGCTAGCTGCGCCCGCATCGCCCGCACACCGTACTAGCGGTCGACCCATCGCCATTTCACGCGGGCGGAGCCGAGGGGCTGGACAGAGGGCGTGATCGAACATATGTTCGTGACATGCAGGTCGAATGGAAGTACCAGCGGCTCGGACGGTTCCGGGGGTACCTGGAGGGGGAGGTCGTCGCCCACGTGGCCCACGTGGTGGGGCCGGGCGGGTCCGACGACGGCTGGATGGTGTTCATCGTCGGCCTTGCCGAGGCGTTGCCCGATCGGTACCCCAACGAGTTCGAGGCCATGCTGGCCGCCGAGGCCGAGGTCGTCCGCCGGCTCCGGGGTGACGGTGACTAGCTCCCTGCGCCGTCGAGGGCCTCCGCCAGTTCGTGCCAGCGGGCGGACGTGGCCTCGTCGAGGGGGAAGAACGCCTCGACCCGCAGCTCCTGGGCGGTGACGTCGACGGGGGTGCCCACAGTCGACACGACGGAGAAGAACCGCAGCACCTGGCCGCCGACCCGGAAGTGGATGTCCACCACCGGGATCATCGGCGCCACCGCGTGGGGCGTGGCGACCCGGGCGGCGACATCGGGACGCCCGCGGAGCTCCTGGACCAGCTCGGCGGTGACGAGGTCGAGGACGCCGCCCACCGCCTCCCGGCGGGCCCGCTCCAGCAGCGCCGGCGCGACGTCGTCCCAGTTGGCTACGGCGTCCCGGACCGGCCCGGGTTCGAGGACCAGGCGCAGCACGTTGGCGGCGGCGGGCATCGGCTCGGGGGCGAAGAGGGCGCCGAACAGCCGCCCGGCCCCGGCGTTGGCCCGGACCAGGTCCCACCCCCGGTCCATGACCACCGCCGGCAGCGGGTCGTGCCGGTCGAGCATCCGGTCGAGGGCCCTCATCACGATGTCGAGCCCGGGGTCGTCGAGGCCGTGGTGCGGGTACAGGGGCGCGAAGCCGGCGGCGAGCAGCAGCCCGTTCCTGTCCCGGAGCGGGACGTCGAGGGCGCCCGCCAGCCGCAGCACCATCTCGCGGCTGGGCCTCGACCGGCCGGTCTCGAGGAAGCTCATGTGCCGCGGGGTGGTCATGGCCGCCGACGCCAGGTCGAGCTGGCTCATGCTCCGCACCCGTCGCCAGTAGCGGACCAGGTCCCCGAACGGGACCCCCTGGCCTGTCGCGGGGGCGGGCGCAAGAGCGGGCGCGGACACGGTCACGGGTCGACCCTACGGTCGATCGCCCGCCGGGGCGCTTCCCTCCGGGGGAATCGTGCCGCCCCGCCCGCCGGGGGATCGTGGCCGGCACACCGACCCAGGAGGATCCCGATGGACCTGCCCGTCCTCACCGACGACACCGCCCCCGCCGCCTCGCGGCCTCTGCTGGCGGGCATCGCCGCCGACGTCGGCTTCGTGCCGAACCTGGCCGCCACGGCGGCGGCCAGCCCTACGCTGCTGGCCGGGTTCGACGGCCTCCGGCGGGCCGTCGCCGACCCGTCGTTCGACCCCGTGCGCCGCGAGACCGTCGGCCTGGCCGTCGGGGTCGCCGTCGACAACGCCTACGGCATCGCCTTCCACTCGATGGTGCTCGCCGCCCTCGGCGCCGACGACGCCGACATCGCGGCCATGCGCGACGGCGCCGAGCCCCGGGATCCGTGCCTCGGCGCCGTCTACGCCTTCGCCCGGGCCGTGGTCGTCGACCGGGGCGCGGTCGACGACGCGATCGTGGCGCGCGCCCAGGCCGCGGGCCTCACCCCGACCGACCTGCTGCAGGTGGTGGCCGAGTGCGCCTTCGCCGGCCTCGTCGGCCTCGTCGACAACCTCGCCGGCCGCGTCGATCTGGACGAGCCGCTCGTGCCCTGGGCCGCCGAGGACATCTAGCAGGGTGCTGGCGTTCGTTCGTGTCGTTTTCCGGCACGAACGAACGCCAGAGTGCGATCACCCGGACGACGGCCCGGCGTCCGGTTAGCTTGGGGCGTGGTCTCCGATCGGTCGGACGGTGCTGCCGGCGACGTGGTGGCGTGGTTGCTGCGGATCTCGCACGACCTGCCGCCGGCTGATCTGGCCGGAGCGGTCGGCGAGGCGCTGGCCGTCCTCGGGGCCCGGTCGTCGTGCATCTACCTCGTCGATCACGACCACCGGACGTTGCACCCCGACACGCCGGCCGGAGCCGAGGCCGAGTCGGTGGCCGTCGACGGCACGACCGGGGGGCGGGCCTTCTCGCTCGAGCGGACCGTCGTGGTGTCGAACCACACCACCAGCAGGGTGTGGCTGCCGATGATCGACGGCACGGCGCGCCTCGGCGTCATCCTCGTCGAGATGGCGGGGGAGGCCGTCGACGACGACACGGTCGAGGACCTGGAGGAGGTGGCGTCACTGGCCGCGGAGCTCTACATCACCAAGAGCCAGTACACCGACGCCATCGAGCAGGTCAGGCGGCACCGGCCGATGTCGCTGTCGGCCGAGCTGCAGCGTGCGAACCTGCCGCCCGTCGCCCTCGTCACACCTCGGGTGGCCGTCGCCGGCATGCTGCTGCCGGCCTACGAGGTGGCGGGGGACAGCTTCGACTACGCCCTCAACGCGCAGTCCCTCCACCTGGCCGTGATCGACTCGGTCGGGCACGAGGTCGAGTCGTCGCTGGTGTCGCACCTCGTCCAGGGTTGCCTGCGCAACAGCCGGCGGGCGGGGCTCGACCTGCCGGGCGCCTACGCCATGGCCGACGCCGCCGTGGCCCGCGTGTTCCCCGACATGCGGTTCGCCACCGCCGCCTTCGGCGACCTGGACCTGGACAGCGGCCGGTTCGCCTGGGTGTCCGCAGGGCACCCCCCGCCGCTGCTGATGCGCAGCGGCAAGGTCATCGGCGAGGTGCCGACGGTGCCGGTGGCGCCCATCGGGCTCGGGGGCAAGGACCCGGTGGTCAACCACGTCGACCTCGAGCCCGGCGATTCCCTGGTCGTCTACACCGACGGGGTGACCGAGGGCGGCGTGCGGGGCGGCGAGCGCTTCGGGCTCGACCGGCTGGCCGACCTGCTGGCCCGGGTCATGGTGGAGGGCCTGCCGCCGGCGGAGCGGGTGCGGCGGCTCGTGAACGCGGTGCTGGAGCACAGCGCCCACGAGCTGCGCGACGACACCACCGTCGTGCTCGTCCAACTGGGCGAGCGGGAGTAGCGATGGCGACCGACGACGTCGGCGGCGGGTTCCGCGGGGCCCGGTTCCTGGAGGCCCGGGTCTGACGCACGCGGCGGCTGATGCGCCATCGCCGACCTGGCCGGGCGGGTCAGAATCCTCACATTGTGTATTCGCGATCGGACTGGCGGTCACTATCAGTCTGGTCGAGACTTCACGTGAGCAGCGAGCGTCGATGGGACGGTTCGACGACGCGGGCGTGCTCGTAGGAGGGCGGAGTGGGACCCACACTCAACCGGCGGAGGTCACTCGTCGCGGTCCTGGTCGTCGGCGTGTGCATCGCGGCCATCGCGGTCGGCATGGTCGCGACGAGCGGAACGCGGCGTGGATCGGGGCGCAAGCAGGCGCAGGCGTGCGAGCAGGCCCGAGCGGACGCCGTCGCGGCAACGGCAGAGCCTCTGGAGCTGGACGACTCCAACGACGAGATCGTCATCGACTTCGGGGCCGGGCGCTCCCGGCGAATAGACATGGTGGAGGTCCGGTCGGACGACGCGATACCCGGCGCCTGGAACGAGTTCGGCGTGAACGTCGGCATCCTGTCGTTCGAGAGCAGGAGGGAGCTCGAGGGCGAGGGACTGGTCGCCATCGCACGGCGGGTCAGCCGTGACACGATCAACGTCTCGCTGTGCATCGATCCCGAGCTCCAGGACGTCGAGCCCGGCACGTACCAGGGAGTCCTCCACATCAGCGACGAACGCCTGGAGGACATGGAGATCCCGGTCACCGTGCACGCCCAGGACAGGAACTCGTGGCTCTGGCTCGTGCTGGCAGTGGCCGGCGGCATGGGAGCGTCGATCGTCGCCTACACGATCCACGGTCGCCCGGAGCGGCCCGAGGCGGCCCTGCGCCGGTCTCAGTTCCTGCCGGTGCTCATCCTGATAACGGTCGGCTTCGGGGCGGCGATGGTTCGCGCCATCAACGCCTACAACGAGGACCGTGCCTGGGGAGCGACCCCGTGGGACGGGCTGCTGCTGCTCGCGCAGACCGTTCCGCTCGGGTACGGCGCCACGGTCGGTGTCAGCGACATCCTCAAGCAGCTCGGAGGGCCGCCTGATCTCCGCGTCGCCACCGCCACCTCCACCGCCTCGGCCGAGGCCGGAACCGGCGACCCCTCGGAAGAGCCAGGGACGTGACCCGACCGCACGAGCGACCTCCCCCCGTCACGTCGGGGTGACGATGCCGCCTGAGACGCCCGACCGCCAGCCCGATGTCCTGGACGCCGCTTGCCCTAGGTCTCGAGGCCGATCGGGCAGGACACGCCGGTGCCGCCCAGGCCGCAGTAGCCCAGCGGGTTCTTGTGCAGGTACTGCTGGTGGTAGTCCTCGGCGTACCAGAACTCGGTGGCGTCCTCGACCTCGGTGGTGATCGGCGGGTAGCCGGCCGCCGCCAGCCGGTCCCGGTAGGCGTCGCGGCTCGACTCGGCGGCCTTGCGCTGGACGTCGTCGGCCACCTGGACGAGCGAGCGGTACTGGGTGCCGACGTCGTTGCCCTGGCGCATGCCCTGGGTGGGGTCGTGGCCCTCCCAGAACGTGCGCAGCAGGTCGTCGTAGGA
>DASSUD010000471.1:0-11335 GCA_035707385.1 Acidimicrobiales bacterium
GTCGAGGTGCCCGCCCCCGCCGGTGACGCTGGCCTCGAACGGCACACCCGAGGGGGTGATGGCGCTGACCCGCCGGCCGTCGTCGGTACGGGGAGTCGTGTAGCCGGCCGCGGCCAGGGCGAACGTGGTGCGGACGGCGGCGGCGTCGACCCCGGGCACGAGGCGCCGGACCAGTTCGCCGAGGAAGTCTCCGACGGTCTCCACGGACCGGCGACGCTAGCGGCGGGCAGGCGCACGCCGGGCGCGCCCCCCGGGGGCCATCGGTGCGCTCCTGGGTGCAGCGCCGGATGCGCCGGCGCTACGGGGTCAGCTCCACCAGCCGTCGGGCCGCAGCATCACCCGGTTGTCGAACCCGACCGCCGCCAGGTCGGCCTGGGTGGTGTCCCGCAGCGGGGACCCGGGGATGGCCCGCTTGTCCGGCCCGGGGAAGAACACCTCGTTGGACATGATCAGCGGGCCCTCGGCGCCCACGATCTCCCGCACCGACGACACGTAACGCCGCATGCCGCCCTCGCCGCCCCCGACGGTGGTGCCGATGTGGACGACGAAGTTGATGGCGTTGGCCACCATGAGGTTGGTGGCCTCGAGGTTGAGGCGCTCGGGTGCCTGGATGGCGTACATGGCCAGCTTGCCGAAGGCGCCCATCGACGAGTTGGCGTGGACGGTGCACATCGAGCCGTCGTTGCCCTGGCTCATCGCGTTCAGCATGGGGATGACCTCGTGGCCCCGGACCTCGCCCACGATCACGCGGTCCGGGTTCATGCGCAGGCCCCACCTCACCAGGGTCGCCAGGTCGATCTCGCCCTCGCCCTCGACGTTCTCCTCCCGGGCCTCCAGGGCCACGACGTCGGGGTGGAGATCGGGGTAGCGGTCGAGGCCGAGCTCCAGGTTGTCCTCGATGGTGACCAGCCGCTCCTCGGGGCCGACCTCGTTCAGCATGGCCCGCATCAGCGTGGTCTTGCCGGCGTCGACGCCGCCGCACACGATGAAGTTCTTCCGGGCCTTGACCGCGGCCGACAGGAACTCCCGCAGGGCGAGGTCGATCGAGCCCAGCCCCACCAGGTCGTCCAGGAACACCTTGGGGAAGCGGTGGCGCCGGATGGCCACGCACGGCTTGGAGGTCACCGCCATCACCGCGAACAGGCGGCTGCCGTCGGGCAGCTGGAGGTTCAGGGACGGAGAGCCGTTGTCGAACCGCCGCTCGGTCAGGCCGACCCGGGCCGCCGTCATGCGCAGCGTGTCGACCAGCTCCTCGTCGCTGTCGGCGATGGGCGGGGCCCGGTGCTTGCTGCCGTCGGCCCGGGTGACCCACACGTCGGCGTGGCCGTTGGCGTCGATGTTCTCGATCGAGCTGTCGTCCAGCAGCCGTTGCAGCGCGCCCAGGCCGAACAGGGCGTCGTGGATCGCCTGGGCGAGGGCGTTCTCGTCCTCGAACGGCAGCGGCTCGCGGCCGATCTCGAGCTGCTCCTTGGCGTAGCGCTCGAGGCGCCGGTTGATGAGCTGGCGGCCGAACTGGCGCTGGTCGGCCGGCGCCATGCGGGGCCGGTCCGCCAGCTCGTCCGCCCGCAGCCGGTCGGTGAGCTCGTCGGCCACCTCCTTGCGGAAGGTGCGGACCAGCGACTTGTCCGCCAGGGTCATCGCTCGTCGTCCTCGTCGCTGCGCCGGAAGTGCTTGGCGTTGCCGCCGCCCTCGCCCCGGCCACCGCCGTTCGTCCAGGGCCGCGACGGCCACGGGACGGCCCGCGGCGGCTCGGCCGCCGGCGGCACGTAGCCGGCGGCGGCGGGAGCCGGCTCCGGGCCGGCCCCCTGGTCGCCGTAGGGCGGCATGGCGCCGGGCCGCCCGGGGGGAGCCGGCGGCGGAGGCGGCGCGGGCCATCCCTGCTCCGCCGGAGGCGGTGGAGGTGGCCCGTAGGGGGCGGGCGTCGGGGCCTCGTACCCCACCGGGGGCCCCGGCTCGAAGGGGGGACCGCCGGGACCGGGCCCGTGCGGCGGCGGGCCGGCGGCGACCGGGCTCGCCGGGCCCGGGGCGTAGCCGCCCGGGGCCGGGGACGGGGCCGGGGGCGGGGCGGTCGGCCGGGTGGCGGCGTGCGGCGGGCCGAGCCAGGCGGCGAGGCCCTCGGCGACCGACCGGGCGTCGCGCAGCAGCCGGGACCGCCGCAGCACCCGCAGCGCGTGCGGGTGGCCGAGGGTGAGGGCGCGGGCGGCCCGGTCGTCGTCGGGGATCGTGCCGAGCGGCGTGGCCTCGACCACCGACGCCACGTCGGTGACCCCGTAGGGGCTGTCCCCCACCACCAGCAGGGACACGGCCCGGGCGTGGACCGACGGCAGGCGGGTGGCCAGGTGGTGGATCTCGCTCAGGATCGGGCGGGTGACCATCACCAGCAGGTCGGCCTGGGTGGCGAACTCGAAGGCCGGCGAGTACGGGTCCAGCCGCCCGCAGTCGACGAGCACATCGACCTCGAGCTGGGCCAGGACCTTGGGTAGCCCGCCCCGCAGCGCGCCCAGCGCCGCCGAGGCCTGATCGGCCGCCACCGGCGCCACCAGGATGCGGCGGGCGGGCCCGTCGGACCCCGCGTCGGACGGCAGCGCCTGCGTGTGGCCGAGGTAGGTCTCCGGCCCCAGGTCGCGCCGCCCGGTCGCAGCCAGGGTGACCAGCCCGGGCTCGGGCGCCATCTCGAACCGCACGACCAGGTCGCCGCCCGCGGGGTCGACCTCGACGATGTGCAGGTCGCGGTCCGCGGGCCAGGTGGCCGCCAGCGCGGCGATGGTGGTCGTGACGCCCGGCGAGGACTTCGCCGAGGCGAACGCGATGACTCCCACCGGGTGGTCAGTCCCTCTGCGACGCGCTGGTCTCGGCCAGCCTGATCTGGCCCGAGTCGCCCACGCCGTAGATCTGCGGCACCAGGTCGAGGTCGACGGACACGGACACCCGGACGTCGGTGCCGCTGTCGCCCGCCTTGACCTCGGTGACGCGACCCGTGCCGAGGAGCTCGGCCGCGCCCTCCCCGCCGCCGGCGGCCGAGCGGGCGGCCCGGTAGATGCCGACCTGGTCGCCCCGCTCCAGGCCGGCGGGCACCACCGACTCGGGCAGGGCGATGGCGGCGACGCCGGTGTTCCGCTCCAGGCCCTCGGTGTTGCCGACCGCCTCCGGCACCAGCAGCGTGCCGGCCAGCAGGTCGACCGACGCCGGCTGGCCGATGACCTCGTCGCGGGCCGACGAGGAGACGGCCCGCACGCCGGGGTCGACCGACACCCGCACCGTCGTGATGTCGTCGGCGGCGATCACCTGGCCGGCCTGCACGTCGCGGGCGAGGGCGATCACGGGCTCGCGGTCGCCGGCGTTCATCCACAGCACGACGAAGGCCAGCGCCGAGCCGAGCGTGACCAGCACGGCCAGCAGCGCCAGCGACCAGCGCCGCTGGCGGCCGCCCCCGGGGACGAGGGTGGGCGCCGGGCGGGCGCCGGGCGCCTGGTTGCGCGGGGGAAGGGTGGTCGAGGCCATCGCGGAGGTCTCCTAGTCGCGGTCGTCACCGGTGGGCCACGGGGTGCCCGCCGACCCCTCGGGCCACCCGGCCATCTCGTCGTCGTGATCGATGCCACCGGCGTCCGGCCCGGCCAGGACGGGCGGCTCGCCGGACACCGGACCGTCGCCCAGCGGGTCGTCGGGGAGGAGGACCATGCCGCCCTCCGCGGTGGCCGGAACGACGGCGCGGCCGCCCACGGCCGCCCCGCTGGCACCACCGCTGCCGTGGTCGCCGGCCAGGATGACACCGCCCGCTCCACCACCGTCGTCGTCGATCAGGACCATGCCGCCGTCGATGATGCGCGACGAGCCCCCGTCCGGGGCCGGGGCGGGGGCCGGCGGCGGGGGCGCCTCGACCGGCGGGGCCGGTGCCGGGCCGACGCCGACCGCGTCGGCCGGCAGGTTGAGCGTCCACCCGACGTAGATGAGGTCGGGATCCATCAGGCAGGTGCCGTCGGCCTGCGGGCGGCCCTGGTTGAGCTGGAAGATCTCCTGCCAGCGGAAGGGGTCGCCGAGGTGGCGCTCGGCGATGTCCCACAACGTGTCGCGCCGCTGGACCTCGTACACGGGGGCGGGCGCGGCCGGTGCGGGCGGGGCCTCGGTGTCGCGGCTGGCGTGGCGGGCCAGCTCGTCGTCGATCACCACCGTGCTCACCGGCTGGAGCGTGGGGATGAGGTCGGCCTTGTGCTGGCTGCCCGCGCCCTGGTGGTGGCGGGTGGCGATCAGGGCGCCGAGCAGCGCCACCGTGGCGATGAGGCGGGCCGCACCCCGCTGCACCCCGCCCGCGAGCGGGACGCTGCCGGCCTTGCGGCCCCGGGCGTAGGCGGTCGCCTCGACGATCAGCGACACCAGGAGCTCGGCCCACACCAGCCAGCACACGAGCGCCAGGGCCTTCACCAGGAACGACTCGGGGATGTAGGTGTCGCGCAGGGCGGTGGAGATCTCGTCGAGGGTGGGCACCTCGGCCGGAAGCGGCGACCCCACCCACAGGACGAGCAGCACCGGGACACCGACCACCAGGGCCAGGGTGCCCACGAGCGCGGCGAAGCCCCGACCGACGTCGGCGGCGCGGTGGCTGGTTCGCGGGATGGCATGGACGGTCATCGGCGGCAGCCCATCTGCGTGAGTCGTGGTGACGGTGTGTCGGCCCGGCGTCTCGTCTCACCCCGGCCCGGCGGGACATCCGGTGCCGGGATGTCGCACGCCCCCTAGATGATGGCGCACGCGGGACCCCCGGCGGACGTCGCGGCCCCGGTCACACCGGCGTCGCCTCCGGAGCCCGGGCCGAGGATGCCGGCTCGGCCCGGATCGCGATGCGGTCGCAGCGGCTGCCGCTGCCCTCGGCCACCTCGGCCCGACCCCCGGGCTCCACCGTCTCGACCTTGTCGGGCTGGTACGACTGGTCGGCCACCTGCGGCCAGACGTCGTAGTACTGCACCACCCCCCGAGCCGGCTTGTAGAGCCCGGGCGTGTCGGTGTCGTCGCAGTCCCAGTCGCCGAGGATCAGCTGGTCGCCGGGCTCGCCCAGGCCGATCCGCTTGCGGTCGCCGGCGAGGTCGATGGTGAGCACCATCGTGTCGCCCACGCCCGCCACCGGCTGCAGCTGGTAGATGCCCTGGACCACGCATCCCTCGCCGTCCACGTCGCCCTCCACCTCGACGCCGCCCGGCGCCACCTCGAGCGGGTCCTGCTCCGGGCAGTCGGGGCCGGCGAGCGGCCCCCGGACCAGGTAGATGCCCCCGGCTGCCAGCAGCCCGATCACCGCGGTGGCGAGCACACGGGGCCGCCGCCGGGGCGCCTCGGCCTCGCGCCGGGGTGGGCGGGGGCCGAACGTGCGGGTGCCCGACATGGCCCCGTCGTCGTCGGGCGGCGGCCCGCCCGCCACCGGGCCGGGGAGGCTGGGCGCATCGGCCGGCACCGCGCCGCGCAGCGCCCGGGCGAGGGCGTCGGCCGTGCCGAACCGCCGGGCGGGGTCACGGTCCATGGCCTGCTCGACCACCGCCGCCAGCGGGCGGGGGACGCCGGGCGTCTCCTCCAGGCGGGGGTGGACGCCGCGGTCGGCCGCCCGCACGACCGCCAGCGGGGCGGGACCGGTGTAGGGCGGAACGCCCGCCAGCGCGTGGTAGCAGACGACGCCGAGGGAATAGACGTCGGCCCGGGGGTCGGGCGCGGCACCGTCCAGCAGCTCGGGAGCCAGGTACTCGGCGGTGCCGGCGGCCTGGTCGCTGGTGAGCTGGCCCAGCGTGCGGGCCACGCCGAAGTCGCCGAGCAGAGGCTCGCCGTCGGTGGTGAACAGGATGTTGGCCGGCTTCACGTCCCCGTGGAGCACGCCGCGGCGATGAGCGGAGGCCAGCGCATCGGCCACCGGCGCCGCCACCGCCACCACCTGGCCGGGGCTGAGCCGGCCCCGCTCGGCCAGCAGGTCGCCGAGCGATCCGCCGGCCGCGAACTGCATGGCCAGAGCCACGCCGTCGCCGTCGTGCACGACCTCGAAGACCCGGACGATGTGCGGGTGGTCCAGCTCGGTGAGGACGGTGGCCTCCCGCCGGATGCGGGCCTCGTCGACCGATCCGCTGCCGGCCCGGAGGCGCTTGAGGGCGACGACGCGGCTGACCGGGCCGGAGCGGTGCGCCTTCCACACGGTGCCGGACGCGCCCGCACCGATCTGGCGCTCGAGCTCGTAGTCACCGACGCTGGGCACCCCGGTGTTCTAGCCCGGATCGGCGCCGGTGCCCGACCGCGCAAGCGGCCCTGCGGGACCTAGCGTCGCGCCCGGCGCCGGCCCGACCCGGGCGCCGGCCAGGTCGACCAGGGAGCTGCCATGACCACGAGTTCCGCCGAGCCGGGCCGGCTGCTGGCCTACCCGGGCCACGTCGCCGGCGCCGACGACGAGCTGACCGGCCTGGCCACCGAGCTCGACGGGGCCATGGACGCGTTCGTGGCCGGCGCGGGCACCCACCTGGAGGGAGCCTTCGACGCCGACTGGCCGGGGAACTGGGTCCGCGGCCTGAAGGACGAGTCGGCCCACCTGGCCACCTGGGTCGCCAGCGTCGGCACCGGCTTCCAGCAGGCGGGCGCGGACCCCGACGGGGACGGCGTGTTCAGCGCCGAGGACCAGGCCCTGGCGTCCCTCGTCGGCGAGCCCACCATCGCCGAGGCCCAGAAGGAGGCCGCGGGTCGGACGGCGGCCGAGCAGGTGCGCCAGTCGCTCGTCGCCGCCGGGCTCGACCCCGACCACTTCTCGGCCGAGGCGCTGTGGAACCTCAGCCAGCAGAACCCGCAGTACCGCCCGCTGTTCGATCAGCTGGTCGGCGTCGGGGCGCAGATGTGGGACGAGGACTTCGCCGCCGGGTTCTACGACAGCGTCGGCCCCGAGGGCACCCACGTCCTGCTGGGCGTGGTCGACACCTACGCCGCCCGCTACGAGGGGCGGGGCCTGATCGACGGCGGCATGGACTGGTCGTCCAACATCACGGACGATCTGCTCCTGCCGCTCGTCGGCGGCTTCGCCCGGGCCACCCGCAACCCCGACCTGCTCGACGACCGGGCCGCCCTCGTCGACACCCGGGACGAGATCCAGCAGCGGCACCTCGCGCTGCTCATGAGCGGCGAGCCCCGCGACTACGACCCCACCTTCCTGGCCGACGGGGCCGAACGGATCCTCGTCACCGGTCAGGACCTCAACCGGGCCCAGTACCCGGGCGACTACCCGTCCGGCCAGAGCCTCGACGACTACCCGGGCTTCGCCAACAGCGAATGGCTCTACGACGATCCCGGCCTCGGCATCCCCCAGGTCGTGGCCATGCGGGCCCTCGACGGGAACACGCAGGCCGCGTGGAGCTTCGTGACCCGGGGGCAGGAGCACGTCGACGCCCTCGTCCACCCGCCCGGCCTGCCGATCCCCATGACCAGCCGGATCTACGACGAGTACCAGGCGCTCGCAGCCGAGATGGACACCCACGCCGCCGGCGCCATCGAGGAGGCGTTCCTCAAGGCCCAGTACGAGACGGTGCCCGACCCCGCCGACCCCACCCGGCGGATCCCGCTCGTCACCGAAGGCCAGTCGATCGCGGCCTACGACGACTTCATGGAGTCGGTGGGGCAGGGCGACGTCAGCGACACCATCAAGCGGGCGGCGGCCGGCACGCTGCTCCCCCACCTCAACTACATCGGCGACGCGGCCAACACCCAGGCCGCCACGCCCGGCATCGAGACCGACGTGCCCTTCGAGCGGGCCGACGTCGTCGCCTTCTTCAAGGAGCTGGGCTACGACGAGGAGGCGGCCGCCATCGTCGGCAACCAGCTCGGCATGTGGAGCGGGGCCGAGACCCACCAGCTCTTCGCCGACAACCCGCACCCGACGCCGGGCCAGCTCCAGGGCACCTACGACCCGGTGGCGCACGTCATCGGGGCGGCCTACCAGGGCTTCAACGAGACCGAGTCGGCGGCCGCCGCCGCCAACAGCCGGCTCGCCTACGGCATCTCGCACGGCACGTCGCTCGTGGGCGACCTGGCCCCGCCGGTCATCGGGCTGATCGCGGGTGGCCCGGTCGGCCTGGGCGCCGGCGTCGCGGTCGGTGCCGGGGTCGACCTGGTCAACCAGCTCGGCCTGTTCGGCATCGAGGACATCCGCACCGCGGACACGAGCCTGCCCTTCGACGGCGACGACCTGCAGCGCACGACCGTCACCGGGCTGCGCGAGCAGGCGGTGCGCCAGCTCGAGGCGGGCGGGCACATCCCCCCGGGGACGGCACCCGGCGACTACAGCGCGGTGCTGGCCGACTACTTCGGGGGCACCGACCCCTACGACGAGCTGTCGCAGAGCAGCTTCGTGAACGCCTTCAACTACAGCGCGGACGACGCCTGGTAGCGGAGCGGCCGAGGTTCAGTCGCAGAGTCGGGCCGCAGACCGCCGACGTGGCCTCCAACCGGCCTCCGTCACCGGCCCGGCCTACTCGGCCGCGGTCTGGGCCAGGCGGGCCTGCTCGGCTGCCTGGTTGAGCCGGCGCTGCTCCTCGTTGGCGTTGCCGATCGCCGTCCAGATGGGGAGGGCGGCGTAGCCGGCCAGCTCTGCGCCCGCCGTGAACCGGCTCTGCAGCAGGCCGAACGCCCTGTCGTACTCGGTGCGGAAGTAACCCAGCCAGTCGACGACCACGTCGGTGGCCAGTGTCTGGCGGGCGGTGGACTGTTCGCCCAGCTTGCTGCTCATCTTGGCCAGAGCGTCCAGGGCGGCACCGGCCGCCCCGAAGTCGAAGTCGACGGTGGCGGCACCCTCGCTGGGCGCCACGATCTCGATGTCGGCCATGGTCGAAAGGTAGTAGCCGTAGGGCCAGCGCGGGCCGCGGCCCCGGTCCGGCCACCCGGGCCTTCTGGCGGCTGTGAGCCCGGAATGGACACCCACAGCCGCCAGAACGACCAACGGACTAGACGTTGCCGCCCGCAGCCTGGATCTCGGCGTTGATGAGCTTGAGGTCCGCGGCGAGGTCGGTGAGCTGGGCGACGGCCGTCGTCAGCGTCGTCTTGTACTGCGGCCACTCCTCGTAGAAGAGGTGCGCCGAAGGCCCGTCGAAGTTGTCGGGCTGCAGGGTGTCGCCCTGCGTGATGAAGTCGGTGATCGCCTGGTTGAGCGAGCCCTCGACCGTCGACGCCATGGTGGCGGCGGTGGTGACGGAGAGCTCGCTGGACCGGACGTTGCCTGTGACCATGGTGATGATGCTCCTTGTGGGTGTGAGCAACCGGCCCCCAGGCCGGATTCGTTTCCCCTAGCGCCCGCCGGCGCCGACAGTAGCGAGGAAGTCCGGCGGGTTTACGTCGCCCCCCAGAGGGGTTTCCGCCGTCCTCAGCGGGGCCGCGCCACCTGCACCAGCTCGACGTCGCCGCTGGCCGCCAGGTAGCCGCGACCCGCCACCATCGCCACCGGCGACCGCCGCGGCAGGCGGGTGCCGAAGATGTCGCCGTCGAGGTCGACGTCGGGCCGCAGCATGATGCCGAGCTTCGAGCGGCGCAGCGGCCGGGTCCAGTGCGAGTACCCGGTGCGGACCCCGTCGTTGCGGCCCGCGGCCACGAACAGCAGGTCCGCCCGGTCGGACGTGGACAGCTTGTCGAGCACGCTGCCGGCGTCGTCGACGGCCTCGGCGTCGTCGACCAGCACGAGGACGAGGCCGTCGCCCGGCTCGACCAGCGGCATCAGGCCTTCGCCGATCTCGCTGGGGTGGATCGACCGGTCGACCAGCGGATCGGCACCGATCGGCGAGCGGGGCCCGGCCACCGCCACGACCCGCACGTCACCCCGGGCCGCCTTGCAGGCCGCCGCCACCGTGAGCAGGGCCGTGCTCTTGCCCGACCGCGCAGGGCCGACGACGAGGGCGTGCTCGCCCTGGTACGCCACCAGGTGGGCGGTGGCCCGGGCCGCCTCGGCCACCCCGACCGGGATCGTCCACGGCCGAGCGCCGAGGTTGGCCGCCGACCCCAGGTCGGCCAGGCGCACCTCGGTGGTCAGCACGTCCATGCGCACCGGGGGCCGTGACGGGGCGGGGATCGTGGCCGCCAGCCGCCGGGCGGCCGCCTGGGCGCCGTCCGCAGGGCGGGCGACCTGGATCACCTGGCGGTTGGCCGCCGCGATGGCCCGGCCCGGCACCATCTCCGGGACGGCCCCCATGCGGATGCCGAAGTTGTTGTAGTCGCCCTTGTCGCCCAGCCGCAGCGCCAGGCGCTGGCGCACCAGCGACGTCAGGGCGTGGGACACGGCGCCCGTCCGGTCGGCCGCCACCACCGTGTACAGGCCCACCTCCGGCCCGTCTGCGACCACCCGCGTGAACGCCTCCCAGTGGGCCGTGCCCGCCAGGTCGTTGTACTCGGCCACCAGGCTGCTCCAGCCGTCGACGAAGGTGACGATGGCCGGCTCGCCCCGGACCGCGGCGGCGCCCAGGTCGCGGCGCCGGTCCAGCTCGGTGCGGAGGAAGCGCATCAGGCGCGTCTGCCGTTCCCGTTCGGCGGCCAGGATGACCGCCCCCACGTGCGGCAGCGGGCCCAGCGCCGCCAGCTCGCCCGCCCCGAAGTCCATGGCGTACATGTGGACGTCGTCGGGCGACTGGGTGCGGGCCAGCGAAAGGGCCAGGCTGGTCAGCGTGGTGGTGGTGCCGCTGCCGCCGATGCCGTAGACGATCAGGTTGCCCTCGTGGCGGTACCACCCCACCGGGTACTGCGACTGGGCCTCGGGGTCGTCGGCCAGCGCCAGCGGGACGAAGCCGTCGGCCCCCGGCCCGACCTGGGCCAGCCCCGCGCCGATCGACTGCTCGACCAGGGCATCGAGGTCGACCTCCCCCGGCAGGGGGTCGGGCCAGGGGCGCCGGGGCGCCGGGCGCCCGGTGGCCGCGAAGGCGTCGCGGATGGCGGACACCAGCACCGCCAGGTCGGTCTCGGCGGGGAGCGGGACCCCGTCCACCGGACCGCCGGTCCGGTCGCCCGCCACCGCCGCCGGGTCGACCGGGGGCGGGGGGATCTCCTGGCGGGGCGCCGGACCGTACACGAAGCGGGCCACGTCGACGTGCGCCAGCGAGGCTTCGTCCCGTGATCCCGTGGACAAGGCCGACTGGATGGCGACGACCTCGTTGGGCCCGAGCCGGACGTAGGCCCGCCCGGGCGACGTGCGGGGGATGGCGGCGGCGTCGGCGACGTCGATGATGTCGCGGGAGTCGCCGTCCTCCTGCACCCGCAGGGCGATCCGCATGTTGGTGTTGGCCTTGATGTTCTCGTTGATGGCGCCCTGGGGCCGCTGGGTGGCCAGCAGCATGTGGACGCCGAGGCTGCGGCC
>DASSUD010000472.1:0-4778 GCA_035707385.1 Acidimicrobiales bacterium
GCTCGGCGATGCCGGCCCGCTCGTAGTGGACTCGCTTCGTCCCCACGTCGTAGCGCCACGTCGACCGCGACCGCACCTCGACCACCAGGTCCGGCAGGCCGGCGGGATCGAGGTCATCCGCCGCCGGCTTGCGGTCCTCAGCCACCCACCACACGTCGGGGGCGTAGACGTTGCGATCGTCCAGTATGAAGTCGGCCGGCATGGCGGCATGACCACGCCCCGGCGCGGCATCGACCCAATTGGTCAACGCCACCAGGATCCTCCCCACCGCGATCTGGTGCGGCAGCTTCGGTTCGTTCACGACCAGGTGCCCTTCGACGAGCCAGTACTTGAAAGGCGCCTCACCGAGCGCGAAGAACTCGTCGACGGTCATCGTCTGGCCGGTCCTAGCCACGGCGCCAGGCTACTGGCGCCCTGTGACAGGCAAGCCGGGAAAGGGGGCCGGGATCAGTCCTCTGACGGGGGCAGGTCCGGCGGCACGGTGGCCGGCGCGATGTCGAGGCCGTAGCCGCCCGACGCCGCGAGCATGCGGTACTCGTTGATCTCGCCCGCCTGGTTGCGCTCCATGCGCCGGGCCAGGGCGACCACATCGTCGTCCTGCGCCCGCTCGGCCGCCACCTGGGCCATGTGCAGGCCGCCCCGGTGGTGCTCGGCCATCTTCTCCAGGAACAGCCTGTCCAGCTCGCGGCCCCGGGCCGCCTCGATCCGGTCCATGTCGTCGACGCTGATCAGGCCGGGCATGGCCGAGACCGGGACGCCCATGTCCATCCAGGCCATGGCTTCGTCGGAGCGTTCGTCACGGCTGTGGCCCCAGCCCGCCAGCTTCTGGGTCATGACGCCGGTCTCGTAGGACTGGAAGGTGAGCACGTCGGCCGCGTAGCCGCGCACGGTCGGGTCCTCGCCGTAGGCGAGGGTGAGCCGGGCCACCCCCAGCGCCTGGTCGTGGTGCGTGAGCATGTCCTGGAGGAAGCCGACGTCCACCGACCCGGCCCCCGGCGGCCGGTCCCGGGCCACGACGAGCCCGGCGGCGAAGCCGAGGAAGGCCAGCGCCACCCCCACCACCACCACCTGGAACCACGACAGCCCGCCCCGGTCACCGGGGCCGTCGCCGCCGCCCCCCTCGCCGGAGACGTCCTCGGTGGGCGGAGGGCCTGTGTCGACGCCGACATCCATGGCCCCCATGCTCGGCCCGGCACCCACCGCGCGCAAACCGGGGCGTCGCGTCAGCCGGACCGCTCGTAGCGCCAGCCGGCGGGATCCATGACCAGCCGGTGGCGGGCGCCGGGCGCGTCCAGGTCACCGGACCGGTAGCCGGCGTCGCCCTGCCACATGGTCACCATGGTGCGGCCGGTGAACCCCACCCGGGTGAAGTAGCGGTCGACCTCGGCCGCTGCGACCGCCTCCACCGCCTCCGCGGCGGTGCCGGTCCCGGCCAGGTCCGCCACCCGGCGCAGTGTGACCCAGGTGGGCGGGAGGATCTCGATCTCGCCGGCGGCATGCCGCGCCAGGGCGGCCTGGGGCCCGGTCCACACGTGGTCGCCGATCTCGCCCCCGTCGACGATGACCTCGGCCGCTCCCTCGGGCAGCGCGCCCACGAAGAACCAGGTGGCGTACCGGCGGGGGGCCGTCGCCGGCGGCGTCCAGTGGGACAGCGGCACCAGCGCCCCGGCCTCGAGCACCAGCCCGGTCTCCTCGGCCGCCTCCCGCACCGCCGCCTGGCGCGCCCCCGGGAACCCGGTGCCGTCGACCGCCTCGACGCGGCCACCGGGGAACACCCACAGGCCGCCGAACGCCTGCCCGGACGTCTTGCGGACCATCAGGCACTCGACGCCCGGCGCCGCGTCCCGCAGCAGGACGACCGTGGCCGCGTCGAGCAGGGGCTCGCCGCCGGTGCCGCCCGTGATGTGGTCCGCCATCACGGCAGGATGCCCGTTCGGCAGCCCGGGCGCCAGGATGCCGGCCCGCCCGGCAGCCCGGGCGCCAGGATGCCGGCCCGCCCGGCGCAGCGGTGTGGGATCATGGCGGTACCAGCAGCACGATTCGCAGGAGGTCGGTCCCGGTGCTGATCGAGCACATCCTCCACCGCAAGGGCCGGGCGGTCGAGACGATCCCGACCGGAGCGAGCGTGGCCGACGCCGTGGCGCGCCTGCACGAGCGCAACATCGGTGCCCTGGTCGTGACCGGCGACGAGCCGGACGAGGGTGCGCCCGCGGTGGTCGGCATCCTGTCGGAGCGGGACGTCGTGCGCGCCCTCGGCACCCCCGGCGCCGACAGCGCCTCCCTCCTCGCCCAGCCGGTCGACTCCCTCATGTCGACCGACGTGGCCACCTGCGACCCCCGGGCCACGGTCGACGAGCTCATGCGGCTCATGACCGACCGGCGCATCCGCCACGTGCCCGTCCTCGACGGCGGCGGCCTGGCCGGCATCGTCAGCATCGGCGACATCGTCAAGTCGCGCATCGACGAGCTCCAGGCCGAGACCGACACGCTCCACGAATACCTGACCTCGGGGCGCTGATAGGGTTCCGCCGAACCACGGTTCCGGGAAGTCGGTGCGAGTCCGACGCGGTCCCGCCACTGTGACCGGGGAGCAGACCCCACGATGCCACTGGGCTCCGGCCCGGGAAGGCGGGGCGAGCCGTGATCCGGGAGCCAGGAGACCGACCGTGGGGTTTCCACGTGGATGGAGGAGAGCCCATGGCAACCAGCACGCCGATCACGACGGCCGCCGCGACCGAGCCCGGCGTCGTCGTCGCCCCGATCCCCGGGTGGGCCGTCGTCGCCCTCCTGGCCGTCGCCGCCCTGGCGCTGTGGCTGGTGACGTTCGACAACGGCCAGCTCAGCGGCGTCCTGGCGCGGGGCGACCTGTTCTTCCACGAGTTCTTCCACGACGGGCGCCACATCGTCGGCGTCCCGTGCCACTGAGCACCCCGTCGTAGAACCCGAGGACGACGGTGCTCGCCCGCTTCGACTTCACGCGCCCGCGCACGATCATCGTGGCCGCGGTACTGCTCGGCGTCGCGGCCGGGCTGGCCGGCGCCGTGTTCCACTCCATCGTCACCGAGCCCCGCGTCGACGACGCCATCGCGCTGGAGGAGGCCGCCGCGGACCACGGCGGCGACGGCGAGGCCGAGATCACCGTCGACCGCAGCGACCAGCGGGGCGCCGGGCTGTTCGTGGCCTACGCGCTGACCGGTGCCGCCTTCGGCCTGCTGCTGGCGGTGGCCTCGCTGTCGCTGCGCACTACCACCGGCGGCCCGTTCCACCGGGTGCTGGTGTCGGGCGTGGTGCTGGCCGGGGCGGTCACCGTGACCCCGTGGCTCAAGTACCCGCCCAACCCGCCGGCGGTCGGCGACCCGGACACCGTGGGCGAGCGCGAGCGGCTCTACGTGCTCGCCATCGTGCTGGGGGCGCTGCTGCTGGCCGGGGCCGCCCACCTGTCGGCCCGGCTGCGCCGTGCCGGCTGGCCCGACGACCGGCGCAGCGCGGTGGTGGCGGTGGCCGCCATCGTGGCCTTCGCCGTCCTGTTCGTGGCGCTGCCGTCGTCGCCGGACCCGGTCGGCGCCCCCGCCAACCTGGTGTGGCAGTTCCGGCTCAACTCGCTCACCGGCAACCTGCTGGTGTGGACGCTGCTCACACTGGGGCTCGGCGTCCTGTGGGCCGAGGCGGCCCGGGCGGCGGCCGCCGGCCCGGCTCAGAACTCGATGCCCTTGAGCGCCGAGATACCTGCGTCGTAGGCGTGCTTGACCTTGCGCATCTCGGTGACGGTGTCGGCCACGTCGACGAGCTCGCCGGGGGCATCGCGGCCGGTGGCCACCACGCTGGTGCGGGGCGCCCGGTCGCGGATGGCGCCGGCCACGTCGGCGGCGTCGACCCAGCCGTACTTGACCGGGTACGTGACCTCGTCGAGCACCAGCAGGTCGTAGTCGCCCGAGGCCAGCTTCTCGGCCGCCAGCGCCCAGGCGGCACGGCCCAGCTCGGCCGTGCGCTCCAGGTCGGTGGACTCCCAGGTGAAACCGTCGCCCAGCGTGTGCCACTCGATGCCCAGCTGGTCGGCCAGCTTGCGCTCGCCGGTCTTCCACTTGCCGCCCTTGACGAACTGGATGACACCGACGTTCCAGCCCCGGGCCCAGCCCCTCACCATCACGCCGAAGGCGGCCGACGACTTGCCCTTGCCGTGACCGGTGTTGACGAGGACGATCGACCGGGCGCGGGCCATGGCCGGCAGGGTAGGCCGTGAGCGGGCCGGGGTGGCACGCCGGGCTGCGCCCCGGGTTGCGCGGCGGCCTCGTCGTCACTGGCACCACCAGCGACGCCGGCAAGTCGTTCGTGGTGGCCGGGCTGTGCCGGCTGCTGGCCCGGCGGGGCGTACGGGTGGCGCCGTTCAAGGCCCAGAACATGGCGCTCAACGCCGCGGTCACTCCCGGCGGGGCGGAGATCGGGCACGCCCAGTGGGTGCAGGCGGTGGCGGCCGGGGCCGAGCCCGAGGCGGCGATGAACCCGATCCTGCTCAAGCCGACGACCGACCGGGCCAGCCAGGTGGTGGTGATGGGCCGGGCCACCGGGGTCATGGCCGCCGCCGAGTACCACGCGACCAAGCCGGTCCTGTGGCCCGTCGTGCTCGACGCGCTGGCCGGCCTGCGGTCCCGCTACGACGTGGTGCTGTGCGAGGGGGCCGGCAGCCCCGCCGAGATCAACCTGCTGGACGGCGACCTGGTCAACCTGCCGCTGGCCCGCCGGGCCGGGCTGCCGGCGATCGTGGTGGGCGACATCGACCG
>DASSUD010000473.1:0-10349 GCA_035707385.1 Acidimicrobiales bacterium
CGAGCCGCCGTGCGCCGGCTGCGCGTCGGGGCACGTCAACCTGTGCGAGCGGGTGGCGTTCGGGCACCTGGAGCCCGGCCTGCAGTGCGGGTTCTGCACCTCGACCGGCGGCGGCTGGTCCCAGGAGATGGTCGTCCACCCCACCCAGGTGGTCGAGGTGCCCGACGGCATGGGCGACGAGGCGGCCGTGCTGGTCGAGCCCACCGCGTGCGCCGTCCACGCCGCCCGCCAAGTCGAGGCCGGCCGGGTCGCCGTCATCGGCGCCGGGACCCTGGGCCTCCTGACCGTGGCCGCCCTGCGCCGCCTGTCCCCCGCCACCGAGATCGTGGCCACCGCCAAGCACCCCGAGCAGCGGCGCTGGGCCAAGGAGCTGGGCGCCGACGTCGTGGTCGAGCCCGGCGAGCTGGCCCGGGCCGTGCGGGCCACCACCGGGTCGATGGTGGTGGGCGGCCAGCTCACCGGCGGCGTCCCCGCGGTGGTCGACTGCGTGGGCAGCGAGGCCAGCCTCGGCCAGGCCCTGGCCGTCACCGCCCCGGGCGGCACCGTGCACGCCGTCGGCATGCCGGGCCGGACCACGCTCGACCTCACCTCCCTGTGGCACCGCGAGACGGTGCTGCGGGGCTGCTACGCCTACCACCACGGCGACTTCGCCACCGCCGTGGACCTGGTGGGCGAGCTCGGCCTCGACCGGCTGGTCAGCGCCACCTACCCGCTGGCCCGCTACGAGGACGCGGTGGCCCACGCCGCCGAGGCCGGACGGCGGGGCGCGGTGAAGGTGACCTTCGACCTGCGGGGGCAGCGGTGACGCCTGCCGCCGTCGTGCGGGCGCTGTGGGAGCGCATGGAGGCCCGCGACTGGGACGGCGCCCGCGCCACCCTGGCCGACGGCTTCACCTGCGACTATCCCGCCACCGGCGAGACCTTCCCCACCGCCGACGCCTTCGTGGCCATGAACCGCGCCTACCCCGAGGGCTGGCACATCACCGTCGACGAGACCGTCGCCGAGGGCGACCGGGTGGCCGCCCGCGTCCGGGTCACCCACGGCGACGACCTGTTCCACTGCCTGTCCTTCGCCGTCGTCGAGGACGGCCTGATCGCGCGGAGCATCGACTTCTGGCTCGACGACCGCGGCGACCCGGCCCCCGACTGGCGCGCCCCGTTCCGCCTCCCCCAGGAGCCCGACTGATGCCCCGCCCCGGTTTCGTGCTCGACGTCGACCGCTCGACCCCGCCGGTCCTGTTCCACCACGGCGAGAGCCTGCGGCTGGAGAAGCTGCCGGCCGGGCGCAGCCGGGTCCTCTACCCCGGCGAGCCGCTGGAGGCCCTCGACGACCCCGAGGGCGCCATCCGCCACGCCCTCGACCACCCCCTCGGCGACAGCGAGCCGCTGCGGGCGCTGCTGAGCCCGGGCATGAAGCTCACCATCTGCTTCGACGACGTCTCGCTGCCCCTGCCGCCCATGCGCCGCCCCGACATCCGCCAGCGGGTCATCGAGGCCGTGCTCGACCAGGCCGCGGCCGCCGGAGTCGACGACGTCCACATCATCGCCGCCCTGGCGCTGCACCGGCGGATGACAGAGGCCGAGCTGCGCCACGCGGTGGGCGACCGGGTCTACGACGCCTTCGCCCCCCACGGGCTGCTGTACAACCACGACGCCGAGGACCCCGACAACCTCGCCTTCCTGGGCACCACACCGCAGGGCGAGGAGGTGGAGATCAACCGCCGGGCCGCCGAGTCCGACCTGATCGTCTACGTCAACATCAATCTGGTGGCGATGGACGGCGGCCACAAGTCCACCGCCACCGGCCTGGCCAGCTACCGCAGCCTGCGCCACCACCACAACGTGGCCACCATGCGCCGGTCCACCAGCTTCATGGACCGCCACTCCTCCGAGCTGCACAGCTCCAACTGGCGCATGGGCAAGGTGCTGCGCGACGCGGGCGTGAAGATCTTCCAGATCGAGACCACCCTCAACAACGACACCTTCGGCTCCTCGGGGCCGATGGCCGTGCTCCAGAAGCGGGAGTGGGAGTGGTCGGCCCGCGACCGGGCCTCGTTCGTGGCCATGAAGGCCGGGCTCGACCGGCTGCCGGCCAAGGCCCGGCGCAAGATCTTCCAGGCCTGGCAGGCGCCCTACGGGCTGACCTCGGTGCAGGGCGGCGAGGTCGAGGCCGTGCACGAGGCCACCACCGGGAACGTGTACCGCCAGCAACTGGTGACGGTCGAGGGCCAGACCGACATCCTGACCATGGGGCTGCCCTACATCTGCCCCTACAACGTCAACTCGGTGATGAACCCGATCCTCGTGATGTGCCTGGGGCTCGGCTACTTCTTCAACATGTACCGGGGGCGGCCGCTGGTGCGGGAGGGGGGCGTGGTCATCATGAGCCACCCGACCCCCTGGGAGTTCCACCCCGTGCACCACCCCAGCTACATCGACTTCTTCGAGCAGGTGCTGGCCGACACCACCGACCCCGTGGAGATCGAGGCCCGCTACGAGAAGCAGTTCGCCGAGGACGAGTGGTACCGCCACCTGTACCGGACCAGCTACGCCTACCACGGCGTCCACCCCTTCTACATGTGGTACTGGGGGTGCCACGGCCTGGCGCATGCCGGCAAGGTCATCATCGTGGGCGGCGAGGCCCGGTCGGTGCGGCGCCTCGGGTTCACCGCCGCGTCGACCCTGCAGGACGCGCTGGAGATGGCGGAGGACGTGGTGGGGCGCCAGGCCACCATCACCCACCTGCACAACCCGCCGCTGGTCATGGCGGACGTGAAGTAGGGCCGATGGCCGGACTGCCCCCCGCCGTGTCCCGCTACCTGCCGCGGCCGCCGTTCCCGTTCTCCGCGCCCACCGTCCCGGGCGGCGTCGAGGTCCCGGCCCGCAAGGCCCGGTCCGGCGCCGATTACGACACGGCCTGGGCCCGCCGCTACCCCGCCCGGCTGGCCCGGGCCGCGCTGGTCGAGGCCGTGGGCCGACCGGCGGTCGCGGCCCTGGCCCGGCCCGAGATCAACGGCCTCGACCGCCTCGACCCGCTGGTGGAGGCGGGCGACCCGGTGATCTTTGCCGCCAACCACCACAGCCACGTCGACACCCCGGTGATGCTCACGTCCATCCCCGAGCCGTGGCGCCACCGCCTGTTCGTGGGGGCGGCGGCCGACTACTTCTTCCGGACCGCGGTGACCAGTGCCCTGTCGGCCCTGGCCATCGGGGCCATCCCCATCGAGCGCAGCCGCGTCAGCCGCCGCTCCGCCGACCGGGCGGCCGCGCTGATCGACGGCGGCTGGTCGATGCTGATCTTCCCGGAGGGCGGGCGCAGCCCCGACGGCTGGGGCCAGCCGTTCCGGGGCGGGGCCGCCTACCTGGCGCTGCGGTGCGGGGTGCCGGTGGTCCCGGTCCACATCGACGGCACCGGCCGCATCCTGCGCAAGGGGCGCAAGCTGCCCTCGCCCGCCACCGCCCGGGTCACCTTCGGCGCCCCCCTGGTCCCGGGTGAGGGCATGGACTCCCGCCGCTTCGGCGCCGTCGTCGAGGGGGCGGTGGCGGCCCTGGCCGACGAGGCGGTCACCGACTGGTGGCAGGCCCGCCGCCGCGCCCACGCCGGGCAGACCCCGGCGCTCACCGGGCCGGCGGCGCCGGCGTGGCGCCGGGCCTGGGCCCTCGGGGACCCGGACCGCAAGCGCACCCGCCAGCGGCGGCGGTGGCCCGAGGTCTGACGGGCGTAGGGTCCGCTGATGCGTCGCCGCACGGACTGGTGGACGGGGCTGCTGTTCGCGGTGGGCTCCGCGTGCTTCGCCGCCGGCGCCGCTCCCGGCTACGTCGACGCCGTCGGTGTGGACGCCGACGGCGTGACGTTCTTCGTGGGATCGCTGTTCTTCACGTCGGCCGCCTTCCTGCAGTACCGGGAGGTGGCGGGCACCCGAGGGAGCACCGACTGGTGGGCGTCGGCCGTGCAGCTCGCCGGCACCCTGCTGTTCAACGTGTCCACGTTCAACGCCATGATCGACCACCTGTCGGCGCGCCAGGAGGACCGGCTGGTGTGGTCCCCGGACGCCTTCGGCTCGATCTGCTTCCTCGTGGCCAGCGGGATCGCCTGGGCGGCGGTATCGCACGGTTGGTGGTCGTGGCGCCCCCGGGACCGGCCGTGGTCGATCGCGGCCCTGAACATGCTCGGCTCGATCGCGTTCGGCGCGTCGGCCGTGGCGTCGTACGTCGTGCCCGCGGACGACCAGCCCCGCAACGCGACCCTGATGAACCTCGGGACCTTCCTCGGCGCGCTGTGCTTCCTGGCCGGCGGCCTGCTGCTGATGCGCACCAGGGCGCCGGACCCGGTCATCCCGGAGGTCTGACGCCTCTGGCGTTCGTTCGTGGTCGCCGGGCGGCAGCCCAGCACCTCCGCGATGGCCGCCAGGGGCAGGTCCTCGTAGAACCGCAGCACCACCACCGCCCGCTGCTCGGCCGGCAACCGGGCCAGCAGGCGCCACGTCTCGTCGATCTCCGGCGGCTCGGCCCACTCCCGGGCGGGCCGCGGCTCGCGCTCGCGGGCCAGCGCCGCCCGACGGCGCCACTCCAGGCACAGGTTGACCACCGTCGCCCGCAGGTACGCGGCGGGCGCGTCGATCCCGTCGAGCCGGGGGTGGAGCCGGACGAAGGCGTCGTGGACGACCTCGTCCGCCACGTGCACCCGCCCGGTCATCAGGTAGGCCACCCGGCGCAGCCGGTCCCGCTCGGACCGGCAGAGACGGTCCAGATCCGGTGGCTCGACGGTCTCGGTGCTCACGACCCCGCTAGATCGGCCGGCGGGTCGAAATGTTCCCGAGCCTCGCTCGTCCTCGTGCAGCGACCGGGCAGCCGAGGGGCGTCGGTGCCCCCTCACGACCCCTGGCACGGATCGCACCACCTGCCGGCACTGTCGTAGGCTGCCACGTCATGCTCTGGTTCGAGCGCGAGGTCGTGGGGGCCCTCATCGAATCCCCGGACCAGCCACTCCGGTCCGCCGTCGAGTCCTTCGTCGACGGCTCGCTGCGCGACATGCCCGAGCACCTCCGTGCCGGTGTGGCCGCCGAATCCGTCCTGCTCGGGACCTACACCGCCGCCCTCCGCCGGGCCGGCCGCCTGCCCCGCGGCGACCCGCGGGCACTGGTGGCGCGGCTGGAAGGCTGGGAGACCAGCCCGATCGGCGTGCTGCGATCGTACGTCCGCCTGATGAAGTCGCTCGTGGTGTTCGCCGAGAACGAGCTGGCCCCCGCAGGGGCGGCCTGATGGCTGACCTCGCCACCGATGTCCTCGTCGTCGGCTCCGGCGCCGGCGGGGCCATCACCGCCGCGGCGCTGGCCGCCGCCGGGCGGACCGTCACCGTGCTGGAGGAGGGGCCGTGGGTCGACGCCGACGCCTTGGACCCGTTCTCGCTCGACGAGATGGTGGCGAAGTACCGCCACCACGGCCTGGCCGCCGCCCTCGGCACCCCCGCCATCGCCTACGCCGAGGGACGGTGCGTGGGCGGCTCGACCGAGATCAACAGCGGGCTCTACCACCGCCTCCCCGACCACCTGGCCGACGAGTGGCGGTCCACCTACGCCATCGAGGAGTTCTCGCCCGAGGCGTTGGGCCGCTACGCCGACCGGGTCGAGCACGACCTGTCCGTGGCGTCGCTACCCGGCGCCCCGCCCCCCTCGTCGGCCGCCCTCGAGCGCGGCGCCACCAAGCTGGGCTGGCGCAACGTCGAGTTCGCCCGGGTGTTCAGCTACGACCGCCAGGGCCGCGGCACCAAGCAGACGATGTCACGCACGATGCTCCCCAAGGCCACTGCCGCCGGGGCCACGATCATCCCGGACTGCCGGGTGCTGCGGCTGGTGCGCCACGGCGACCGCATCGTCGGCGCCCGCTGCCGCCGCACCCACCCGGGCGGCGGTGTCGAGCGCCTGGTCGTGCGCGCCGACCACGTGTTCGTGTGCGGCGGCGCCATCCACAGCCCCGCCCTGCTCCAGCGCAGCGGCATCCGGCGGAACATCGGCAACGGGCTGAAGATGCACCCGACGATCAAGATCGCGGCCCGCTTCCCCCACCCGGTCGACCATGGCGACGTCCCCACCCACCGCATCACCGAGTTCTCGCCGTTCGTGGCCATCGGCGGTTCGGCCAGCCGCAAGGGCCACGTGGCCATGGCGCTGGCCGACACGGGCGCGCCCTTCGGCGAGGCCCTGGCCGACTGGGAGAACATCTCCGTCTACTACGCCGCCATCCGCAGCGACGGCAGCGGCCGGGTGGCGGCGCTGCGGGGCGTGCGCTCCCCGCTCGTCACCTACTCGCTCACCGAGGCCGACCTGAGCCGCCTGGCCCGCGGCCTCGTCCACCTGGGCGAGCTGCTGCTGGCGGCGGGAGCCACCGAGCTGCATCCCTCCGTGATGGGCGGGACCGTCGTCCACCGGCTCGACGAGATGGGTGCCTGGTGGGACCAGGTGACCCGGGCCCGGGCCAACCTCATGACCGTGCACCTCACGTCGACCGTGCGGATGGGCGAGAACCGCGCCCGCACCGGCGCCGACAGCTTCGGCCGGGTGTGGGGCTACCGCAACCTGCGGGTGAACGACGGCGCCCTCATCCCCGACGCCCCCGGCGTCAACCCGCAGGCGGCGATCATGGCCATCGCCACCCGCAACTGCGACCACTTCCTGGCCGAGCAGTGACCGGCGTCCCCGGGCCCGGCCTCCCGATCCCCGACGGACTGGTGCCGTGACCTCCACCGACCCCGATCCCGTCGACGTCCCCGCCGGCTCGCCGGCGGCCTCCGTGGTGGTCACGGGCGCCTCCGGCTGGCTGGGCCGGAACCTGGTGCGGGCGCTGGCCGCCGAGCGCGAGCGGGTCCGCTGCCTGGTCCCGGCCGAGGACGAGGCCTCCCCGCTGGCGCTGATCTCGCCCGCCGTCGAGGTGGTGGTGGGCGACGTGCGCGACCCGGCCACCGCCGACCGCCTGTTCGACGGGGTGGGGACCGACGCCGCCGTGTTCCACGCCGCGGCCGTCATCCACCCGACGGCCTCGACCCGCGAGTTCTTCGACGTGAACGTGGGCGGCACCCAGAACGTCCTCGACCGGGCCCGCCGCAGCCGTGCCGCCCGCTTCGTGCACGTGTCGTCCAACTCGCCGTTCGGGGTCAACGCCTCCCCCGGCGAGGTCTTCACCGAGGACTCGCCCTACGACCCCTACCTCGGCTACGGCCGGTCCAAGCACGAGGCCGAGCAGTTGGTGCAGACGGCCCACGACCGGGGCGACGTGCCCGCGGTCATCATCCGGGCCCCGTGGTTCTACGGTCCCTACCAGCCGCCGCGGCAGAGCCAGTTCTTCCGGACCATCCGCCGCGGGCGGTTCCCGCTGGTGGGTGACGGCACCCAGCGCCGGTCGATGGCCTACACCGGCAACCTGGTGCAGGGCCTGCTCAAGGCCGAGGTGGCCGACAAGGCGCCCGGCAACGCCTACTGGGTGGCCGACGCCCGGCCCTACGAGCTGCGCGAGATCCTGGCCACGGTGCGCACGGCGCTCGACGCCGAGGGCCTGCCCACCTCCGGGCCGGACGTCGTGAGGCTGCCCCGGGCCGCAGCCCGGCTGGCGGAGCGCCTCGACGTGCTGGCCCAGGGCCGGGGCCGCTACGTCCAGCCCCTGCACGTGCTCGGCGAGCTCAACCACACGATCGCCTGCGACGTCTCCCGGGCCCGGACCGAGCTCGGGTACGCACCCACGGTCGAGCTGCTGGAGGGCATGCGCGCCAGCATCCGCTGGTGCGTCGAGCACGGGGAGCAGCTCTGATGGCCCGGGTCGTCCTCATCACCGGCGGGAGCGGCTACTTCGGCTCGATCCTGGCCGACCGGGCCCTGGCCGCGGGCGACCGGGTGCGGGTCTTCGACCTCAACCCGCCCGCCGAGGGGACCGGCGTCGAGTACGTGGCCGGCGACGTCCGTGACCTCGCCGCGCTGCGGGAGGCGACCGCGGGCGTCGACGTCGTGCTCAACAACGTGGCCCAGGTACCCCTGGCCAAGGACCGGGAGCTGTTCTGGTCGGTCAACGTCGCCGGCACCGCCAACGCCCTGCTGGCGGCCCGCGACCGGGGCGTGTCCAAGGTCGTGCACACGTCGTCGAGCGCGATCTTCGGCATCCCGGGGTCCAACCCGGTCACCGAGGACACGCCGGGCCGGCCGCTGGAGGCCTACGGCCGGGCCAAGCTCGAAGCCGAGCACCTGTGCCACGACGCCGTCGGGTCGGGGCTCGACGTGTCGATCGTGCGGCCCCGCACCATCCTCGGTCACGGCCGGCTCGGCATCATCGCCGTACTCTTCGAGTTCGTGGCCGAGGGTGCCCCCGTCTACGTGCTGGGCAGCGGCGACAACCGCTACCAGTTCGTGCACGCCAACGACCTGGCCGACGCCGTGCTGCGGGCATCGGCCCGCGAGAAGCCGTCGGTGTACAACATCGGCGCCACCGAGTTCGGCACGATGCGGGAGACCCTCCAGGCGCTGGTCGACCACGCCGGCACCGGCTCGCGGGTCCGCTCGCTGCCCGCGGCGCCGGCTCGTCTCGGCATGAAGGCCCTGGCCACCGTGGGGCTGGCCCCGTTCGCTCCCTACCACTGGCTGCTGTACGCCGAGTCACTGTGGTTCGACACGTCGAAGGCCGCCGACGAGCTGGGCTGGGTGCCCGAGCACTCCAACGCCTCGGCGGTGATCGAGTCCTACGAGTGGTTCCTGGCCAACCGGGCGTCCCTCGACGAGGCACGCCGATCGCACCACCAGTCGCCGGTCGAGCTCGGCCTGTTGAAGGTCGTGAAGCGGCTGCCATGAGCCGGAGCCCCGAGGTCCTCGACGAGGAGGCCCCCGCCGCCGAGCGCGACACGGGCGAGCCCGCCGGCGGCGAGACCGCCGCACCCGAGGCGCCGGCCGCCCGCGGGCGGACCGCCCTCACGGTGCTGGGCCTGACCGCGGTGGTGGCCCTGCCGCTGGTCGTGGCGCTGGCGGCCCTGGCCCGCCCCCGCTGGTACCCGCTCCTGGACCTGGCCCAGACCGAGCTGCGGGTGCGCGACGTCGGCACCCGCCAGTCACCGCTGGTCGGGCTGGTCGGCCGCATCAACGCCTACGACCGCAACGGCAGCCACCCGGGCCCGCTGAGCTTCTGGTCGCTGGCGCCGTTCTACCGGCTGCTCGGCGCCTCCTCGTTCGGGCTGCTGGCCGGGGTCGTGACCCTCAACGTCACCGCCGTCGGGCTCAGCCTGTGGGTGGCGGTCCGCCAGGGCGGGGCGAAGCTGGCCCTGGTGGTGGCGGCCGTGGTGGCGGTCCTGCTCCACGCCTACGGGACCAACGTGCTGACCGAGCCGTGGAACCCCTACATGCCGGTGCTGTGGTGGTTCCTGGCGGTGCTGGCGCTGTGGGCGGTGCTGTGCGACGACCTGGCCATGCTGCCGGTGGCCGTGTACGCGGCCTCGTTCTGCATGCAGACCCACGTCTCGTACCTCGGCCTGGTGGGCGGCCTGGTCGCGCTGGCGCTGGTGGCGTTCGTGGTGCGCCTGGTACGGGTGCGCGGCGACCGGGCGGCCCGGCGCCGGCTGCTGGGCTGGGCGGCGCTCGCGCTCGGGTTGGGGTTCGTGCTGTGGCTGCCGCCGCTCATCGACCAGATCGCCAACGAGCCCGGCAACGGGCTCATCGTCATCCGCAACTTCAGCGAGCCCGACACCGACCCCGTCGGCGTCCGCCGGGCCGTCGAGGTGTTCGGCACCCACCTCAACCCCTGGCGCTTCCTCCACACCGACGACAACGTCCGCACGGGCTCGGCGGTGCCGGCCGGGCTGCTGCTGGCGGCGTGGCTGGGCGGCGTGGGCCTGACCCTGTGGGGCCGGCGGAACCAGGCCGGCGACGACCCGCGGGCGGTCGAGCGGGGGCGGCTGCTGCGCCTGCACGCCCTGGTGGGGGTGGTGCTCGTGCTCGGCCTGGTCACGGTCAGCCGCATCTTCGGCGACATCTGGTTCTACCTCACCCTGTGGGCGTGGGCCGTCACCGCCCTGGTGCTGGTGGCAGTGGTGTGGAGCCTGGTGCTGGCGCTGCCCCGGGGCCCGTCGCGGGGTGCCCGCTGGGGGACCGCCCTCGCGCTCTCGGCGCTCGTGGCCGTGCTGGTGGGCTGGACGGCCCGGCTGACCGCCGACGGCGCCCGCGCCGAGATCGTCCGCCAGCCGCTCACCGACCTGGTCGGCATGGTGTCCGACCCGGTCGACGACGCCCTGGCCGGCGGCGAGCTGCCCGGCACGGGCCCCGACGCCCGCTACCTGGTGACCTGGGGCGACCCCAACGACCTCGGCGCCCCCGGCTGGGGCCT
>DASSUD010000474.1:0-20690 GCA_035707385.1 Acidimicrobiales bacterium
GACCACTGGCTGGCCGTCCAGGCCTACGAGGGAGGACTGCGGGCTGCGGCGGGCGACGACCCCGACCTCGCGCTGCACGGGTCGCTGCGGGCCAAGCAGGCCGTGGCGGGCCTGGCGGAGGACACGCTGCGGCGCCTGTCGCGCGTGCTCGGCGGCGGGACGTACAGCCGGCGCTCAGCGTTCTCGCACTGGTCCGAGGATGTACGGGCCCTCGGCTTCCTCCGCCCGCCGTGGGGCCTGGCCTACGACAACCTGTTCGCCACGTCGTTCCTGCCCGGCGCCGGGGGGTGACGCCGGGTGGCACACTGTCGGTGATGCCCCTCTTCCTGGTCGAACGGAACTTCGCCGAAGAGCTCGAGCTCACCGCGGCCGACGTGGCCGGCATCACGGCCGTCAACGACGACGCCGGGGTGCGCTGGGTCTACTCGTTCCTCAGCGCCGACAAGCGCAAGACGTACTGCCTGTACGAGGCGCCCACCGCCGACGCCATCCGCGAGGCGGCCCGCCGCAACGACATCCCGGTCGACGTCATCATCGCGGTCAGCGAGCTGTCGCCCGAGGCCATCCTCGCCGGCCGCTGAGCCGCGCGGCCGCCCGCCCTCAGTGGCCGGCGAGACCCTGCCGCAGCGCCCAGGCCGCGGCCTCGGTGCGGTTGGCGCAGCCGGTCTTGAGCAGGATCGACCGCACGTGGTTGGCCGCCGTGTGCTGGCTGATGTGGAGCCGCTCGCCGATCTCCCGGTTGGTGCGGCCCTCGGCCAGGAGCGGCAGCAGCGCCAGCTCCCGGGCGGTGAGGGCCCCGACCGCCCGTTCCCCCGCCGGCCGCTCCCCCGCCTGGGGCGCGGGCGCGTTCCGGGCGGCGCTGAACCTGTCGACCAGCGCGGTGGTCTCGGCGGTGAGCCGGGCCATCCCGAACGCCAGCCCGGCCTCCCGGGAGGCCCGCAGCATGGCGGTCGCCCGCTCCCGGTCGCCAGGGGCGCCCCGCTCGCCGAGGAACCGGCCGTAGGCGAGCTGGGTCCGCGCCAGCCACACCGGCATCCTTGCGCGGCGCTCGAGGCGGAGCGCGGCCTCGAAGTGGGCCTCGGCGTCGCGGTGCCGGCCGAGCAGCGCGCACAGCTCGCCGAGCGTGCGATCGGCCGCCCCGTACGCCGCCAGCATGTACGCCGCCTGGACGACGAGCCCCCGCGCCGGCACCAGCTCGCGGTAGACGGCCAGCGCCGCGTCCCGGTCGCCGAGCACGACGGCGGCGTCGGCGAGGTAGGCGAGCGACGCCCACCACAGCGAGTCCCGCGGCACGGCCGCCAGCCCCTCGGCCACCAGGACGCCCAGCCCGGCCCGGGCCTCGTCGTGCAGGCCCAGCTCGGCCTGGAGCACCGTGAGCGCGGGCCGCCAGGTGGCGCCGACCCGGTCGAGCCGGGCGACCGCCTCGACCAGGGGCCGGGCCTCGTCGAGCCGACCCTGGTCCCGCCGGATGCTGAACAGCTGGACGCCGTAGCCGCCGGCGACGTCGTTGCCGGAGAGGAACCCCGCCAGGGCGTCCGCCTCCTCGGCGTGCGCCTCGGCGTCGACGAAGCGACCTTCCCCCATGGCCATCAACGCCTGGGCCTGGAGGTCGAGGACCCGGAACAGCGGCTGCCCGACCCGGCCGGTGAGCTCGCCATGGCGGGCCCGGAGCCGGCGGGCCTCGTCGAGGTAGCCGGCGGTGATCGTGCCGAACAGCAGCTTGTCGATGGCGCCGAGCTCCCACTCGACGTCGCCCTCGGCCCGGGCCAGGGCGATGAGCTCCCGGGCCGTGCGGCGCAGGCGGTCGAGGTTGTCCGGCGTCCACGGCACGAACAGCGCCGCGGCGTAGGCCATGCGGACCGCCTGGTAGACGCCCAGCGCCCTGGCCTCCGGGACCGTCTCGGCGACGAGCGCCTCGGCCTCGTCGCCCTTGCCCGACAAGGCCAGCGCCCGGCTGAGCGCAGCGCGCACGCGGACGCTCGCCACGGGGTCGGCGGCCAGCGGCAGCGCGGCCCGCAGCAACTCCTCCGCGACGCCGCCGTGGAGCGCCGCCCGCCAGTTGGCGTCCTCGAAGGCGAGGGCGGCGTCGACCACGAGCGTGCCGTCGTCGATGGACCGGCCGAGCTCGGTCGCCTGCAGGCAGCGGGCCTGCGCGGACGCCACGTCCCCGGCCCGCATCCGGGCGTCGGCCACCTCCAGCAGCAGCACGCCCCGGCGCCGCCCGGGACCGACCAGCGGCAGCACGGCCTCGAGCAGGCGGGCGGCGTCGTCGTAGGCCACGGCGCGCCGGGCCGCGGCGGCCGCCCGCCGGGCGACGTCGACCGCCTCGTCCGCGGCGACGAGGGGGACGGCGTCCAGCAGGTGGAAGGCCACCTCGGCCACCGAGCGGTCGCCGTCGAGGCGGGCGAGCGTGCGGGCGACGTCACGGGCCAGCGCCCGCCGCTCGGGCGCCGGCATGTCGTCGACGACGGCCCGGCGGACCAGCGCGTGCAGGAACCGGTGCTCGCCGGGCGCGCTCTCCTGCACGATGTGGGCCCGCACCGCCGGTTCGAGTGCGGCCACGGTGTCGCCGGTCTCCGACCCGCGTGCCGCCGCCAGCACGTCGGTCCGGAACGTCGTCCCGACGACGGCGGCCAGCCGGACCATGTCGCCGGTCGCGTCCGGCAGCCGGGCGAGCCGGTGCGCCACCACCTCGCGGACCCCCTCCGGGCTGACGAACGCGGCCGGCGCCGCGGGCCGGCCCGGGCTGCGCCGGGCGGGTGGGGTACCGGCCTCGACCAGCTGGCGCCACAGCTCGCCCACGAGGAACGGGTTGCCCCCCGTCTCGCTGACCAGCACCTCGACCGCCCCGGCCGGGTCGGCCAGCCGCTCGTTGCCGCCGGCGAGCTCGACGAAGCGGCGCACCTCGTCACGGTCGAGACCGCCGAGGACGAGGCGGGCCACCCCGGGCTGGCGCCGCAGGTCCGGGAGGGCGGCCTTGAGGTCCTCGCCGACCTCGGAGGGGGTCGACCGGAAGGTGGCGACCACGCACAGCCGTTCGACCCCGGGACTGCGGACCAGGTGGTCGAGCAGCTCCAGCGTGGGCCGCCGGGCCCAGTGGAGGTCGTCGAGCACGAGCAGCACCGGCCGTTCGGACGCGACGGCGCCCAGCGTGTCGACCACCGCGCTGAACAACCGGTACCGCTCGGTCCCGGGATCGTCCGAGATCTCGCCCGGCGCCTCGGCCGGTCCGGCCGGACCGGCCAGCCGGGGCACGAGCCGGGCCAGCTCGGGGCCCCGGTCACCGACCAGCCAGTGCCGGCCGCCCGCGTCGAGCCCGGCGACGAGCAGGTCGAGCGCGACGGCGAAGGGCTCGTACGGAACGGGCGACTGCTCGCTGCACTGGCCGTAGAGCACGGCGGCCCCGCGCTGGTGGACCCACCGGCTCAACTCGGTGACCAGCCGGGACTTGCCGGTCCCGGCATCCCCCCCGACGAGCACGACCCGCCGGGCGCCACCCGCCGCCCGGTCCCACGCCTCGACGAGCGCCTCCCACGCCGCGGCCCGCCCGACGAACGGGAACTCGGGCTCGAGCCCCAGCACGGCGGGCAACGTCACACGGGGCGCCGCGGGCCGATCGACGGGCCGGGCCAGCTCGACACAGTCCACGACCCCCGCCCGCCCGGTGTGCAGCGGCCCGACCGGCACCCACGTCAACCCGGCGCGCCCCTCGTGCGGGCTCAGCGACGCCAGCCCGGCGACGGCCGCGGTGGCCACGATGTGCCCCTCCCCTGGCCGCCTCCCATGCCGCGCCCGGTCCGCGAGCGCAACGGCCACATCGCACGCGGGCCCGGTCCACACCGCGCCGCGCGCCCCCCGGCCCCCGCCCTCGCCTGCGCCCGGGTCATCGTCCCCGCCGTGGCCCGTGCCCCCACCCGCGCCCTCGCCCGCGCCTGCGCCCGGGTCATCGTCCCCGCCGTGGCCCGTGCCCGTGCGCCGGCCAGCGCGGCTCCTCTCGTTGGCCTGGTGCGCGTCATAGCGCCCGCCCCTGCCTCCGTCGCCGCGCTCGCCGTCGTCGCTGCCGGTGTCGTCGGCGCGGTCGACGGCTGTCAGCTCCCCGACCGCCAGTCCGACGGCTGCGCCGGCCCGGGCGGCTCGGGCCGCCGACGACAGGGCCGCACCGACGGACGTGTAGGCCAGCGCGACCTCACCGGGGCCGCTCGGCAGGGGGCGACCCTCCTCGCCCAGGTCAGCGACCGAGGCGTCGAGGGCGACGAGCACGATCGACGCCACGCCCTGTGCGCTCACCGCCAGCAGACTAGTCAGATCTGATCAGTCAGCCAGCGGGGTTTCGGCCCCCGGAACCGGCGGGACAAAGTCCGTCCTGGTCATGCGGGCGGTGGCCGTCGCTTCTTACGGTCCACCGGACGAGACATCTCAGGAGGCGATCCATGACCACGACCGAGCGGGCGACCGCACTGCTCACCGAGGACATGCTCGGGCGGTTCGACGAGCGGGCCCCGGTCTACGACCGGGAGAACCGCTTCTTCCACGAGGACTTCGACGAGCTCGTGGCCAGCGGCTACCTGAACGCGCCCCTGCCGGCCGAGATGGGTGGCGCCGGGCTGACGCTGAGCGAGGTCAACCGCCTGCAGCGACGCCTGGCCTACCGCGCACCCGCCACCGCCCTGGCGGTGAACATGCACCTCTACTGGGTGGGCCTGGCGGCCGACGTGCGCCGGATGGGCGCTCCCGGCGGTGACTGGATCCTGCGCCAGGCCGCGGACGGGCACATCCTCGCCGCCGGGCACGGCGAGGCCGGCAACGACCTTCCGGTCCTGATGTCGTCGGCCAAAGCCGAGCGGGTCGACGGCGGCTGGGAGATCACCGCCCACAAGATCTTCGGCAGCCTCTCCCCGGTGTGGACCTATCTCGGCGTCCACGGCCTCGACACCAGCGACCCGGCCGCCCCCCAGGTCGTGCACGGCTTCCTGCACCGCGACGCCCCCCGCTACCACCTCGAGGACACATGGGACGTGCTCGGCATGCGGGCCACCGCCTCGCAGGACACGCTCCTCGACCGTGCGTTCATCCCCGACGACGCGATCGTGATGGTGTCACCCGCAGGGTTCGGCGGCGCCGGGCCGTACCACGTCGCCCTGTTCGCCTGGGCGCTGCTCGGCTTCGCCGGGATCTACCTCTCCCTGGCACGGCGGGCGTTCGACGAGGTCGTCGCCTCGCTGCCCCGGCGCAGCTCTGTGGCGCTCACCCGGTCGATGGCCTACCACCCCGAGGTCCAGCACGCCGTGGCCGACATGCGCATCGCGCTCGAGGCCGCCGAGGCGCACCTCGACCGGGTGTGCGATGACTGGAGCAACGGCGTCGACCACGGCATGGACTGGCCCGTCAAGATCATCGCCTGCAAGCACGACGTGGTGACCCGGGCGTGGTCCGTCGTGGACAACGCGCTCGACGTGAGCGGCGGGGCGGGCATCTTCAAGCGCAACCGGCTGGAGCAGATCGTGCGGGACGCCCGCCTCGGGCGCATCCACCCGACCAACTCGTTCGTGTCCCACGAGGTGGTGGGCAAGCTCAGCCTCGGGATCAACCCCGACGAGCAGCCCCGCTGGGGCTGACGGCGGTCCCTGGGGCGCCGGGTCCCTGGGAGCGGACGGTCACGCGGATCGGCACCGGTCCCGACCACCACGATGACCAGCCCGGCCGGGCTGGTCATCGTAGGTTCCGGGCGCTGCCGTCGATTGCCTGCGCGTCGAGGGACTGGCCGCCGCAGCGGACGCTCTCGACCCTGACCTCCACGCTCCCGTCGACGGAGACCGCCAGCGTGGTCCTGATCTGGATCGGGACGATGGCCGGGAACCGCCGGGACCCCGCGGTCACCGTCACGGAGCCGTGGGCGCGAGCGAGCAGTACGGGCCGATGCCGGCGGCCAGCGTCGGGTGCGCCGCCGCGGCCGCGCGGCAGTAGGCGCCCACCGCGGGGTCGTGCAGCCCGTCGAGGCACAGCCGGACGAGGGCGGCGCGGGCTGCCGCGCGCTCCTCCATGGCGCCCGGGGGCAACGGTGCGGTCGTGGTGCTCAGAGCGGCGAGACGGCCAGACGACACCGGCTCGACGAGCGCCCGTTGCAGCAGGACACCGCTGGCACCGAAGAGACACAGGCACGCCGTGACGGTGCCGACGGTGCGGGGAAAGGCCATGGTCAGGCTCCTCTCAGGGGTGGGGAGCTCGATCGTGCGCCGCGCCGGTCTCGGATCGGTCACATGGGGGTCTCCGGCCGGCCTGGTGGCGGGTTCGTGTCGTCGGGTCGCGACCGCGGTCGTCACGTTTGACCAGGCAGACAACGAGCACGCCATGCGCGAGGATGTGCACCGCATCGGCAGGCGCATCCCCGACGCCGCCGGGGGGACCGATGTCGTGATCTGGGAGGGGAACAACCACACCATGGGCGGCTGCCGTGTGGGCGACGACTTCGCGACATCCGTCGTCGATCGCGACCTGCGCTACGACCATCCGAAACCTCTACGTCTGCGACGCCAGCGCGTTCGTCACCTCCGGCGGCGCCCACCTGTCGCCGACGATCCAGGCCCTTGCGGCCCGGCCGGCCCACCACCAGGGCGGCCCGTCGCGCTGATCACCGGGAGAGCCCGATGGACACCACCACTCCACCCGACCGCCCCGTCTCCGCCACCGAGCGCCTCGAAGCCAAGCGGCCGCTCACGCCGCTGGCCGGCCCGTACGGGCACCCGTTCCACCCCATCCTCGTCACCGTGCCGATCGGCGCCTGGGTGGCGAGCATCGTGTTCGACCTCGTGTCGCACAGGTCGGGCGAGGCCGAGGTGTTCGTCAAGGGCTCCTTCTGGCTCATCGGCCTCGGCATCCTCGGCGCCGTCGCCGCCGCCGTGTTCGGCCTGCTCGACCTGCTGACGATCCCCCGCGGCACCCGGGCTTTCCGGCTAGGGCTCGCGCACATGGCGCTCAACCTCACCGTGGTCGTGCTGTTCGCCGTCTCGTTCGCGATCCGGCGCGACCACCTCGACGAGGGCGACGTCACCATCGCAGGGTTCGTCTGCTCCGCCGTCGCCCTCGCACTGTTGGCCGCCGCGGGCTGGCTCGGCGGGCGACTGGCCTACCGCTACGGCGTACGCGTCGCCGACGAGGACACCCAGGCCGAGGGCTACGCCTGACGGAAACGCAGGTGAACCCCGCCCGCATCGGGGCTGGAGATGGCCGTCCGGGGCGCCGCCTGCCAATGGACTCGACGTCCCGCTGAGAGCAGTTCGGAGTCGGTGACCACGGCACCATCACTCCTCTGCCGAGTGCGGCTAAGGGGAGATCAGCTCCCGAACCGGGCGACGAGGGCCCGGGCTCGCTCGGCGAAGTCCGCCTCGTGGCGGCCGCGGAACTCGTCCCAGGTGCACAGCGTGCGGGTGTCCGCGACGCGGTCGACGAACAGCCGGCCCTGGAGGTGGTCGGTCTCGTGCTGGAACGTGCCGGCCGACAGGCCCCGCACGACGAAGTCCAGCGGACCGCCGTGGCGGTCGAGGGCTCGCACCCGGACCTCCACGGCCCGCTCGACCACGCCGCGCAGGCCCGGCACCGACAGGCAGCCCTCGTAGACCGGGAAGGTCTCGGCCGTGAGCGCCTCGACCACGGGGTTGACCAGCACCGTGAGCGGGATGGCCGGCTTGTAGGGGTAGCGGGGGTTGCCGGGCCGCACCTCGGCCACGCACACCTGCACCGCCTCGCCGACCTGGGTGGCGGCCAGCCCGGCGCCGTCCGCGGCCCGCATGGTGTCGACGAGGTCGTCGATCAGGCGCTGGGTCACGGACCCGCCGACCTCGGTGGGCGCCAGGGGCCGTGCCCGCTCGCGCAGCGCCGGGTGGCCGATGTGGAGGATGGCGCGCACGGTCACGAGGGCCCTCCCACCACGAAGCGGCCGCGCTTGACGACGGCCGCCACGGGATCCAACCCAACCCAGTAGACGACCTGAGCCGGGTGGTCGGCGTCCCACACGACGAGGTCTGCCCGGGCGCCCGGTGCGATCACGCCGGCCTCGCCGGCCAGGCCCAGTGCGCGGGCCGCGTGCTCGGTGGCGCCGGCGACGGCCTCGGCGACGGTGAGCCCGAAGCGGGTGCAGGCGAGGTGCATGGCGAGCGGCAGGGAGACGAGCGGCGAGGTCCCGGGGTTGCAGTCGGTGGCCACCGCCATCGGGACCCCCGCCCGGCGCAGCGCGTCGACCGGGGGCGCGGCGTTGTCGCGCAGCACGTAGGCCGCCCCCGGGAGCAGCACCGCCACCGTCCCGGCCGCGGCAAGGGCCGCCACACCGTCCGGTGACGTGTGCTCGAGGTGGTCGGCGGACAGGGCACGGTGGCGGGCGGCCAGCGCGGCGCCACCCCCGTCGCTCAGCTGGTCGGCGTGCAGCTTCACCGGCAGCCCCACGCGGGCGGCGGCGCTGAGGACCCGGTCGAGCTGGCCGGCGCTGAAGGCGATCCGCTCGCAGAAGCCGTCGACGGCGTCGGCCAGCCCCTCGGCCGCCACTGCGGGCAGCACCTCGTCGCACACGAACCCGACGTAGGCCTCGGCGTCGCCGCCGAACTCGGGCGGGACGGCGTGGGCGCCGAGGAACGTCGTGACGACGTCCACGGGCACGCGTTCGGGGAGGCGGCGGGCGAGGCGCAGCATCCGCAGCTCCGTGTCCAGGTCGAGCCCGTAGCCGGACTTGACCTCGACGGTCGTGACCCCGCGGGCGGCGAGCGCCGCGGCCCGGGTGGCGGCCCCGTCCAGGAGCTCGGCGTCCGAGGCGGCGCGCGTGGCCCGCACCGTGGCACCGATCCCTCCGCCGGCGGCCGCGATGGCCTCGTAGCCGGCACCGGCCAGGCGCTGCTCCCACTCGCCCGACCGATCGCCCCCGAACAGGAGGTGAGTGTGGCAGTCGACGAGCCCGGGCGTCACCACCCGCCCGCCGGCCGACCACGTGACCGCGGCCGACGCCCCGCCCGGCAGCGCCGAGGCCGGGCCGGCCCAGGCGATGCGCTCGCCATCCACGGCGACGGCCCCGCCCCCGGCGGTGTCGGTGATCAGGAGATCCCACATCACCGCACCGCCGCGATGGCGGCCCGCAGCTCGGCGGCCACGTCCATCCCGACGTGCGCGCCGCCCCGCACCACATGGCGGCCGGCCACGACCACGTCGGTGACGTCGGCGGCCGTCGCCGCCGCCACCAGCATCGGCACGGGGTCGTCCGGATCGATCCCGGCCAGCCGGACGCCGTCGAGCCCGACGGCGCACAGGTCCGCCGGCTCCCCGGCCCGCAACGCCCCCCCGGCCGTGGCGGCGGCCAGCAGAGCGCCCGGCGCGTGCAGGCCCCGGCGGCCGGTGGCGAGCCGCTCGTCCATCTCGACCGCCCGGGCCTCTTCGAACAGGTCGGCGAACGCGTGCGAGTCGCTGCCGACACGGAGCGGGCACCCGGCGGCGGCCAGGGCGGCGGCGGGGCCGATGCCGTCGGCCAGGTCCCGCTCGGTGGTGGGGCACAGGCAGGCGGCGGTGCCGGCGGCCCCCAGCAGGGCGACGTCGTGGGCGGTCACGTGGGTGCAGTGCACCGCGGTGGTGGCGGGCCCGAGCACCCCGTGGTCGTAGGCGAGCTGGGCCGGGGTGCGTCCGGTGGCGGCCAGGCAGTTCTCGTTCTCGGCCGGTTGCTCCGACAGGTGCAGGTGCAGCGGAACGGCGCGCTCGCGGGACCAGCCGGCGACGGCGCCGAGCGACGCCGGATCCACCGCCCGGACGCTGTGGATCGCGGCCCCCACGGTCACCTCGGCGTGGGCCGCGGCCACCTTCTCGGCGCGGGCCCGCCAGCGCTCGACGTCGCCGTCGCTGAAACGCCGCTGCACGGGATCGAGCGCCTCGCCGGCGAAGCCGGCCCGCAGGTAGCAGGTGTCGAGCAGCACGAGCCGGATGCCGGCCCGCCGGGCGGCCTCGCACACCGCGTCGTCCATGCCGGCCGGCTGGTGGAGGTAGTGGAACTCGTGCACCGTGGTGACGCCGGCCAGCACCAGCTCGCCGAACGCGGCGGCGGCCAGCGCCACGAGCGTGTCGGGGTCGAGCCGGTCGACGAGGGCGTACATCCCCGACCGCCAGGCCCAGAAGTCGCCGCCGGCGGCGTCGCCCCGCAGGGCCCGGTGGAAGGCGTGGGAGTGGGCGTCCACGAGGCCGGGCAGCACGAGCCCGCCCAGCGCGGTGGCATCCGCCGGCGGCGGGGCGGCGCCGGGCCGGACGGACGCCAGCCGCCCGTCGTCGCCGCTCTCCAGCGCGACAGCCTCGGCCACCCCGTCCGGCAGGAGGGCGCGGGCGGCCCAGAAGGTGGTCACGGCTGCATGGGCAGCTGCATCTCGGACGCACGGGCCACCCGCAGCGCCTCCGGGTAGCCGGCGTCGGCGTGCCGGGCCACGCCGCTGCCCGGGTCGTTCGTGAGCACGCGCTCGAGCTTCTGGGCGGCGAGCTCGCTGCCGTCGGCGACGACCACCATCCCCGCGTGGATCGACCGGCCGATCCCCACGCCGCCACCGTGGTGCAGCGACACCCAGCTGGCGCCGCTGGCGGTGCTGAGCAGGGCGTTCAGCAGGGGCCAGTCGGCGATGGCATCGGAGCCGTCGCGCATCGCCTCGGTCTCCCGGTAGGGGGAGGCCACGGACCCGGAGTCGAGGTGATCGCGCCCGATCACGATCGGTGCCTGAACTTTTCCGGCCGCCACCAGCTCGTTGAAGCGCAGGCCCATCCGGTCGCGCTCGCCGTAGCCGAGCCAGCAGATGCGGGCGGGCAGGCCCTGAAACGCCACCCGGTCGGAGGCCAGGCGGATCCAGCGCGCCAGCGGCTCGTTGTCGGGGAACTCGTCGAGCACGGCCTTGTCGGTGGCGCCGATGTCGGCCGGGTCGCCCGACAGCGCCGCCCACCGGAACGGCCCCCTGCCCTCGCAGAACAGCGGCCGGATGTAGGCCGGCAGGAATCCGGGGTAGGCGAAGGCCCGCTCGAACCCCCCGAGCTCGGCCTCCCGCCGCAGGCTGTTGCCGTAGTCGAACACCTCGACGCCCCGGTCGGCGTAGGCGACCATCGCCGCGCAGTGTCGGGCCATCGACTCGCGGGCCCGGGTCGTGTACCCGCCGGGATCCCGCCGCCGCAGGTCATCCGCCTCGGCGGGCGTCAGGCCGGCCGGCACGTAGCTGAGCGGGTCGTGGGCGGGCGTCTGGTCGGTGACGATGTCGACGGCGACGTCCCGCGCCACCAGCTGGGGGAGCACCTCGGCGGCGTTGCCGAGCAGGCCGATCGACAGCGGGTGCCGGTCGGCCCGGGCCGCCTCGGCCCGCGCCAGCGCGTCGTCGAGGTCGTCCGTGGCCGTGTCGAGGTACCGGGTCTCCAGCCGGCGCCGCATCCGCTCGGGGTCGACCTCGACGACGATGGCCACGCCGCCGTTCATGGTCACTGCCAGCGGCTGGGCACCCCCCATTCCCCCCAGCCCGGCCGTGACCGTGATCGTGCCGGCCAGGCTGCCCCCGAAGCGGCGCTCGGCGATGGCGGAGAAGCACTCGTAGGTGCCCTGGAGGATGCCCTGGGTGCCGATGTAGATCCACGATCCGGCGGTCATCTGGCCGTACATGGTCAGGCCCAGCGCCTCGAGGCGGCGGAACTCGTCCCAGGTCGCCCACTCGGGCACCAGGTTGGCGTTGGCGATCAGCACCCGTGGCGCCCACTCGTGGGTGCGGAAGACCGCCACCGGCTTGCCCGACTGCACGAGCAGGGTCTCGTCGTCCTCCAGCCGGCGGAGGCCGGCGACGATGGCGTCGAACGCCTCCCAGCTGCGGGCCGCCCGCCCGGTGCCGCCGTAGACGACGAGGTCCTGGGGGCGCTCCGCCACCTCGGGGTCGAGGTTGTTCATGAGCATCCGCAGCGCGCCCTCCTGGGCCCAGCCCTTGCAGCTGCGCTCGGGTCCTCGCGGTGCCCGGACGGTGCGCGGGCTCTCAGGCAAGGGCTCCCACCTCCCGCTCGGCCGCCCGCACGACCGTCCCGTCGTCGACCAGCCCGGCCGCGGCCGCCAGCTCCGGCGCCAGCAGCCGATCGGGGCCCGGCGGGCCCACCCCGCCGGCCCGCAGGGCGTCGCGCACCGCACCGGTGGCCGGCGCCGGGGTGAGCGGCGACCGCAGGTCGATGCCGCGGGCCGCGGTCAGCAGCTCGACCGCCAGCACGCGGGCCAGGTGGGTGAGCGCCGTCCGCAGCTTGCGGGCGGCCGACCAGCCCATCGACACGTGGTCCTCCTGCATCGCCGAGGTCGGGATCGTGTCGGCGCTGGCGGGGACGGCCAGCCGCCGGCACTCGGCGACCAGGGCGGCGGCCGTGTACTGGGCGATCATCAGGCCGCTGTCGACGCCGGGCTCGTGGGCCAGGAACGGCGGCAGGCCGTGGCTGCGGGCGGCGTCGAGGAACCTGTCGGTCCGCCGCTCGCTCATGGCGGCGACGTCGGCGACCACGATGGCCAGCAGGTCGCAGGCGTGCGCCAGCGGCGCCCCGTGGAAGTTGCCCACCGACTCGACCCGACCGTCGGCGAGCACGACCGGGTTGTCGATCGCGGACGCCAGCTCGTTGTCGGCGCACGTGTCGGCGAAGGCGAGGGCGTCGCGGGCGGCGCCGTGAACCTGGGGCGCGCAGCGCAGCGAGTAGGCGTCCTGGACCCGGGGGTCGTCGGTACGGTGCGAGGCGACGATGGCCGAGCCGGCCAGGAGGGCGGCGATGTTGGCGGCCGACGCTTGCTGGCCGGGGTGGCGGCGCAGTGCGACGAGGTCAGCCGCGAAGGCCCGGTCGGTGCCGAGGAGGCCCTCCACGCTCATGGCCGCGGCCACGTCCGCCGCCCGCAGCAGCCCGGCCAGGTCGGCGCAGGACAGCACGAGCATGCCCAGCATGCCGTCGGTGCCGTTGACGAGCGCCAGGCCCTCCTTGGCCTCCAGCGTCAGGTCGAGGGCCGTGGCGACGTGGGCCAGCGGCGCCAGGTCGCCGCTGCAGCCGAGCGAGCCGAACTCGGGGACCTCGGGCAGGCGGCCGTCGTCGAGCAGGTCCAGGAGCGCGGCCGCCAGCTCGGGCCGGGCCCCCGTGATGCCCGTGGCCAGCGTGCGGGCGCGCAGCAGCACCATCGCCCGCACCACCTCGGGCTCGACCGACTCGCCCATACCGGCGGCGTGCGAGGCGATGAGGGAGCGCTGGAGGCGGTCACGATGCTCGGTCGGGATCCGCCGGGTGGCCAGGCCCCCGAAGCCGGTGGAGATGCCGTACACGGGCTCGGCGGACGCGGCCAGGCCTTCGACGTGGGCCCGGGTGGCCGCCATGGCCGCCACGGCCTCCTCGGAGAGGCGGGCCCCGGCGCCGTTGCGGGCGACGGCCACGACGTCGTCCCGGGTGAGCCCCTCGGGTCGCAGCACAACCGACACGACCGCGACCGTAGCCACCGTCGCGGGCGTTGTTCATCAGAGGAAGCACCGGGAGAAAACGTCGTCCCAACCAACGAGTCGCGTCGTGACCTGGAGCAAGCCCAGCTCCTCAAGCGGTAGGGCCTGGGCCGTCTTGGCGCCGAACGAACAGACGCGGGGCCGGCGGCGTCCCGCCGCAAACACCCTGGCCAGAGGCCCGATGCGCCCCCGGTAGGACTCGAACCCACGACCCGCTGCTTAGAAGTAAGCCCGGCCTGTACGCCATGCTGACCTCCGAAAACGCAGGTGCAACGGCTAGCGAAGGGGCATAGTTATCCGCTGCCACGGCAAGGGTGCTGTGCGGGCTCGCGTGAGCCGAGCGGGCTGCCCACTCAGTCGATGTGCCACGGGACGGAGGTGACGACGGTGTCGCGGCGGTAGAGGAGCCGCGCTTTGAGCACCAGCGCGCTCTGGTTGTGGAGCAGGTGCTCCCATGAGCTATGGACGACGAGCTCGGGGATCACGACCGTGAGCGTGTCATCGGCCCAGCGGGCGTCGGTGCTCGTGAGGAACGCCTCGATGGGCGTGGTCAGATCGCGGTAGTCATCCTCGATGATCTCCAGCGGGACCCCGATGCCGACCTCGTCCCAGGCCCTCTCGAGGTCGGTCCCCTGCTGCCCGTCCTGCACGACGGTGAGCGCGAACAGGTGGTCGGGCCGCATCGCCTGCGCGTAGCGGACGGCGTGGACGGCCGGCCGTGTGGGACCCGACACGAGCACAACCACCGTGTGGCGCACGATCTCCTCCGTGTCCGTCGGACGGGGCCGGATCTGCTCCGCCACCCGGTCGTAGTGCCGGCGGATACCGAGGAACGCCAGGGTGATGATCGGGATCACCAGGGTGGGGACCCAGGCTCCCTCGGTCAGCTTCGACACCAGGATCACCACCAGGACGACCGCTGTCGCCGCGGCGCCGAGGGCGTTGATGGCGAGGCCTGGCCGCCAGTTCGGCTCGCGCAGGCGCCAGTGATGCGCCACCATCCCGGCCTGGCTGAGGGTGAAGCTCAAGAACAACCCGACGGCGAAGAGCGGCACCAGCAGTGTGACATTGGCCTCGAAGGCGACGAGGAGGGCGGCCGAGGCCACGGCGAGGGCGATGATCCCGTTGGAGAACGCGAGCCGGTCACCCCGGTTGGCGAGCTGGCGGGGCATGAAGCCGTCGCGGGCGATGACGTAGGACAGCCGGGGGAAGTCGGCGAACGCGGTGTTGGCCGACAGGATGAGGATCGCGGCGGTGAAGAACTGGAGCACGTAGTAGAGAACGCTGCCCGCGCCGAAGACCGCACGGCCCATGGTCGACAGGATCGTCTCGTTCTCGCTGAGCGTCGGCTGGAGCTGGAGCGCGAGCGCCGCCACCCCGCAGAACAGGCCGGCCAGGATGGTCCCTGTCCAGGTGAGGACCGTCGCGGCGTGCTTCGCCTCGGGCGGGCGGAACGCGGGCACGCCGTTGGAGATGGCCTCGACGCCGGACAGCGCGATCGCCCCGGACGAGAACGCCCGCATGAGCAGGAACAGCGACGTCGCGCCGAGGAGCGCCCCATTGTGGGTGATCTCGTCGAGCGCGGCCTGGTCGACCGGCAGCGGCCCCAGGTCGCCGAACACGGTGCGCGCCAGTCCGTAGCCGATCAGCACGGTCATGATCGCGATGTAGCCGTAGGTCGGCGGGGCGAACAGCCGGCCCGATTCGCGCAGGCCGCGCAGATTCGCCAGCGCCAGCCCGGCCAGCAGCAGGATCGCGGTCCCCACCTCGTGGCCGCGCAGCGGCTCGATAGCAGATGTGATGGCCGCGGTGCCCGCCGCGATCGAGACCGCCACGGTGAGCGTGTAGTCGACCAGCAACGACGCACCGGCGACCAGACCTGGCAGCGTGCCCAGGTTGTCCTTGCTGACGATGTAGGAGCCACCACCGTTGGGATAGGCATGGATCGTCTGGCGGTAGCTGAAGACGACGACGGCCAGCAACGCCACCACCAGCAGCGACATCGGTGTGAGGTAGCCGATCGCCGCCATCCCGGCCACGGGGACCAGCACGTGGAGGATCTCCTGGGTGGCGAACGCGCTCGAGGCCACCGCATCCGACGAGAAGATGGCCAGGCCGACCGCCCGGGACACCCGCTCGTGGTGCGCGGCGCTCGTGGCCAACGGCCGACCCAGCAGCACCCGCTTGACCGACGAATACGCGCTCGGCATGGGCGCCCAAACTAGGGCGCCGGCCACCCTCGACCCGACCAGCGGATGGTGAGGCGAACCTGCCGGGGTCCGGCTCACGGTTACCCTCGGCCTGGTCATGCTGGCCGGCAGCTTCCTGCCGCTGATCATCGTCCTCGCCCTCGGGGGCTCCCTCGCCGGCAAGGAACTCCACGCCCCCACCCGGGCGACGATGCCCACCTCGGGCTTCACCTTCGCCCGCCCGCTCCTCGGCGTCATCGTCGTCCTTGGCGGGCTCACCTACCGCCCCGGCCTCGTCCACGGCCCGGTCGCCGAGCACCTCGCCGTCTAGCTCCCCCGATGGGAACGTCCGTGCGCCCTGAGCCGGGCACCGACCTCCGAAGCCACCAGGGAGGAGACGAAGAGCACGATGAGCAGCACGACGTCGTGGCTGCTCTCGATCTCCCACACGAAATGCGGTTCGGTGATCGCATAGCCGAACATGAACGCACCCGCGGACACCGACCCGAGTCCAGCGTCACGGCCGCCCAGCCGACCACAGGCGAAGGCGACCACGACGAGCACCGGGACCGCCACCCCGCTGAGCACCAGCACGAGGGCCAACCCGATGAGCACGGTCAGGACGATGGCGGTGATCAGGCCGCTCGCGTTGAAGGGTTCGTTGTCCACCGGTCTCCTTGGCTGAGGCGACACGACTCGAACTAGCAGATTTCTACAGGCGGGGACGGTGACATGGGGCCCCACGGTGGGCCTGCGCGCCCCGACTGACCCGGTTGCGTCGGATCGCCCATGAGCAGAGCCTGCGACCGTTCGTGCCCGGCGACGGCCAGCGATCGGTGGGCTAGCTGTAGATCCCAGCAGCGTTAGTCAGCCTTGGTGAGGGGGACTGCCGCGTGATCCGGCGACAGGTTGGGTTAGGCGGCCAGGGTGGCCTGTGGGGTATTGATCATCTCGTATTCGATGGGGGTGAGGCGGCCGAGGGCGGCTTGGCGGCGCCGCCGGTGGTAGGTGCGTTCGATCCAGGTGATGATGGCGATGCGGAGTTCGTCACGGCTGTTCCAGCGGCGGCGGTCCAAGACGTTGCGCTGCAGGAGGGCGAAGAACGATTCCATGGCGGCGTTGGCTCCGGCCGAGCCGACTTGGCCCATCGAGCCGACCATCCGGTAGCGGGTCAACGCCCGGTGCAGTTTCCGGGCGCGAAATTGAGCGGACTCAATCGGTGGACGCAACACCGGCCTGTTGGAGGGAGCGTAGGTGCTCGTTGAGGGCGTCGGCGGGGGTCTTCCAACCGAGCACCTTGCGGGGCCGGCTGTTGAGGGTGGCGGCGACCGCTTCGATCTCTTCGGCGGACCATCGGGTCAGGTCGGTGCCCTTGGGGAAGTATTGACGCAGCAGCCCGTTGGTGTTCTCGTTCGTGCCGCGCTGCCATGGGCTCTTCGGGTCTGCGAAGTAGACGGGGATGTCGGTCTCGACGGTGAAGTTGGCGTGCGCCGAGAGCTCCTTGCCCCGGTCCCAGGTCAGCGAGCGGCAGAGCTGATCGGGCAGCGTGGTCATCGACAGGGCGAGCGCGTTCTTCATGGTGAGGGCGCCGTAGCCGGCCAGGGCGGGTCCGTTCTTCTTCCGGGGCTTGTCGCCGTAGCCGGGCTCGCGTGGCAGGTGGATCAGCATCGTGAACCGGGTAGTCCGCTCGACCAGCGTGCCGATCGCCGAGCGTTGCAACCCGATGAGCAGGTCGCCTTCCCAGTGCCCAGGGACCGCTCGGTCCTCGACCTCCGCGGGCCGTTCACTGATCAGCACATCGTCGGTGACGTGATCCCAGGATCGCCGTCCCGAACGCGTCCGAGGGATCCGCAACGCTCGCCCGGACCGCAGGCACGAGACCAGCTCGCGCTTGAGGGCGCCACGGCCTTCGACGTAGAGAGCCTGGTAGATGGCCTCGTGGCTGATCCGCATGGACTCATCATCGGGGAAGTCGACCGGCAGCCGTCGTGCGATCTGCTCCGGGCTCCATGCCTGCACCCAGCGCCGATCACCACGATGTGGCTTGTTTCGCCCCTTCCACTCCGGCCCGTCAGGCCCCAGCGCCCGCCCGTCGGGTGCGCGGACCTGGCCGGAGAGCCGGTCCTGCACGTACCCACGGAGCGGTTCGTTGTTGGCGAGCTTGGCGACCTTCGGACGGCGGGCACGGCGCTCGGCGTGCCACTGGGCGATCGTCGCCTTGTACTCGAGCCGGAACGTGCGGGTCGACGCGTTCCGACGTAGCTCCCCTGGAGATCGTTGACGGCGACCGACCGAGCTGGCGTGCGACCTGGCGGACGCCGAGCCCCTGGGCCCTGCAGAGCGCGATGTCCTCGCGCTCGGAGAACGACAGGTAGCGGCCCGACACCGCCGGAGGAAGGCATGGGTTCACCCCGCCAGCGTGACGGAACCACCGGTAGCCGACCGGGGATGACACAGCGGCTTCGGCGGCGGCCTCGTCGGTCTTCTCCCCCCGCGCAATTGCCGCCCAGAACGTCACCCGGTCCTGCCGCCACGCCACCGTCGGCCGCCCCGGCGACGGGATCTGGCCCCGATACAGCTGAACCTCCCGTTGCCGCTCCTTCATCGTCGCCATCGCCTGCACCTCCATCGTCGAGGTGTTGCGACCACAAGTTGAGTCCGCTTTGGCTGCCCCTGTCCGAGTGCAGGATGCACCCGGCGACCTCGCCGCGGCGGGCGACGGCCATCTCGATGGCAGCCACGACGAGGCGGGCTTTCATCCGCTCGTCGATGGACCAGCCCACAATCCGGTTCGACCAGGCGTCTTTGATGGCGCACAGGTAGAGCTTCCCCTCGACGGTGGGGTGCTCGGTGATGTCGGCCAGCCACAGCTGGTTCGGGGCCTCGGCGGTGAAGTTCCGGCGCACGAGATCGTCATGCGCCGGTGTCCCCGGCGAGCGGCCCTTGCGGCGCTTCGGCTTCCCGAAGGCCGACCACCAGCCGTTGTCCCGGCAGATCCGCCACACCGTCCGGTCGCACACCTCGTGGCCGGCCTGGCGGACCTCATCGGCGAGGAACCGATAGCCGAACTCGGGGTCGTCGCTGTGCGCGTCGAACACCGCGTTCGCCACATGGGCCTCGTCGAGCTCGTGGTCGGTGACCGGGGCGGCGAGCCACCGGTAGTAGGGCTGACGGGCGATCTTGAGGACCCGGCACGTCACCGTGACGGGGATCCCGTCGCCGGCCAGTTCACGGACGAGCGGGTACGTCATTTCCCCGGCAAGCTCGCCTGGGACAGGTACGCCGCGGCCCGGCGCAGGACCTCGTTCTCCTGCTCGAGCAACCGGATCCGGCGTTTCGCCGCTCGCAGCTCGGCGTTCTCTGCTGCTGTGGTTCCCGGCTTGGTGCCGTCCTCGACGTCCGCAGCCGTCAACCAGTTCTGCAAGCACGACTCCGAGATCCCGAAGTCCGCCGCGATGTCCTTGATCCGCACGCCCGGCTCACGGTTGCGGGCGACGCGGACCACGTCCTCCCGGAACTCCCGGGGATAGGGCCTCGGCATGATGCACATCCTTCCAGCGGCACCTCACGGCACCACAGATCAGATGTCACCGGATCACGCGGCAGTCCCGCTCGGCCTTCGGGCTCCTGGCCGTCACCCAATCCGCGGCAATCTCGCCGCCTCCGCCATCACCGGCATCCTCTGGACGACCGTCTCCTCCACGGCCGCCTTCGTCTTCCTCGCCGCCACCATGACCGCCGCCACCGGAACCCTCGCGGTCGTCACCAAACACGACAGCGCGGCAGAGGTCCAAACCGCGTGACCGACTGGCACGCCAGTCACCCGCAATCCAGCCACCCGTGACGACCGCTCCGGCAACGGGCCACACGCCCTCGCGGAACCAGGTCACCGAAGTCCCTCGGGCGGACAGCGCGAGGAGCGAACGATGAGGACCCGGTCAGTGGCGGTCGGGCATCTCGATGCTGCTGGCTTCGATCGAGATGTGGCCGCCGCCCTGTATCTCGATGTTCAGCTTCTCATGACCAACGTCGACTCGGCTGATCGGCTGGCTCGGAGCTCCAGGGACGGCCCAGACGACTGACAGCCGGCGGAGCCCCGACGATCTGATCGCCACCTCGCCGTCGCCCGCGCCGATGTCGATGGTCAGGACCCCGGCGGCCCAGTCGACCGTCAGTCGAGTGATGGGCAAGCCATGAAAGTCCACCAGCCGGAGGGTACTAAGCGAGCCCAACGCGCCCGAAGCGCCGTTGCGGACATCGGAGGTCTCAGACAGCCGCACTCCGATAGCCAGAGTTCGCCGGCCGGTCGCCCGCGCCGGTTTCGCCGGTGCGGCCGCTGACTGCCGAGCGCCCTCCGCAGCTGTGGATCCGTCGATCCTTGCCGCCAACCTCAGAAGCGATCTCCTGGCATCAATCGCTGGTGAGCCTCACGGGCTCGAGCGTCGGCGGCGGAGGCGCCGTAGCGATGAAGCATCACGCGAGCCGGCATCCCCGCCGAGACCGCCTTCGCCATCGCCCTCACCTACCGCTTCGTCACCCTCTACCTCCCGCCGATCTGGGACCTGCGTAGCTACCGCTGGATGACGTCCCGGCGCTACCTCTGACATGAACGCCGACCCGATGGGAGCCCACATGGACCACTCGAATCGACTCATGAAACTGATGCTCTTCGCCGCCGTTGCCGCCATCGCCGCACTCGCCGTCATGCAACTGCGGGCGAAGCGCCAGACGGTCGAGGCGACCGCGCAAGACATCCACGATCAACTCGATGCCTTGGACCCCGTGACGCGCAGCGCGGTGATCGCTCGGCTCACGGCCGACGCGGCCAAAGGACCTCAAGGAGCGTGAACGACGCTGAGATGGCCGCCTCCCGTGCACACACCACCAGATAACTGCACCGGATAACTTTTCGTGCCCGCCACGGGCCATGGCACTGGAAAAGGCCTGGTCAGAGGCACTCTGCGCCCCCGGTAGGACTCGAACCCACGACCCGCTGCTTAGAAGTAAGCACGGCCCATGC
>DASSUD010000475.1:0-3785 GCA_035707385.1 Acidimicrobiales bacterium
CTCCCACTTGAAGTGCTTGACGGCGTTGGTGACGTAGACGCGTCCGCGGTCGACGCCGGCCGCGCCCAGGGCCTCGTCGAGCACCCGGCCGGCGGGCCCCACGAACGGCTCGCCGGCCAGGTCCTCCTTGTCGCCCGGCTGCTCGCCCACCAGGAGCAGGGCAGCGGGCACCGGCCCCTCGCCGAACACGGTCTGGGTGGCCCGCCGGTACAGGTCGCAGCGCGTGCACCCGGCGGCCTCGATGGCCACCGCTCGCAGCTCCCGGGCCGCAGCGCTGCGCCCCTTCCCGCCGGCCACGTCAGCTGCCGACCATGTGCCGGCGGAGCTGGCGGACCGCCCGCCGCAGTAGGCGGGACACCTGCATCTGGCTGCAGCCGAGCACCTCCGCGATCTGGGACTGGGTCCGCTCCTCCACGAAGTACATCTGCAGCAGCTCCCGGTCGTCCCCGGACAGCAGCTCCAGGCTCTGGAGCAGCGCCGTGCGGTTCTCGATGCCGACGAAGCCGCGGTCGAGCCGCCCGATGACCTGCTCGGCCTGGAGCCCGCTGGCCGGGTCGGGGGCGTCGAGCGACGTGGTGGCCCGGACCTCCTCGGCCCGCATCGAGTCGAGCACCTCGCGCTCCTCGACGCCGATGAAGTCGGCGATCTCGCCCGGCGACGGCGCCCGGCCCAGGTCGTGGGTCAGCAGCTCCTGGGCGTCGCGGACGGGGCTGGCGAGCTCGTGGACCCGGCGGGGGACCCGCATGGCCCAGCCGGCGTCCCGGAAGTGGCGGCGCAGCGACCCGACGATGGTGGGCTTGGCGAAGGCCAGGAAGGGCTTGCGGCGGTCGGGGTCGAAGCGCTGGAGCGCCAGCATCAGCGCCTCGTAGGCGACCTGGGTGAGGTCGTCGATCGGCTCGCCCCGGCGGTAGTGCCGGCGCGCCTGGGCCTCGGCATGGGGCCGGTAGCGCTCGACCAGGGCCTGGAGCGCATCCTCGTCGCGGTCGCGGTCGTAGCGCACGTGGAGGCGCCACAGGTCGGGGTCGACTGCCGGGCGCGACGCGCCGCCGGCCAGCCAGTGGCGCTCGACGCGGTCGGCGGGGACGGTGAGGAGGGTGCGGGCCTGGTCCGACGCCTCCGCCGACCGGGCCAGGGCCTGGCGGCAACGGCGCATCTCGCGGGCCAGGGCGGCGGTCGTCACCCCACCTACGTTCCCCGGTCGGGGACCGGGTACACGTGTGGCGGGCGGCTGCCGGGGGTACGTCTCGTCGGGTCCTGACTCCTAGGATCGCTGCGGTGCCGCGATGACCCCTGCCGACGACCCGACCCGGCTCCTCGCCGAGCTGCGCGCCCGCGTCGAGGCGGCGACAACCGAGATCGAGCAGCTGGCGGCCGACCTGGTGGCCGCCCGGTCGCTGGCCGACGACCTGGAGAGCGTCGTCGACGTGCTGCTGGGCCTGGGCGGAGCCGTGGTGCTGGTGATCGACGACGACCGCCGCATCCGGGGCCTCAGCCGGGCCGCGGCCGAGACGCTGGAGGGCGTGGCGGTGGGCAAACCGCTGTCGTCCGCCGTGCCCGACGACCTGTTCGACGAAGTTGCCTCCCGGCTCGACGCCGAGCCGCAGGGCGCCCGCCCGCCGGCCGGCGCCGGCGCCGGCGCCGGCGCCCAGGTCTACCCCCTGCCCGGCGGGGGAGCGGTACTGGTGCTGGCGTCATGACCGACCCCCGCTCGCCGGACGGTCTAGGCGCCGACGCCCCGGGTAGAAACCACCCGACGGCTGAAAGAAGGACCATGGATCCGCTCGCTGGCCGCATCGAACTGTCGCTCCCACCGGACAGCCGGTACATGCGGCTGGCCCGCCTGATGGCCAGCGGCGTGGCCACCACCTCGGGCCTGCCCCTGGAGGAGGTCGAGGACTTCCGCATCGCGGTGGACGAGCTGTGCGCCACCCTGATCGAGATGGGTGACGGCGAGGCGGTGCGGCTGGCGTTCGAGCTGGGCGGTGACGCCCTCCTGGTCGTCGGCACCACCCGGACCTCGCCCGGGGAGACGATCGACGAGGAGCGACTGTCGCTCAGCCGGCAGATCCTCGACGTCGTGACCGACGGCCACGAGCTGACCCAGGACGGCAACAGCGTCTCGTTCCAGGCCCGCAAGGTCGTGCGGGCCCGCGGGGTCAGCTGAGCCGGCCCGGCTCAGGTCACGGGGACGCCGAGCGTTTCGCGCAGGCCGGTCATCTCCAGCAGCCGACCCAGCTGCTCGGACACGCGGCTGACGCGGAGGGGGACACCATGCTCGTCGGCGTCGCTGCGGGCGAGCAGCAGCGCCCGCAGGCCCGCCGAGTCGGCGAAGGACAGCGTGGCGGCGTCGATCTCCACGGCGGTGGCGCTCCGGCCCAGCACGTCGCCGACGGCGGCGCTCAGCTGCGGGGACGAGTGGAGGTCCAGCTCGCCCGACAGCTCGATGATCGCCTTGGACTCCTCCCAGCGGGTCGAGACGATGATCGACTCCTGCGGATCGCTCATAGGGACTCCGTGACGTGCGGGTGGTCGGGAACGGGGGGGTGCGGAGGCCATGCTGCCACGGCGGGACACGCAGGGCACGATCTGCTCACAGCTCGGCGATCGACTCGAGCCCGTCCTCGGCTGCGAGTGACGACATCCACTGCCGCAGGTCCGACGGCGGCCCGGTGATCTCGCACGTGACGACGAAGTGCCCGCTCTGCTTGAGCACGGTCAGCTTCGAGGTCTCCGCCCGCCCGCCGGTCGGGAACCGGTCGACCGCCGTGGAGGGCTCGACGCCGGGTGCCAGCTCGATACGGACGGTCGTCGTGGCCGTGGACCACCGCCGGCTGATGTAGTCGCGGATGGGGCGCAGCAGGACGAGACTGCCGAGCAGCACGGCCGTGCCGATGGCGGCGCTGGTGACGTCGCCGACCCCGCAGGCCAGGCCGACGGCGGCGACGGCCCACAGGCTGGCCGCCGTCGTGAGGTTGCGGACGCTGTTGCCCCGGCGGAAGATGACGCCGGCCCCGAGGAAGCCGATCCCCACCACCACGTTGGACGCGACCCGCGTCACGTCCGCCTGGATGGTCGAGTTGGCCCGCGGCTGGTCGAACTCGAGGAACCCCAGAGTGGAGACCACGCCGAACAGCGCGGCGCCCACCGCCACCGCGATGTGCGTGCGCAGGCCGGCCGGCTGGTCGCTGGCCTCGCGCTCGATCCCGACCACCGCACCCAGCACGGTGGCGCCCAGCAGGCGGACCACCACGTCCATGTCCAGCTCGAAGCTGGTGGCTGCCCAGATCACGGCCGTGTTGGTACCCGTTCGGCGGCGCCCGCACTCGCGCGGGCGGGGATTGCGGGAACCCGCTCCGCCGGAGGGCTCACTCAGACCCGGACGTCGAGGACGAGCTGCTCGTCCCGGTGGGTGAAGACGTAGCGGAAGCCGCCGATGTCCGCCGCGGCGGCCACGTCCAGCTCCAGCAGCCCGTCGTTGTCCATCCACCTGGCGAACAGCGCCACCATCTCGTCGTGCTCCGCGGGGTCGTCGCTCGGCAGGAAGCTCATCGACAGGGGCAGGCCGCGGGGGACCACGGTGCCGTCGATGTCGAGCGTCTCGAGCGGGATGATGTCCAGCAGCACCCGCTCGGGGCCGTTGTCGAAGGCGATGAGCTGGCAGACGGACATGATCAGACCGCGCAGGATCCGGGGACGTCGGTCAGCGTGTCCTTCATCCGGGCCAGGCTGGCCCGCAGCAGGCGGGACACCTGGACCTGGCTCACGCCGACGAGCTCGGCGATCTG
>DASSUD010000476.1:0-3052 GCA_035707385.1 Acidimicrobiales bacterium
CTCGGCCTCGGCCAGCGCGTGGTCGCGCAGCGAGTTGGCCTTGACCGCCAGCGACTCCCGCACCCGGGCGCCCTCGGTGCCGGCCAGCGACAGGCTGGCGGCCAGCTCGACCAGCTCCGGCACGCTCAGCTCGACCCCCAGCCGCGACAGGACGGCCCACGGGGTCTCGCCGGTCAGCACCGTGGTCTCCAGCGCGTTGTGGAGCTGCACGAACGTCCAGCCCTCGCCGATGGCGGCGGCGTCGCGCAGCGCGCTCTCGACGCCCGCCCCGCCGGCCAGCGAGATGACGACCAGGTCCAGGAACGAGCCCAGCGAGTGCTTGAACTCGTCGCGGCGGGCGCGGGCCTTGTGCCGGTTCCCGACGTCGGGGGCGAAGAAGAACAGCACCCCCAGCAGGACCCCGAGCAGGGCGGGGTACACGACCGGGATCGTGAAGCCCAGCAGGGACGCCAGCAACGTGAGCAGCGCCGGCATGGCCAGGCCGTACAGACCGAGCACGATCTTGCGGGCCAGGTGCTCTTCGACAGAGCCCCCGGTGATGCGCAGGTCGGCCTCGAGCGACGCGAAGTTCAGCCCCAGGTCGCGGGCGATGCGGGCCGCCGTCACCCCCACCGTCCGGCCCAGCAGGTCGGACATCCCCTCGGACTGGTCGGGCGAGGCGAGCGAGGCCAGGGCGTTGCGCCGGTGCAGCCGGTCGATCGAGGCCTGGAGGGGCGGCGCAGGGGGGAACAGCAGGCGGAACGACAGCAGGCCGGCCCCGCCGGTCAGCGCCCCGAGGAGGATCGGCACGATCACGCCAGCACGTCCTCGGTCCGCAGGAACCGCTCGTCCTCGGTGGGGCGGAAGGCCCGCGCCAGCCACACGAAGGCCGTGCCGAAGAGCAGGCCGACGATCGCCAGCACCAACTGCCCGAACGGCGAGTCGTAGGGCTCCAGGTAGTCGCGGTTGAAGATCAGCAACCCGATGGCGAACAGGGTGGTGAAGATGGTGATCACCCGCACCGCCGTCTGCGTGCGCGCCCGGCCGGAAGCGACCCGGAGCTGCATGTTGACGTGGGCGCGGGCGGCGGTGGCCAGCCGGCCCAGCAGGTCGCCCAAGCGCCGGGGGCTCTTGTCGGCGGCCAGGATCAGAGCGGCCACCACCAGGTCGCCGGAGGGGTGGTCGACCTCGTCGGCGAACTGGCGGAGCGAGGGCGCCAGCCGCTCGCGCTCCAGGCGGGCCGCCAGCCGCAGGACCTCGGCGCGGAGCGCCGGCGGGGCCACGGCGGCGCTGGCGATGATGGACTGCTCGAGGCCGCCGGCGCCGGCCATCGTGTCGCGCAACATCTCGGCCCAGGTGGCGATGGCCTCGGTGCGGTCCAGGCGGGCCTTGCGGGCCGCGCCGCCGCCCAGGACCGTGGGAGCCATGAACCCGGCGGTGCCCGCGATGAGGCCGGCCACCGGCCACCGGGTGATGGCGAGGACGACGACCGCGCCGAAGAGGCCGAGCGCGAGGCGGATCGTGAAGTTCTCGACGCGCTGGTTGAGCCCGACGCCGGAGCCCTGGCGGCGGGGGGCGACCTCGCCGGGCGCGACGGGGCGGAGGGCGAGGACGACGGTGATGACGCCGAGGCCGAAGACCGCGCCCAGCAGCGCGGCGATGGGCGTCATCGATGCTCCCACCCAGGCGCGGCAACCGACGCTCGTCTCACCGTTGCAGCTTCCTTCCTCACCGATCCGGGCACCCAGCGCCCGCCTCCAGCCGCCCGCCGGACACGTGGCGCCGAATCTAGTAGCACCCCGTCGCCTGCGGTACGCGCGCCCGAGGCGGTGTCAGCGAGCGCCGGCGGCGAGGTAGACGTTGACCTTGCCGATGCCGCCCCCGGGCGCCAGGCCGAGGCCGAGCACCGACGCCTCCCAGGGCCCGCCGGCCGCCTCCGCCGCCCCCGCCAGCGCATCCACGCCCCGGGTGGTGCCGTGGTGGCGGGCGGCCAGGGCCCGGACCAGGGCCAGCATGGCGCCGGGATCGAGGCCGAGCGCCCGGGCCGGGAGGTGTACCGACAGGCCGGGGTCGCCGCCCGGCCGGCACTCGCAGCACAGGTAGACGCCGGTCCGCCACTCCGGCGTGGCGCCGGCCGCGGCCAGCTCGTCGAGCAGGTCGGCGGCCGAGGCACCGAAGCGGTGGGCGACCACGGCCAGCGAGGCGGCGTTCGTGCGCCGGCCGGTGCGGAAGTACAGCTTGTGGGCCGCGCCGCCGGACCCCGCCTCGGCGGTGGCGAAGTGCGGCACCAGGAACGGCAGCCCGTCGACCAGCTCGGCCAGGTCACCGAACGCAGGCCAGCGGGTGGCCAGCCGGTCGAGGCCGCCCTCGTCGAGCCCCGCGTTGCCGTAGACCTTGAGGCCGGCCAGGCGCCCCGGTACGGCCGGCCGGTGGACCAGGCCGAACGTGGTGGCGAACCGGGTGCGGGTCGGCACCGCCGCCGGGTCGGGGAACAGGGTGTCGACGAAGCAGCCCAGCTCGCCGGCCCCGCCCCGGGCCTCGGGGGCCAACCGGTCGACGAGGCGGTCGAGGGCGAGCCGCTGGGCCGCGAGCCGGGGGCCGAAGAACGGCATGCCCGTCGCGGTCTCGGTCACGTAGCGCAGCGCCTCGTCGAGGTGCCCGCCCCCGCCGGTGACGCTGGCCTCGAACGGCACACCCGAGGGGGTGATGGCGCTGACCCGCCGGCCGTCGTCGGTCCGGGGGGTCGTGTAGCCGGCCGCGGCCAGGGCGAACGTGGTGCGGACGGCGGCGGCGTCGACCGCGGGCACGAGGCGCCGGGCCAGCTCGCCGAGGAAGTCTCCGACGGTCTCCACGGACCGGCGAAGCTAGCGGCGGCGAGGCGCTCGCCGGGCGCGGGCCCTGGGGGCCATCGGTGCGCTCATTGGTGCAGTGCCGGACGCGGGCGCGGTGGCGGGCGGCGGGTGGCGGGTCAGTTCCACCAGCCGTCGGGCCGCAGCATCACCCGGTTGTCGAACCCGACGGCCGCCAGGTCGGCCTGGGTCGTGTCCCGCAGCGGGGACCCGGGGATGGCCCG
>DASSUD010000477.1:0-2386 GCA_035707385.1 Acidimicrobiales bacterium
CAACTGGTCGATCGAACCGGCCAGCACCAGATGCCCCCGGTCGATCATCACGACGTGCTCGCACACCCGCTGCACGTCGTCGAGCAGGTGGGTGGCCAGGATGGCGGAGATCCCGAAGCCGGCCAGCCGTCCCACCAGCTCCAGCATCTCCTCGCGCCCCACGGGGTCGAGCCCGGCCGTCGGCTCGTCGAGCAGCACGAGCTGCGGGTCGGCCACCAGGGCCTGCGCCAGCTTGGTCCGCTGGCGCATACCGGTGGAGAAGCTGCCCACGGGACGGAAGCGGGCCTCGTCCAGCCCGACGAGGTCCAGCATGTCGGAGGCCCGCTGCCGAGCCGCTCGCACCGGCAGGCCCGCCAGCTCGCCGAACGTCGACACCACGTCCGACGCCGACTGGTCGAGGGGCAGGCAGTCGTGCTCGGGCATGTAGCCGACCCGGCTGCGCACGCCCACGGGATCGTCGTCCACGCGCCGCCCGGCGACCTCCAACGACCCGGCCGTGGCCCGCAGGAGCCCCAGCATCAGCCGGAACAGGGTGGTCTTCCCGGCCCCGTTGGCCCCGACCAGCCCCACCGACCCCGCAGGCACGTCGACCGTCAGGCCGGTCAGCGCCTGCGACCCGCCCGGGTAGCTCATGGTCAGGCCCGCAGCACGGAGCATGGGGGGCAGAGGGGGCCGCGGGTGCATCGGGCGCAGTCTCCCACGGCCCGCCGCCGATCAGCCCGCGGAGAGCGGCGCAGCCGCCTGCCACCATGACGCCCATGGGATCGAGGGCCCCGGTCGTCGCCGTCGTACAGCATCAGGACGACTGCCCGCTCGGCTGGTTCGAGGGCTGGATGCAGGAGGCGGGGGCGGTGGTGCGCATCCACCGCCCCTACGCCGGCGAGCCGCTGCCCACCATCGCCGGCGCCGACGCGCTGGTGGTGCTGGGCGGCTCGATGTCGGCCAACGACGACGATCAGGTGGCTTGGCTGGGGGCCACCAAGGGCCTGTTGCGGGAGGCGGTGTCCGGAGGTTTACCCACGCTCGGCATCTGCCTCGGCCATCAGCTGCTGGCGGTGGCGTGCGGAGGACGAGTGGGGCGGAACCCGGCGGGCAAGCAGATGGGGTTGTTTCCGGTAGGCCTCACCTCCCACGGTAGGAGCGAACGTGTGTTCGACACCGTAGCGGACGGGGCACGCTGCGTCCAGTGGAACGACGACATCGTGCAGGAATTGCCGGACGGTGCCGTGCTGCTGGCGTCGACCGCCTGCGGCATCCCACAGGCCATGCGGGTCGGCGCCCGAGCCTGGGGCGTGCAGTTCCATCCGGAGGTCGGAGCCGGCATCGTGGCGCGCTGGGCGGCCTCCGGCGACGAGCGACCGGGCGCGGCGGAGGCGATCGCCGCCATCCGGGCCGCGGAACCGGAACTGGCCGCGACCTGGGCATCCTTCGCCCGGGCCTGGCTGCCACGCTAGTTTCGTCACTGTGACGAAACTAGGGGAGACGACCCGGCGGTGCCGGTGGTGCGGGCGACCGTTCACCGTGGTCCCCGGGCGGGGACGGCCCCGGGAGTACTGCCGGCGCAGCTGCCGCCAGCGGGACTACGAGGCCCGCCGGCGGGCGGGCGAAGCCGGGCTGGGCCCGGCCGAGGTGATCCTCGACCGGGCCCAGCTCGACGAGTTGCACGACCGGCTCTACGAGCTGGAGTCCGCCATCGACGACGTCGAGCGCGACCTGGCCGGCAACCCGCCCGCCGGGGCGTACGAGGAGGCGGTGGAGTGGCTCCTGACCGTCGCCCGGCCCCTCACTCGTCTACTTGACAGAACGTAGATTCTGGGCGCTTCGTCGGCGGAGTTCGGACGGGCCGGGAGCGTCGCACCCGCGACTCGAACCAGGCGCGCGCCAGCAGCAACCCGGCACCCGCCGTGCTCAGCAACGGCACCAGGGTCTCCTCCACCGGTACGCCCGTGACGTGGGCGATCACGCGGGATCACCGGCCTTGGCCCGGCCCCGCTTGATCTGGTCCAGGTACTCGCCGGGCGGCTGAGCGTCGCCGTACCCGTCGTGCCAGTCCCACCACTCGTACGGGGGCGTCTGGGGGTAGCCCTCCGGGGAGTCCTCCCACTCCTCCTGGCGCCCGAGCGCGGTCAGGTCGAGGTAGGTCCAGGTGTTCCCCATGACCTCGTCGCCCCGGGCGTTGACGAAGTAGGTGCGGAACACGCGGTCGCCGTCGCGGATGAACGCGTTGGTGCCGTGCCACTCGTCCACGTCGAAGTCGGCGTCGAAGCCGTCGGTCATGGTGTACCAGGGCATCTCCCAGCCCATCCGCGCCTTGAGGCGCGCGATGTCCGGCTGCGGCGCCCGGGAGGCGAACGCGAGCGTGGTGTCGCGGGCGTTCAGGTGGGCG
>DASSUD010000478.1:0-3148 GCA_035707385.1 Acidimicrobiales bacterium
CCCGCCCGGCGGCCGTCGAGCACCACGATCTGGCCCCGGCTGGCGGTCGGGTTGTCGGGGTTGGCGGGCGTCTCGCCGTCCATGCGCACGTAGCGGTGGGTCATCTCGATGACGCCGTAGGGCTCGCTGGCCACCACGTAGGCGTCGTCGGCCAGCCCGACGTACAGGGCCTGGCCGCTGCCCCGCAGCGCCAGCAGCACGTGGTCGGGCGCCTCGGCCGCGGCGGCGGCGACGGCCACGGACCCCTCGAAGCTGGCCACGCTCGAGCGGAACGCCCCGGCCAGGTCGGCGCCCTCGGCCAGCCGCCGGGCCACGAGGGTGGGGATGACCTTGGCGTCGGTGGTGATCTCCGGGGCGATCCGCAGGCCGTCGAGCGCCTTGAGGTCGGCGAAGTTGTCGACGTCGCCGTTGAGCGCCGCGACCACGTAGGGCGTGCCGCCGGGCCCTTCCTCGGCGCTGTCGACGGGGTGGGCGTTGGGCTGGCTGATGATGCCGACCGACGCCCACCGGGTGTGGCCGAGCACCACCGCCGAGGCGTCGTCGCCGGCGAGCGCCAGCCGCAGCAGGCCGTCGGCCCGCACCGCCTCGCGCAGGGCCCGGGTGTTGTCGCCCAGCTCGCCGATCTCGGCCGCCGCCTTGTAGACGAAGGCGAGGCAGCCGTCGACCGCCCGCACGGCCCCCGAGCGGAACAGCCGGTCGTCGCCCCGCTCGCCCAGCAGGCCGGTGACCCCGGCGCTGGTGAGGTCGAGCCCGTGGTCGCGCACGAGGACGTGGAGGCCGGCGGAGTCGCGGCCCCGCACCTCCAGCCGGTCGATGGCCGACAGCGCCTGCTGGATCGACGTGTAGCCCTCGGTCGTGGACCACGAGGGCTCGCTGCCCGCCAGGTCGGCGACGGCCCGGGCGGTGCGGGCCCGGTCGCGCTCGACGGCCCACACGGCGTCCTTGAGCCGGGTGACGGCCGCGTTGGTCGCCTCGGCGTCGGCCGCGCCGGCGGGGCCGTCGCCGGCGGCGTCGAGGCGGGCCTCGATGGCGGCCAGCGTGCCCGACAGCGAGGCGCACACGCCCTCGACCTCGGCCAGGAGGCGGCGGCCGTGCACCAGGGCGTACACGCCCTCGGCGCCCCGCAGGCGGGCGTCGGCCGCCTCGACCAGCCCGGCGGCGGTGGCGCAGGCCACGGTCAGCGGGTCTCCGCCGGACAGCGCCGCCACGGCGTCGTGGAGGGGCCCCACGACCTCGTCGGGCCCCGGCGCCTGCCGGGTGCCCGGCCGGCGGACGACGGCGATGATTCCACACATGGCCGGCCAGTCTACGGGCGGGCGGGCCGCTCCCGTCCGGCCGGGCGCCAGCGGGCTGCGCCGCCAGGCGCCGCGCCTACCGGCGGCGCGGGTCGACCAGGCGGCCCACCTCGGCCACCAGATCGGCGACCGCCGCCTCGGCCTCGGCCTCGGTCGGGGCCTCGGCCATCACCCTGACCAGCGGCTCGGTGCCGCTCGGGCGGATCAGCACGCGGCCCGAGGGCCCCAGCCGCGCCTCGACGGCGGCGACCGCGGGGGCGAGGCGGTCCAGCAGGTAGGGATCCCGCTCGGCGACCCGCACGTTGCGCAGCACCTGGGGCAGCCGGGTCATCGCCTCGACCGCCAGCGCCGCGAGCGGCCAGCCGGCCCGGGCCACCACGTCGAGCACCTGCACCGCGGTGAGCAGCCCGTCGCCGGTGGTGGCCAGGTCCCGGAAGATGACGTGGCCGCTCTGCTCGCCCCCGAGGGCCAGGCCCCGGGACTCCAGGGCCTCCAGCACGTAGCGGTCGCCCACCGCGGTCTCGACCACGCCGATGCCGGCCTTGTCCATCGCCAGCCGGAAGCCGAGGTTGGTCATCACCGTCACGACCACGGCGTCGCCCGGCAGCACGCCCCGGTCGTGGCGGTCGAGGGCGCACAGGGCGATGATCTGGTCGCCGTCGATCAGCGTGCCCATCTCGTCCACCAGCAGGACCCGGTCGGCGTCGCCGTCGAAGGCCACGCCCACGTCCGCGCCCCTGGCCACCACGGCCGCGGCCAGCGTGCCGGGGTGGGTGGACCCGCAGCGCTCGTTGATGTTGGTGCCGTCGGGCTCGGCGTGGAGGACCTCGACGTCGACGCCCAGGTCGCGCAGCACGCCCGGCGCCACCACCGACGCCGAGCCGTGGGCGCAGTCGACCACGGCCCGCAGCCCGTCGAGGCGCCGGCCGGCCAGCGATGCCGCCACCGACCCGGCGTAGCCGGCCAGGGCCGACACGTCGGTCGACACGGTGCCCAATGCGGCCCCCGTGGGCGCGGACGGCCGGCGCCAGCCGCCGGCCAGGACCCGGCCCAGCTCGGCCTCCAGCGCGGCCTCGACGTCGTCGGCCAGCTTGCGGCCCCCGGCCGAGAACAGCTTGATGCCGTTGTCGCCGAACGGGTTGTGCGAGGCGGACACCATGGCCGCGGGCGAACCCGTGGTGGCGGACCACCAGGCCACCGCCGGCGTCGGCACCACGCCGAGGGACACCACGTCGGCGCCCTCGGCCGCCAGGCCGGCGCTGAGCGCGGCCTCCAGCAGCGGCCCGGACCGCCGGGTGTCCCGGCCCACCGCGTAGCGGTCGCCGCCCAGCACCCGGGCCGCGGCGCGGCCGAGCCCGAGGGCCAGCTCCGGGGTCAACTCGGAGTTGGCGACCCCGCGCAGGCCGTCGGTCCCGAACTTCAGCACGGGCGGCGCCCCGGCGCCCGGATCAACGCTTGGAGTACTGCGGAGCCTTGCGGGCCTTCTTCAGGCCGTACTTCTTCGACTCCTTCTCGCGCTGGTCCCGGGACAGGAAGCCCGCCCGCTTGAGCGTGACCCGCATCTCCGAGTCGAGCTCGACGAGGCCCCGGGCGATGCCGAGGCGCAGGGCGCCGGCCTGGCCGGACACACCGCCGCCGTGCAGCGTGGCGTCGATGTCGTAGTTCTCGTCGGTGCTGGTGAGGCGCAGCGGCTCCGACAGGATCATCTGGTGCGCCTTCGACGGGAAGTAGTTGGCGACGTCGCGGCCGTTGATCGTGATGGCGCCGGAGCCCGGACGGATCCGGACCCGGGCGACGGCGCCCTTGCGGCGGCCGGTGGTCTGCGCGAGCGGGGTGGGCATGTCGGGGCGTCC
>DASSUD010000479.1:0-2452 GCA_035707385.1 Acidimicrobiales bacterium
AGACCGGCATCATCTACATCGACGAGATCGACAAGATCGCCCGCAAGAGCGAGAACCCGTCGATCACCCGCGACGTGTCCGGCGAGGGCGTCCAGCAGGCGCTGCTCAAGATCCTGGAGGGCACCACCGCCTCGGTGCCGCCGCAGGGGGGCCGCAAGCACCCCCACCAGGAGTTCATCCAGATCGACACCACGAACATCCTGTTCATCTGCGGCGGGGCGTTCGCCGGGCTGGAGAAGATCATCGAGAGCCGCATCGGGCGCAACGGCGTGGGCTTCACCGCCGACGTGACCCGCTACGACGACAAGGACCTCGGCGCCCTGCTGGAGCAGGTGCAGCCGGAGGACCTGCTCAAGTTCGGCCTCATCCCCGAGTTCGTGGGCCGGCTGCCCGTCATCGGCGCCGTGTCGAGCCTCGACCGCGAGGCGCTCATCCGCATCCTGGTCGAGCCGAAGAACGCCCTCATCAAGCAGTACCGGAAGATCTTCGAGTTCGAGGACGTCGAGCTCGAGTTCGCCGACGACGCCCTGGACGCCATCGCCGACCAGGCGCTGCTGCGGGGCACCGGGGCACGGGGGCTGCGGGCCATCCTCGAAGAGGTGCTCCTCAACCTCATGTACGAGCTGCCCAGCCGCACCGACGTCGGTCAGTGCGTGATCGACCGGAGCGTCGTGCTCGACCGGGTCAACCCCACGCTGGTGCCGCGGTCCGACGCGTCCCGCCAGCAGCGTCCACGGCGGGCTGCGTCCTGAACTTCGCGGAGGCCGAGGCCTACCTCGCCGCGCACATCGACACCGAGAAGACGGCCGGGATCACCGCCGGCCACGTCGGCGGGCTGTCGCTCGACCACATGCGCGGGATGGTCGAGGTGCTGGGCGATCCCCAGCGCGACTACCCGGTCCTGCACCTCACCGGCACCAACGGCAAGGGCTCGACGGCGCGGATGGTCACGGAGCTGCTGGCCGCCCACCACCTGTCGGTGGGCACCTACACCAGCCCCCACCTTGAGCACGTGACCGAGCGGATCGCCCGCAACCTGGAGCCGATCGACCCGGAGGACCTGGCGGCCGTGCTGGGCGAGATCGCCGGCCTGGAGTCCCAGGCGTTCTTCTCCCGGTCGCCGACCCACTTCGAGCTGCTGACCGCGGCCGGGTTGGCCTGGTTCAGCCAGGTGGCGGTGGACGTGGCCGTCGTCGAGGTGGGCCTGCTGGGCCGGTGGGACCCGACGAACGTGGTGGACGGGCAGGTGGCGGTCGTGACCAACGTGGGCCACGACCACACCGACGGCGTGGGCGACTGGCGCCGGCGGGTGGCCGCCGAGAAGGCCGGCATCGTCAAGCCCGGCAGCCACCTGGTGCTGGGGGAGACCGAGCCGGGGCTGCGCGAGCTGTTCACGGCCGAGGGGCCGTCGCAGGTGTGGGTGCGGGACGAGGACTTCGGGGTGGTGACCGACCGGCTGGCGCTCGGCGGGCACGTGGTCGACATGCGCACGCCCTATGGGCAGCACGAGGAGGTGTTCCTCCCGGTGCACGGCTCGCACCAGGCCGACAACGCCGCGCTGGCGGTGGCGTCGGTGGAGGCGTTCTTCGGGCGGGCGCTGGCGCCCGACGTGGTGGCCGAGGCGTTCGCCGCCCTGCGGCTGCCGGGGCGGTTCGAGGTAGTCCACCGGGCGCCGCTCGTGGTGCTGGACGGGGCGCACAACCCCGACGGCGCGCGGGCCGCGGGCGCGACCCTGGCCGACGAGTTCGAGGTGGCGGGCACGCGCCACTGGGTGATCGGCGTGCTGTCGGGCCGGGACGCCGGCGGGATGCTCGACGCGCTGGGGCTCCGCCCCGGCGACCGGGTCGTGACGACCACGCCGCCGTCGCCCCGGGGCGTGCCGGCCGCCGAGCTGGCCGCGCTGGTGGCGGCCCGGGGCAACCCGGTGGAGGCCGAGCCCGACGTCGACGCCGCCGTCGAGCGGGCCTGGCGCGCCGCCGAGGCCGCGGGCGAGGGCGACATGGTCATGGTGACGGGGTCGCTCTACACGGTCGGCGCGGCCCGGACCGCGTGCCGGCGGCTGGGCCTCCTCGGCTGAGCCCGTTCCGGCGTCCGTGGTGCGCGATGTGAACGATGAGAAACGCCGGAACGGGGGACCCGACGATTTCGCCGCTCGCTCCCGGCGCCCTACCCTCGACCCCTTGTGAAGAACCGCACCTTCGTGATGTGCAAGCCCGACGCCGTCGAGCGCGGCCTGATCGGCGAGATCGTCGCCCGCCTCGAGCGCAAGGGCCTGACGTTGGTGGCCGCCGACCTCCGCATGGTCGACCGGGACCTGGCCGAGCGCCACTACGACGAGCACCGGGACAAGCCCTTCTTCGGCGACCTCGTCGAGTTCGTCACCCGGTCGCCAGTGTTCCCCATGGTGGTGGAGGGCCCGGACGAGAACACCTGGCTGCTGGTCCGCAAGCTG
>DASSUD010000480.1:0-4248 GCA_035707385.1 Acidimicrobiales bacterium
CGTTCGGGCCGGTCGGGCCGGTCGGCGGGGCGGGCTGGGTCGCTGCCATGACCCCACTCTACGTGAACGGAACGTTCCGATCCAGAAAAGGCTTGAACGGAACGATCCGTTCCGTTACTGTCGGAACAGAGCAATCCATTCCGCTTTCGAGGAGACGGGGACATGAGCACACCGATCGTCGAGGCCACGGGCCTCACCCGCAGCTTCGGCAAGGTCCAGGCGCTGGCCGGGCTCGACCTGGTGGCCGAGAGCGGCCAGGTCGTGGCGGTGCTGGGGCCCAACGGCGCCGGCAAGACCACCTTCGTCCGCTCGGTGGCCACGCTGGTGCGCCCCGACGGCGGGCAGCTCCGGGTGGCGGGCATCGACGCCCTCCGCCGGCCCGAGCAGGTGCGCCGGGTCATCGGCCTGGCCGGGCAGTACGCGGCCGTCGAACCGGCCATGACCGGCCGGGAGAACGTCACCATGGTGGCCCGGCTCTACGGCCAGGCCCGCCGCCAGGCGAGGGCCAACACCACCGTCGTGCTCGACCAGCTCGGCCTCACCGACGCGGCCGACCGCCCGGTCAGCACCTACTCGGGCGGCATGCGGCGCCGGCTCGACCTGGGCGCCAGCCTGGTCGGCGCCCCCCGCCTGCTGCTGCTGGACGAGCCCACCACCGGCCTCGACCCCCGCAGCCGCAACGAGCTGTGGGAGGCCATCCGCTCCATGGTGCGGGCCGGCACCGACGTGCTGCTGACCACCCAGTACCTCGACGAGGCCGACCAGCTGGCCCAGCGGATCGTGATCGTCGACAAGGGCCGGGTCATCGCCGACGGCACGCCCGGCCAGCTCAAGAGCCGGGCCGGCCGGGACGTGGTCGAGATCCGGGTCCACGACGCCGCCGACCTGGGTGCGGTGGCCGAGGGGCTCGGCCGCCTGGGCGTCGAGGCCCCCCGGGTCGACGCCGGCAGCCACCGGGTCACCATCCCCGTGGCCGGCGGGCGGGCCGTCGTCGCCGAGGCGATCCGGGCGCTCGACGCCCTGGCCGTCGAGGTCGACGACATCGGCCTGCGCCGCCCGACCCTCGACGAGGTCTTCCTCACCCTGACCGGCGCTCCCATCGACGCCGGCGAGTCCTCCACCCGCGACGAGACCACCGACCACGACGGGCAGTTCGCTGCCCAGGCCGCCTGAGGAGAACGAGACCGATGACCGCAGTCACCTTCGACGCCGGGCGCATCACGCCCGCCACCCGCCCCGCCGGGGCCCTCACCGCCGCCACCACCGTGGCCGCCCGTTCCGTCCGCAAGTTCGTCCGCACGCCGCAGCTCCTGGTGATCAGCACGATCACCGGGGCCATGTTCCTGCTGATCTTCCGCTACGTGTTCGGCGGGGCCATCGCCACGGGGCCGGTCGAGTACGTCCACTTCATGGTGCCCGGCTACATCGTGACCAGCGTCCTGTTCACCGGGTCCAACGCCTCCTCCAGCGTGGCGCAGGACCTGGAGGAGGGCTTCACCGACCGGCTCCGGTCGCTGCCCGTGTCCCGCACCGCGGTGCTGGCCGGCCGGGTGTTCGCCGAGTCGGCGCTGCTGGCGCTGGGCCTGGCCGCCACCGCCGCCATCGGCGTCGCCGTGGGCTTCCGGCCCCAGGGCTCGGCCATCGAGGCGCTGGCCGCCTTCGGCCTGGTGCTGGCGTTCGGGTTCGCCTTCATGTGGATGTTCGTGACCGTCGGCCTGGTGGCCGGCAACGTCCAGGCCGCCCAGGGCATGTCGCTGCTGATCTTCCCCCTGTCGTTCGTGTCGAGCGCCATGGTGCCCGTCGACTCGATGCCCGGGTGGTTGCAGCCGGTGGCCGAGCACCAGCCCATCACCGTCATGACCAACGCCGTGCGGTCCCTGGCCCTGGGCGACCCGTCGCTGGCCGGGCTGTCCGGCTCGACGGCGCACTACGTCACGGTCTCGCTGATGTGGGCCGCCGGCCTGGTGGTGGTGTTCGCCCCCCTGGCGGTGGCGAGGTTCCGCAAGGTCTGAGCCGCCCCCACCGTTCCGCCAGACCTCCGGGCAACGGCGCCCGTGCGGTCTGGCGGAACGGTCGCGTCCGTAGGCTCCCCGCCATGTCCGACTTCAACGCCCAGATCATCGACGAGTTCCGCGCCAACGACGGCAAGGTCGGCGGTGCCTTCGCGGGCGCACCGATGCTGCTGCTCCACACGACCGGCGCCCGCACGGGCGCCGATCGCGTCAACCCCCTCGTCCACGGCCGGGACGGCGACAACCTCGTCATCTTCGCCACCAAGGGCGGAGCTCCCACCGACCCGGACTGGTTCCACAACCTGCTCGCCCACCCCGACGTGACGGTCGAGGTCGGCACCGAGATCGTCCCGGTGCGGGCCCGGGTGGCCGAGGGCGACGAGCGGGACCGGCTGTGGTCCCTCCAGAAGGAGCTCATGCCCGGCTTCGCCGAGTACGAGGCCAAGACGACCCGGCAGATCCCCGTGATCGTGCTGGAGCCGGTGCCCGCCTGAGAAATCCTGCGGCGGCGGGTGCGCGGCCGGGGGTCCCGGCGGTATCTGCTGTCGAAGGAGATGGACCGAGCGCACCGCCACGAGTTCGAGGCCTTCGTCCGCGAGGTGAGAGCTCGCCTGCTCCGCGCGCTCGCGGGGAGCCGGGGTGAGGATGCGGGCGAAGCCGCCGCGGAGGCCCTGGCGTACGCCTGGGAGCACTGGGATCAGGTGGCCGCCATGCACAACCCCGCGGGGTACCTCTACCGGGTCGGGCAGAGCCGCACCCGGGCGCGCCGCACCCCGCGGCTCCCGGCGCCGGCCGAGATCGGCGTCCCGGAGGTCGAACCGGGCCTGATCCCCGCCCTGCTCGCCCTGCCCGAGACCCAGCGCACGGCCGTGTGGCTGGTGCATGCCTGCCAGTGGCAGTACGGCGAGGTGGCCGAGGCCATGGGCACCAGCGTGTCGATGGTCGGCAACCACGTGCGCCGGGGCATCGACCGGCTCCGCCAGCACCTCGAGGTTGATGCCCGTGCCTGACGTCGGCGACCAGCTCCGCGCCTACGGCGAGGCACTGGAGCGGGCCCTGCTGGAGGGGTCCGACGGCCTCGCCTCCCCTCCCCTGGACCGGCCCGCCGGCCGCCACGGGCGGGGGCGCGCCTGGTGCTGGTCGCGGCGGCGGCCCTGCTCGTGGCGGTGGCAGCGTGGGGGCTGCTGGCACCCGAGCGGCACGGCGACGATCTGCGCCTGCAGGACGGACCGTCCCGGCCCGCACCGGCGGGGCAGGACGGCGGCCCCGCACCCTCCACCACTGCCGGCCCACCCCTGCGTCCGAGCATCACCACCCGCGACGGTGGCGGGGCCTCAGGCGCCCCGCCCGCGTCGCCGGGGCCCTCGCCCGCCGGGCCCGCCACCGGCGGGCGACCGGGCCCCGGCACCACGGGCCCGACCGACCCCGGCGCGCTCCGGCCGGTCACGGCCGAGGAGGTCGAGGCGATGATGCAGCCCGGGGCGGTCATCGAGGGTGTGGCCATCACCGGCGGGAACCTGGACGTCCAGGCCAGCGACGTCACCATCCGCAACTTCACCCTCGACGCCGCCGGCGCCGGGTTCGGCGTGCGCTCCTGCGGCCCCGACGAGGACTGCGGCACCCCCGCCGACCAGGCCACCGGCCTCGTGCTGGAGGACGGCGAGATCTTCGGCACCGGGGTCACCGCGTTCTGGGGACGGGAGGCCACCCTGCGCCGGCTCGAGGTCCACCACAGCGACAACTCGGCCTTCCGGCCGCTGGAGAACGTGACCATCGAGCGGTCGTGGTGGCACGACCTGGCGCCCGACGACGGCGGCAGCGGCAACGGCGTCCTGTTCGGGGCGGGCGGCGGCCGCAACGTGACCATCCGGGCCAACACGTGCGACCAGCCGGTGTCGGTGTCGCCCGCCTACGGCGGCGGGGCCTGCGTGATCGCGGGCACCGGCTCGACGGACGTCACGGTGGTGGTCGAGGGCAACTGGCTCACCGGCGGCAACAACACCGTCGAGTGCAACGGCCACGGGTCCATGACCGTGACCGGCAACCGCTTCGGTCGCGCGCTGCGGTACCGGCCCGTGAGCCGCTGCCCGGCCGCCGCCGACAACGTCTGGGATGACACGGGCGAGCCGATCTGAGCGGCCCGCCCCCTGACTGGGGAGAGAACCATGCGCTACCGGAAGCTCGCATTCGTCGCGCTCGCGCTCGCGACCGGATGCTCGGCCTGCACCACCGGCGG
>DASSUD010000481.1:0-8871 GCA_035707385.1 Acidimicrobiales bacterium
CCGCGCCGAGCAGCGGGCCCGCCTGCTCGCTTCGTGAGGTTCCTGATCGACGAGATGTTCGGCGCGCTGGTGGCCGTCCATCTGATCGAGGCCGGTCACGACGCGCTCCATGTGGTTGGCGCCGGGCTGGCGGGCGCTCCGGATGCCGACGTGCTCGCCCGGGCCGTGGCCGACGACCGGGTGCTGGTGACCGAGAACGCGCTCGACTTCGTGCCGCTGCTCGACGAGCGCTCGTCGGCGGGGCTCGGGCTCACGCCCGTCGTCATCGCCCTCAAGCGAGCACTCCCTCGCGGGGGCTCGGCGATGAACCGCGCGCTCGCCGACCGCCTGGTGCGATGGGCGAAGGACAGTGCGGACCCGTACCGCCACGTCCACTGGCTTCCGTGACGGGCTACACCAGCACGCCGACGTTCGCGTCGCGGTGCGCGGTCATGAACCGCACCAGGTTCGGTAGGTAGTCGGCCACCGGCGGGCACGCCACGCCGCTGCCGGCCAGCAGCCGGCTGGTCTCCGTCGTGTCGTAGTGCGTCGGGTGGACGAAGTACTCGACCGCGCTGCCGGGGATGCCGACCCAGCGGGCCAGCGGCTCGATGGTGCGCAGCGCCCACGCGGTCAGCCGGTGGGGGAGCCGTACCCGGATGCCGCGGCGCCCCGTGGCCCGGCACATCTCGTCCAGCAGCTCGTCCACGGTGAGGGGCCGGGGATCGGCCAGCTGGTAGGTGCCGCCCGCCGACTCCGCCCGGCCCGACAGGTGGGTGATGGCGTCGAGGACGAAGTCCGACGGCACCATGTTGAACCGCACCATGGTCGGGTCGCCGATCACGGGGACGAGCGCCACCCCGGGCTGGCGCACCAGCCACTGGAGCAGGAAGTACGGCCCGTCGAACTTCTGCGTGTCGCCGGTGCGCGAGTCGCCCACCACGATCGCCGGGCGGTACACGGTGGTCGGCATGCCGCCGGCCCGGGCCTCGGCCACCTCCACCTCGGCCAGGAACTTGGTCTCCTCGTAGTAGTTGTTGAACCCCTGCCCGACGTCGAGGTCCGACTCCCGGAACGGGCCGCAGTGCCGCCCGCTCACGTAGCAGGTGCTGACGTAGTGGTGCCGGCGGAGCCCCGGGCATCCCTCGGCGAACCGCAGGACGTTCCGGGTGCCCTCCACGTTGACCGCCATGCCGACCGCCCGGGTCACGCTCAGGTCGTAGACCGCGGCCAGGTGCCAGATCTCGGCCACGCGGGCGGCCAGGCCCGCACCGTCGTCCAGCCCCAGGCCGGGGGCGGTGAGGTCGCCGGCCACCAGGTCGATGCGCCCGGCCAGACCGGGGTCGGCCGCCTCCAGCTCGCCGATCCGCTGCTCGGCCAGGCCGGCGAACTTGGGCTGGACCAGGCAGGCCGCCCGGGACCCCGGTGCCCGGGCCAGGACCCGGGGCAGCAGGCGGGACCCGAGGAAGCCGGGGAACCCGGTGACGAGGATGGTCCCGGCGTCCGCGGGAGCGGTCGGGGTGGGCATCCCGCAGTTCTAGGCGGGGGCCGGGGCGCCGTCCAGCGCTTCGCCCGGCGCCCCGGCCGCGGCGCGGCGCTCCCGCACGTGGCGCACGACGAGGGCCAGCGAGGCCAGCGGCAGCGCCACCAGCAGCGGGTCCAGCGTCGACCGGAACCGGCCGTTCTCCCCGAACTCGACGAGGTCGCCGCCCAGGATGATGACCGCGGTCGTGAACGACACGACCAGCCACACGAGCTCGAACGCGGGCCATCGGGCCCGCTGCCGCCAGCCGATCCGGGCCAGTCGCCACAGCGCCACCAGCCCCCGCACGCCCACGAACACGCTCAGCCCCATCAGCGTGATCGACGCCGTGAGCGGCAGCCGGTTCTCGTCGACCCCCACGAACAGCGGCAGGTTCCAGTCGTCCATGTCGATCTCGACGGTGACGGGCCACAGCAACGTCTCGTAGGCGCTGTCGAGCCAGGTGTCCTCCTCGGCGCCGATCTCGGCCAGGCGGTACGACATGGCGAGCGCGGCCACCCGGTCGTGGAGGTAGCGGCCGGGGTGGCGGCGGGCCAGCGTGACGGCGTCCTCCTGGGCCTGCGAGTACAGCGGCAGGTAGCACTCGTGGTTGAAGTTGGCGACCGGGAAGTTCCGGTAGTCGGGCTTGCGGGGGTCGTCGACCGCGGGGTGGTCGTGGGCCGGCTCGCAGCCGTCGAGCCACTCCTCGTACTCGTCGAGCAGGCCCCACGGGTAGCTCAGCGCCAGGTCGCTGACCTCGCCGGAGCGGACGTCGTCCCGCACCATCTCGGCGTCGAGGGGGGCCACGATGCCCCGCTGCATGTTGAACCCCAGCCAGCTGGAGGTGGTGGGGGTGCCGAACAGGATCTGGTTCTTCAGCATCCACCCGCCGATGAGCACGAGCGGGATGGCGAGCGCCGCCAGGGCCTGGCGCCGGGACACGGGCCGGGCCACCAGCACGAGCACGAGGACCACCGCCACCCACGGCGGGTTGAAGAGGCTGCGGGTCAGGGCGGTGAGCGTCACGAGCACCGAGGTGGCCAGCAGCCACCCGGTGCCGGGCTGGTCGAGGTGGCGCTGCATCGCCCACAGCGACGCCACCAGCAGCAGTGCCACCGGCACCTCGTAGCTGGCGATGGTCATGGTGGAGAGCAGGCTGGGGTTCAGCAGCGCGAAGCCGACGATCAGGCCGGACACGATCGGCCCGATGCCCCAGCGGACGAGCAGGCCGTGCAGCAGCAGCCCGGTCCCCAGCAGCGAGGCCACGAACACGACGTAGAGCGCCCCCGCGGGCGGGAGGTCGAGCCAGCCGATGACGCCGACCACCACGTTGTAGAGGGGCGGCTGGATGTGCAAGTACCACACGCTCCCGAGAGGGTCGTCGGCCAGGACCTCGGGGTCGATGAGCTGCCAGGCGATGTCGAGCGCGACCCGGTCGACACCGTTGCGCGTCGCCACCAGCGTGACCGCCGCGGTGGCCACCGACGCCAGCACCAGCAGCCGCCCGATCCACAGGCGCCCGCGACGGGGCCCGGCAGCCACCCTCGCGTCGGGGTCGTCGTCACCCGGGGCGCTGCCGTTGCCGTCCTGCCCGATGACAGGAGCCCCCGGCGTCGTCGACGCGGTGCCACCGCGCATCGGGGTGACTGTACGGGCGGGGCGGCGGGCACTCAAACGGGCCCGCCGGGGGCGTCGTTGTCCTCGTCCGCCCGGATCGCCGTATCATCTCGGGACGCCGTGAGGCGGGTGCCGGCCGGAGGGTCGGTCGCCGGGGTAACGGCCGAGGGGTAGCGAGGCCGGGGGAGTGCCGGAATGACGACGACCGAACCGGTGAGCGACCGGGGAGGCCCAGGGCTCACCGAGGTGGTGGTGGAGGGCGCCCACGCGGTGCCCCGCGCCCCTGCGGCGCTCGACACCCCCACCGTCCCCGCCGGACCGCCGGGCAGCGGGACCGTCGGGGCCCCGCCCGCCCCGCCGGAGCGGTCGGCCCGCCAGTACATGCCCGGCCTCGACGGCGTCCGCGGCGTGGCCATGGCCGCGATGCTCATGTACCACCACGGCTTCCAGTTCGTGCACGGCGCCATGTTCACGGTGTCGACGTTCTTCACGCTGTCGGGGTTCCTCATCGCCACGGTGGTGTTGGGCGAGAAGGCCCGCACCGGGCGGGTGTCGCTCGGCAAGTTCTTCGAGCAGCGGGCCCGGCGGCTGCTGCCCGCGGCGCTGGCCGCGCTGGTCGGGGTCGTCACCATCCAGTGGCTGTTCGGCGTGGGCTCCGGGCCCCGGTTCCGGGGGGACGTCCTGGCCGCCCTCGGCTACATGACCAACTGGCGGCTGGCGGCCTCGGGGTCGGGCTACGGGGCCATGTTCCAGGCCGAGGCGCCCACCCAGCACTTCTGGTCGCTGGCCATCGAGGAGCAGTTCTACCTGGCCTTCCCGTTCCTGCTGCTGGCGGCGCTGTTCGTCACCCGGCGCCGGCTGGGCCTGGCCGGCGGCCTGCTGGCGGCGGCGGCCGCGGGGTCGTTCGCGCTGGCCTGGGTCAGCGCCACGGACAACGGCAACACCGGCATCACCTACTACGCCACCTACAGCCGGGTGGGCGAGATCCTGGGGGGCGTGGCGCTGGCCCTGGTGGTGGCCACCAGGCCGGCGAGCCGGGCCCTCGCCAGCCGGCCGGGGGTGGCGGTGACGGCCGGGCTGGGAGTGGCCGGCGCGATCGGCTGGCTGTGGCTCTGGCACTCGATCCCCCTGAACGACCTGCGGTCGTTCCACGGGGGCACCATCCTCAACACGCTGTTCACCGGCATGGTGATCCTCGCCTGCGTCTCCCGGCGGCCCGGACCGGCGGGCGGGCTGCTGGCCGTGGCCCCGGTGCGCCAGTTCGGCAAGCTCAGCTACGGCGTCTACCTCTACCACTGGCCGCTGTTCCTGCTGATCGACGGCGACCGCACCGGGCTGGCGTCGCTGCCGCTGTTCGTGGTGCGGGTGGCGGTCACGCTGGTCCTGGCGATCCTCTCGTACCACTACCTCGAGGCCCCGATCCGGTTCCGCATGAAGATGCCCCGGCCCCGGCTGGCCGCCGGCATGGCCGCGGCGATGGCGGGCGTGGCGGCCCTGACCCTGGTGGTCCCCGTCCATACGCCCGAGACGGTCGACCTGGTGTCGGCCGAGCTGGCGCAGCAGGACGGCGCCGCCACGTCCGACCTGGTCGAGCCCGAGACCGGCGTACCGGTGAGCGCCCGGGTCCTGCTGGTCGGCGACTCGGTGATCTGGACCACGCTCGGCGGCTACGAGGCGTGGAACCAGTCGAACGCCGACCAGGTCCACGTCGACGCCTACTTCTCGGTGGCCTGCACGGTGGGCCAGGCCGGCCCGGTCCGCAGCCTCGGCGTCATCGAGGAGCCGTACGAGACCTGCACCCGGTTCCGGGAGGACCTGCCGGCGGCCCTGGCCCAGGCCGACTACGACGCCATCGTGGTCATGATGGGCCACAAGGACATGAGCGACCGCCAGATCGACGGCGAGTGGCGCCATCTGGGCGACCCGGTGTTCGACGAGTGGCTGCGGCCCCAGGTGGGCGAGCTGGCGGACCTCCTTTCGACCGAGGGGGCGCCGGTGCTGTGGGCCAAGGTGCCCGAGCTGCGCATCGCGCGGGCCAACGACCCCACCAGCCGGTGGGACATGTACCAGGACAACGACCCGGCCCGCATGGAGCGGTTCAACGAGATCCTGACCGAGGCGGTCGAGGGCAAGCCACTGGTGCGCCTGGTCGACGTGCCGGCCTGGCTGCGGACCACACCCGGCGGCGAGACCAACGACGTCTACCGGCCCGACGGCGTCCACTACTCCCTCAAGGGCGCCAGCGAGCTGACCCGGTGGCTGGTCCCCCAGGTGCTGGCCGCGGCCCGCATGCGCTGACCGACTCCGGCGACCGGCGCGCGCGGCGCCCGAGGTGGTCTATGGTCGGTGCGCGCCCCGGGGGGCGGCTCCGTGCCGCTCTTCTCGTCGCCGCAGGTTGCTGCCGGTGCATGACGACCCCTAGGATGGCTCGTCGGTCTTGACGCGTGCCCGCGTCGGCCCCGATCGCCCCCGGCAGTCCACGACAGTTGCCCGTACGCGAGGTTTCGAGTGCCCACCATTCAGCAGTTGGTCCGCAAGGGCCGCCAGTCCAAGACGTCGAAGGTCAAGACGCCGGCGCTCAAGGGCGCGCCCCAGCGACGGGGCGTCTGCACCCGCGTGTTCACCCACACGCCCAAGAAGCCGAACTCGGCGCTCCGCAAGGTCGCCCGCGTGCGCCTGTCCAGCGGCATCGAGGTCACGGCCTACATCCCCGGCGAGGGGCACAACCTGCAGGAGCACTCGATCGTGCTCGTGCGCGGCGGCCGGGTGAAGGACCTGCCGGGCGTCCGCTACAAGATCATCCGCGGCACCCTCGACACCGCCGGGGTGCGCGACCGCAAGCAGGCCCGTAGCCGCTACGGCGCCAAGAAGGAAGGCTGACCCGATGCCTCGCAGGGGCCCGGCACCGCGCCGCGAGCTGTTGCCCGACCCGGTCTACCGGTCGGTGCTCGTCACGCAGATCGTGAACAAGATCCTCCAGCGCGGCAAGAAGACGACCGCCGAGGCCATCGTCTACCAGGCGATGGAGATCGTGGCCGCCAAGACCGACGGCGACGCGCTATCGGCCCTGAAGCGGGCGGTCGACAACGTCAAGCCGCAGCTCGAGGTCAAGAGCCGCCGTGTCGGCGGTGCGACCTACCAGGTCCCGGTCGAGGTCCGCCCCCGCCGGGCCAACACGCTCGCCGTCCGCTGGATCGTCGGCTTCGCCCGCAACCGCCGCGAGCGCACCATGGCGGAGCGCCTGGCCGCCGAGCTCCTCGACGCCAACAACGGCATCGGCAGCTCGGTCAAGCGCAAGGAAGACATGCACAAGATGGCCGAGTCCAACCGGGCCTACGCGCACTACCGCTGGTAATCCCCCAACCACCGGGGGGCGCGCCCCCCATCGAGGCGTGTCCCTCAGGCGACCGGGCTTCGTGCTCGGTCGCCGTCATGTGCGAGCGAAACGACGAAAGTGATGACGACGAAGCGCAGCCAACCGCTTGAGCGGGTCCGGAACATCGGGATCATGGCTCACATCGACGCGGGCAAGACCACGACGACCGAGCGGATCCTCTACTACACCGGGCGCACCTACAAGATCGGCGAGGTCCACGAGGGTGCCGCCACCATGGACTGGATGGTCCAGGAGCAGGAGCGCGGCATCACCATCACGTCGGCCGCCACGACGTGCTTCTGGAACGACTGCCAGATCAACATCCTCGACACGCCCGGCCACGTCGACTTCACCGTCGAGGTCGAGCGGTCGCTGCGCGTCCTCGACGGCGCCGTCGCCGTGTTCGACGGGGTGGCGGGCGTCGAGCCCCAGACCGAGACCGTGTGGAAGCAGGCGGACAAGTACCGCGTCCCCCGCATGTGCTTCGTCAACAAGATGGACCGGCTGGGCGCCGACTTCTACGCCGCGCTCGTCTCCATCAAGGATCGCCTCGGCGCCAACACCGCCGTCATCCAGCTGCCGATCGGGGCCGAGGGCCACTACAAGGGCGTCATCGACCTGGTGACCATGCAGGCGCTGGTGTGGCTCGACGAGGAGCTCGGCGCCAAGTGGGAGGTGCGGGAGATCCCCGAGAACCTCAAGGCCGAGGCCGAGGACTACCGCCACCAGCTGATCGACGTCCTGTCGACGTTCGACGAGAACATCCTCGAGAAGTACGTCGGCGACGAGCAGATCACGGTCGACGACCTCCAGAGCGCCATCCGCGCCGGCACGATCGCCAACGAGATCGTCCCCGTGCTCAACGGCACCGCCTTCAAGAACAAGGGCGTGCAGCCGCTGCTCGATGCCATCGTCGCCTACCTGCCCAGCCCGCTCGACCTCCCCCCGGTCACGGGTCTGTCGCTCAAGGGCCACGAGGAGATCGAGCGCAAGCCGTCCGACGACGAGCCGTTCGCGGCGCTGGCGTTCAAGATCATGTCCGACCCCCACGTCGGCAAGCTCACCTACTTCCGGGTGTACTCGGGCACGCTCGAGAAGGGCTCCCAGGTCGTCAACACGACCACGGGCTCGAAGGAGCGCATCGGCCGCATCCTGCAGATGCACGCCAACCACCGCGAGGACGTCGACGCGGTGATGACCGGCGACATCGCCGCCGGCATCGGCCTCAAGAACACGCGCACCGGCGACACGCTGACGACGCCGGGCAGCGAGATCACGCTGGAGCAGCTCGTCTTCCCGGAGCCGGTCATCCACGTGGCGGTCGAGCCCAAGACCAAGGTCGACCAGGAGAAGATGGGCAAGGCCCTCCAGACGCTGTCCGAGGAGGACCCCACCTTCCAGGTCCGCACCGACCAGGACACCGGCCAGACCGTCATCTCCGGCATGGGCGAGCTGCACCTCGAGGTCATCGTCGACCGCATGCTGCGCGAGTTCCGGGTCGACGCCACCGTGGGCAAGCCCCAGGTCGCCTACCGCGAGACCATCACCCAGACGGTCGACAAGGTGACCTACACCCACAAGAAGCAGACGGGCGGCTCCGGCCAGTTCGCCGAGGTCACCATCAAGATGGAGCCCCTCGGCCCGGGCGGCGGCTACGAGTTCGTCGACAAGATCACCGGCGGCCGCGTCCCGAAGGAGTACATCCCCGCTGTCGACGCGGGGATCCAGCAATCGCTGGACGCGGGTGTGCTGGCCGGGTACCCGACGGTCGACATCCGGGCCACCCTCACCGACGGCAAGTACCACGACGTCGACTCGTCCGAGATGGCGTTCAAGATCGCCGGCTCCATGGTGTTCAAGGAGGCGGCCCGCAAGGCCAAGCCCGTTCTCCTCGAGCCGATCATGTCGGTCGAGGTGGTCACGCCCGAGGACTACATGGGCGACGTCATCGGCGATCTCAACAGTCGCCGGGGCCGTGTCGGCGGCATGGACCAGCGGGGCCACAGCCAGGTGATCCGGGCCCAGGTCCCCCTGTCCGAGATGTTTGGGTACGCTACCGACCTGCGGTCGCGCACCCAGGGTCGTGCGACCTACACGATGCAGTTCCACAGCTACCAGCAGACCCCTGCCTCGGTGCAGGAGGAGATCGTCGCCCGGGTGCGCGGCGAGTAGCTCCTGGTAGCAGACGATTCCGTCACCTCATCCAACAACGAGTTCAAAGAGGTTCTGAGGAGCCATGGCCAAGGAAAAGTTCGAGCGGACGAAGCCGCATTTGAACATCGGTACTATGGGTCATATTGACCATGGGAAGACGACGTTGACGGCGGCGATCACGAAGGTGTTGGCGGCTGCTAATCCGAACGTGAAGGTGATGGCG
>DASSUD010000482.1:0-11217 GCA_035707385.1 Acidimicrobiales bacterium
ACCGCGGGACGCCTGTCCGACGCGGGCGTGAACATCGAGGTCGCCTACCTGGGCACCGGCACCAGGCTGGTCCTGGTGGTCGACGACCGCGACGCCGCCCAGCGGGCGCTCTGACCCGCGTCCTCGACTTCGGTCGGCGCCGAAGGCCCGCTGATTCTCGTTCCGGCGTTCGTTCGTGTGGGATTTCGACACGAACGAACGCCGGAACGCGGGGTGGGCTCCTCGCCCGGGCCGTTCACACCGCCGTCAGGCGGCGGATGGCGGCGGCGATGTCGTCGCGGTCGGGGAGCCAGGCCCTCTCCAGCGGCGGCGCGTACGGCGGGGGCGTGGCGGCGGCGCCGACGCGTTCGATGGGGGCGTCCAGGTCCCAGAACGCCTCGCGTGCGACGGTGGCGGCGATCTCGGCGCCGATGCCGAAGGGCACCACCGCCTCGTGGGCGATCAGCAGCCGGCTGGTCCTGTGGACCGAGGCCAGCACCGGCGCCATGTCGAGGGGCGCCACCGTCCGCAGGTCGATCACCTCGACGGAGATGCCCTCCCCGCTCACCTGCTCGGCGGCGGCCAGCGCCTCGTGGACCATCCGGGACACGGAGACGACGGTGAGGTCGGTGCCGGGACGCACGACCGCGGAGGACCCGATGGGGACGACGTGGTCGGCCGGCGGCTGCGGCCCCTTCATGCCGTACAGCAGCCGGTTCTCGATGAAGACCACCGGGTTCGGGTCCTGGATCGCGGCCCGCAGCAGGCCGTAGGTGTCGGCCGGCGTCGACGGCATCACGACGCTCAGCCCCGGGATGTGCGCCAGCAGCGCTTCGAGGCTCTGCGAGTGCTGGCTCCCCGAGGAGCGCCCGGCGCCGAACTGGGTGCGCACGGTGAGGGCCATGCGGGCGGCGCCGCCAGTCATGAACGGCAGCTTGGCCGCCTGGTTCAGCAGCTGGTCGAAGCAGACGCCGAGGAAGTCGAGGTACATGACCTCGACGACGGGGTGCATGCCGGCCATGGCCGCGCCGACGCCGAGCCCCACGATGGCGGTCTCGGAGATCGGCGTGTCGCGCACGCGATCGCCGAACCGCTCGCGCAGGCCCCGCGTGAGGCCGAAGACGTTCCCGCCCGCGCCGACGTCGATGCCGGCGACGAACACGCGGTCGTCCGCGGCCAGCTCGGCTTCGAGCGCCGTGCGGACGGCGTCCATGGTGCGGAACACCGGGGCATCCTCCGGCAGGGGTGCCGGCTCGGCGCGGACCGGACGGGGGCGGACGACGAAGTCGGGCAGCGACGACGCCAGCGGGGCGTCGAGCCGGCGCGCCGCCTCGACCGCGCCGTCGAGCTCGCCGGCCACCGTGGACTCCAGCGCCTTGATCTCGTCGTCCCCGATGCCGGCGGCCCGCAGCCGGCGCTCGTGGGCCAGCAGGGGGTCGCGGGCCTCCCACTCGCGGACCTCGTCGGCGGACCGGTAGCGCCCGGGGTCGCCCTCGTAGTGGCCGTGCCAGCGGTAGGTGGCGGCCTCGACGACGGTGGGACCGCGCCCGGCGCGCACCGATGCGACCACGTCCTCCATGGCGGCGGCCGTGGCGACGGCGTCGTTGCCGTCCACGCCCACGTGGTCGACCCCGTAGCCCGCGGCCCGCCGGGCCAGCGTCGTCGCGTGCTGGGTCGAGGACGGCGAGAACTCGGCGTAGCCGTTGTTCTCGCAGAAGAAGACCATCGGCAGCCCCCAGACGGCGGCCAGGTTCAGCGCCTCGTGGAACGCGCCCTGCGCGGGCGCGCCGTCGCCGAAGAAGGCCACCGCCACCCCGCCGTCGGCCCGGAGCTGCGCGGCCGCGGCGGCGCCGGCGGCGATCGGCACACCGGCGGCCACGATCCCGTTGGCACCGAATATCCCGAGCTTCGGGTCGGCGATGTGCATCGAGCCCCCGCGGCCGCGGTTCGTGCCCTGGTCCCTGCCCATCAGCTCCGCGAACATGCCCAGCGGGTCGAGGCCCTTGGCCAGGCAGTGGCCGTGGCCGCGGTGGGTGGAGGTGATGACGTCGGTGGGCCGGAGCGGCCAGCACGCCCCGACGGCGGCGGCCTCCTGCCCGATCGAGAGGTGCACGAACCCGGGGACCTCGCCGTCCCGGTAGAGCGCGGCCACCCGCTGCTCGAACCCGCGGATCAGCAGCATGCGCCGGTGCATCTCGAGGAGCTCGGGGTTCGGGTAGGCCGGTGGTGACGGTCGGCTGGGGCTCACGAAGCGTGTATTGTACTGGTCGGTACAAGCAGGGAAAGTGCGAAGGCCGCCGGACGAGGGCTACGTGACCCCATCGATCGACATCCCCGAGTCGTTCCCCGACCCCGGCGGGGTGACGGGCAAGCGCGTCGTGATCACCGGTGCCGGTCGCGGCCTCGGCTCGCTGCTGGCGCACGCGTTCTCGCGGGCCGGCGCCTCCGTGGCGCTCGTCGCCCGCACCGAGAAGGACCTCAAGGCGGTCGCCGGGGACCTGCCCGGGCCCACGCTGGTGCTCAGCGGCGACGTGACCGACGAGGACTTCAACGAAGCCGTCGCCGACGCGGTGGTGGCCGAGTGGGGCGGCCTCGACGTGTGGATCGCCAACGCGGGCATCTCGCCGATCGTGGCCGGTCCCCGTGACACGGGCGCCTCGGTGTGGCGGCGGGTGCTGGAGGTGAACCTCACCGGCGCCTTCCTCGGCGCCCGTGCCGCCGCGCGGGTGATGGGGGAGGGCGGGCGGGTGATCTTCACGGGCTCGGTGCTGGGGGAGCGCCCCCGCCGGGGGCTGGCCGCCTACAGCGCATCGAAGGCGGGGCTGACCGGCATGGCCAAGGGCCTGGCGCTGGACCTGGCGCCGGCCGGCATCACGGTCAACGTCGTCGCCCCCGGGTGGTTCGACTCGCCGCTGGCCGAGGGGTGGATGAGCGACGCCGAGCGCTCGGCGGCCATCACCGGGCACACGGCCCAGCGGCGCTGGGGCGCCACCACCGACCTGGCCGGCGCCTACCAGTTCCTGGCCTCCGACGCGTCCGCCTTCGTCACCGGCACCGTGCTCACCGTCGACGGCGGCTACCTGCTCCTATGACCGGGACCCCGGAACCACGCCGGGTCGTGGCCATCACCGGAGCGGGCGGCGCGCTGGGGGCGGCGATCTCCGGCCGGCTGGCCGGCGAGCCGGCCACGGACCTGGTGCTGAGCGACGTCAGCGGCCCCTCGCTCGACGCCACCGTCGCCGCGCTGCCGGAGGCGCGCGGTGCGGTCGAGACCGCGCTCGCCGACGTGGGCGACTTCGACCAGGTCCGATCGGTGGTCGAGCGGGCCGTCGAGCGATTCGGCCGCCTCGACGTGCTGATCGGCAACGCGGGCGTGCTGTCGCCGAACGGGCGCATCCACAACCTGTCGACCGAGGACTGGGAGCGCGCCTTCCGGGTCAACGTCCTCGGTGCCGTCAACGGGATCCGGGCCGCGGTGCCGGTCATGCGCGCCCAGCGGTCGGGGTCGATCGTGCTGACCGCGTCGGTCTCAGGGCTGACCGCCTGGTCCCACGCCGCGCCCTACTGCGCGACCAAGGCCGCGGTGATCCACCTCGCCAAGGTGGCCGCGGTCGAGTACGCCCGCGACGGGATCCGGGTGAACTGCGTGTGCCCGGGAACGTTCCGCTCGGCGATCCACGACGGCCTCCCGCCGGACGCGCTCGACGCGATCGAGGCCCGCCACCCCCTCGGGCTCGGCGCGGCGGGCGACCTCGTGGGCGCGTACTCGTACCTGGCCGGCGGCGACTCCCGCTGGACGACCGGGTCGGCGCTGGTCGTCGACGGTGGCTACTCGGCGCCCTGAGCGGTGCCCTGGATGCCCCGGATGAAGATCTCGGCGAAGGGCTTCGCCACGTCGCGGGCCGTCAGCCGCTGGCCGGGGCGCAGCCAGAGGTAGGTGTAGTTGTGCATGCCGAGCCAGGCCCGGGCCGTGAGCCACGGGTCGAGCTCGCGGAACTCGCCCGAGGCGACGCCTGCCCGCAGGACGGCCTCGACCCGCCGCTCGTAGTCCTGGCGCCGCTCGCGGAACGTGGCGGCGCGCTCGCCGGTGAGCGCCCGGAACTCGTGCAGGAAGACCCACACGTGGTCGGGATAGCGGTGGATCACGTCGAGCAGCTCGTCGCCCAGCATCTCCAGCTGGGCCGAGGGCGAGCCGCCCGCGTCGGCGACGCGCTCGGCGCCCCGCATCACCTCGTCCATCACCCGGTCGTGGATGGCGGCCAGCAGCCCCTCCTTGGACCCGATGTAGTGGTAGAGCGCCCCCTTGCCGAGGTCGTTGGCCTCACACAGCTCGTTGAGGCCGGTGGCGTGGTAGCCCTGCCGGGCGAACAGGCGCGCCGACGTGTCGACGATCGCCTCGCGGCGCGCCTGCCACTTGGGGTTGCGTCGGGAGACATCGCTCGCATCGGCGCGAGGCATGCTGGCGACGCTAGCGGCCGGCACGTCGCGCGGCGGGCTATGTAGGCTGGACTGGTCGGTACAAAACGAGGGGGCAGGTCGCGCTCGTGACGGTCGAACAGACGATGCAGGCGGACGTGAACTGGTTCGCGGTGCTCGCCCACCACGCCGCCCGTACGCCGGGCAAGGCCATGACGGTCTTCGAGGGCCAGGCGACGACCTACCGGCAGATGGCCACGAGGGCGGCCGCGCTGGCCGGCGGGCTGCACGGGCGCGGCGTCGGTCGCGGCGACGTCGTCGGGCTGCTCTCCTACAACTGCCCCGAGTTCCTCGAGGCGCTGTTCGCCGCCAACTACCTCGGCGCCATCGCCATGCCGATCAACTGGCGGCTCGCCGCTCCCGAGGTGCGCTACATCCTCGAGCACTCCGCGGCCCGGGCGCTGGTGTGCGACGAGTCGCTCGTGGCCCTCGCCGACGAGGCGACCAAGGGCCTGGAGCCCTCGCTCCTACGGGCCTGCATCGCCCAGCCGGCGCCCCCGGGCTGGACGTCCCTCGCCCAGCTCCGCGTCGAGCCGGCGGGCCTGGCCCCCGCCCCGGCGGCCGCCGGCGACGTCCACCGCCTCATGTACACGTCGGGCACCACGGGGCACCCCAAGGGGGTCATGCTCACCCACGCCAACCTGGCCTGGAAGAACCTCGCCCACATCGTCGAGTTCGGCTTCACCGGCGCCGACCTCGGGCTCGCCTGCGGGCCCCTGTACCACGTCGGCGCCCTGGACCTGACGACCACCTCGCTGATCGCCGCCGGCGCCACGACGATCATCCACCGCGCCTTCGACGCCGCCGCGGTGGTCGACGAGCTGGTGCGCTCGCGGGTGAGCACCGTGTGGCTGGCGCCCGCCATGGTCAACGCCATCATGGCGCTGCCCGACGTCGAGGGGCGCGACCTGTCGTCGGTGCGGGTGATCATCAACGGCGGCGAGAAGATGCCGATCCCGATGATCGAGCGGATCCAGCGCACGTTCCCGGCGGCCTGGTTCGCCGACGCCTACGGTCTCACCGAGACGGTCTCGGGCGACACGTTCCTCGACCGCGACAGCATCATCACCAAGCTCGGCAGCGTCGGCCGCCCGTGCCTGCACCTCGAGCTCGACATCTGGGACGAGCAGGGGCGCCCGGTGCCCGCAGGGGAGCGCGGCGAGATCGTGCTGCGGGGGCCCAAGGTCTTCGCGGGCTACTGGCGCGACGAGGCCGCCACCGCCAAGGCCTTCGCCGGCGGCTGGTTCCACACCGGGGACATCGGCGTCCGCGACGACGACGGCTACCTCTTCATCGTCGACCGGCTCAAGGACATGATCGTGTCCGGCGGCGAGAACATCGCCGGCTCCGAGGTCGAGCGCGTGCTCTACGAGCACGAGGCGGTGCTCGAGGCGGCGGTGGTGGCCCGGCCCGACGAGCGCTGGGGCGAGGTCCCGGTGGCCTTCGTCGCCCTGCGCCCCGGGGCGGCGCCGACGGCGGACGAGCTCGTCGAGCACTGCCGCGCCCGGCTGGCCCGCTACAAGGTCCCCAAGGGCGTGACCTTCGTCGAGGCCCTGCCCCGCAACCCGTCGGGCAAGGTGCTCAAGCGCGAGCTGCGGGCCCACCTCGGCGATGGCTGAGGCGCACCGACCCCCCGGCACGGTGGCGCGGGTGCTGGACCGGGCCCTGGCCGGCGACCCCGACCGCGAGGCCTTGGTCACCCGGTCGCAGCGCCTCACCTACGCCGAGCTCGACCGGCTGGCCGACCGGGCCGCCCACGCCCTCGCCGACCTCGGCGTCCGTACCGGCGACCGGGTGGCGGCGTCGCTGCCCAACGAGGCCGACGTGGTGGTGGCCTTCCACGGCGCCATGCGGCTCGGGGCGGTGTGGGTCGGCGTCAACCGGGCCCTGGCCCCGCCCGAGAAGCGCTGGCAGCTGGCCGACTGCGGCGCCTGCCTGCTGCTCACCGACGAGCCGCTGGCCGACCCCGGCGTGCCCACCGTGGACGTCGACGGCTGGCGGGCGGCCCTCGACGCCGCCGACGGCGGGCCGGTCGGGATCGAGGTCGATCCCTATGCCCCGGCGGGGATCGCCTACACCAGCGGGACGACCGGTCGCCCGAAGGGCGCGGTGCACAGCCAGCACAACCTGCTGCTGCCCGGCGCGGTGCTGGTCGAGACCCGCGGCTACGGGCCGGAGTTGCGCAAGGGCGACTGCTTCCCGTTCACCATCCTCAACATGGCGGTGCTGACCACCCTGCTGGTGTCGCAGGCCGGGGGGACCTCGATCGTGATGGACCGCATCGACGCGGAGGGCGTGGCCGACTGGATCCGCCTCGAGCGGATCACCACCTGGAACGGCCCGCCCGCGCTGCTGCACAGCCTGGCCCACCGCGACGACATCGACCCGTCCGACCTGTCCAGCCTCGACGAGGTGTGGACCGGCGGGGCCGACTGCCCCGAGGCCATCCGCTCGGCGTTCGAGGCCCGGTTCGGCCTGCCGGTCCTGGCCACCTACGGGCTGTCGGAGGCCCCGACGGTGGTGGCGATCGACGGCCGCGCCGGCGACGACCACGCCCCCGGGGCCTCCGGCCGGCCCCTGCCCCACCTGGCGGTGCGCATCGCCGGGGACGGCGGTGCGTCCCTACTCGCCGGGCAGGCCGGCGAGATCTGCGTCGGCCCGGCCGACGACCGCTACCGGACCATGCTCGGCTACTGGGAGCGCCCCGACGCCTCCGCCGACGTGCTCCGCGGCGGCGAGCTGCACACCGGCGACGTCGGCTTCCTCGACGACGAGGGCCGGCTGCACGTCCGCGATCGCACGAGCCTGATCATCAACCGCGGCGGGGCCAACGTGTACCCGGCCGAGGTCGAGCGGGTCCTGCTCGACCACCCCGCGGTCGAGGCGGGCGCGGTGCTCGGCGTTCCGGACGAGCGCCTCGGCCAGCGGGTGGCGGCGGTGGTCGAGGCGGCCGCCGGCGCCGAGGTCGACGTCGACGACCTGCGCGCCCACCTGCTGGCCAACCTGGCCCGGTACAAGGTGCCCGAGCAGATCGCGGTGGTCGACGCCCTGCCCCGCAACGCCATGGGCAAGATCGTGCGCACCGAGCTGGCCGTACTGCTCGGTCCGCAGGCCGGGCCCTGACCGGCCGTCGCTACAGCTCCGTCCGCCCCAGCCGGCGCGCCTGGGCGGGGACGAACACCTCCGGTGCGAACGGGCCGGCGTCGACCGACGACAGCTCGACCTCGGGCAGCACCACGTTGGGGGGAAGCGTGTCCAGCCACAGGACCACGGCCGCCACCTCGGCCACCCCGAGCGTCCGCATGGGGAACCGCACGTCGTCGAGCATCGGGGTCGCCACCGGACCGGTGGTCACGACGTGGACCGCGATGCCGTCCCGCTCGACCTCCCTGGCCAGCGCGCCGGCGAAGGCGTTCAGCCCGGCCTTCGACGCCGAGTAGGCCGACCGCCCCGGCTGCGGCGCGTGCGCCGACGACGACGACAGGAACACGAAGCGCCCGCCCGGGCCCATGGCCGGCAGCGCCCCGTGCGCCACGACGAACGCCGAGGTCAGGTTGGTGCGCACCACCGCCTCGAAGCCGGCGAGCGACTCCTTGCGGACGAAGGTGCCGTCCATGACCCCGGCGGCGTGCACGACGAGGTCGACGTGACCGGCCTCGACCACGACAGAGGCGAACTGGTCGGGCACCGCGGTGTCGGCCGCCACCCACCGGGCGCCGATCGCCTCGGCCGCCTCGCGCAGCGGTCCCGGGCGGCGGGCCGTCAGCACCACGTCGTAGCCGGCCGAGGCCAGCTGCCGGCCGACCTCCCGGCCGATGCCGCTGCTGCCCCCGGTGACGACGGCACGCCGCGCCTGTCCCTGGCTGGCGCTCACGCGTCGCTCCTCTGCTCGGGGGCCCGGCCGAACCGGTCGCCCAGGATCTGCGCCAGGCGGCGCCGGTCCACCTTGCCCGAGGCGAGCAGGGGCAGGTCGGCCTGGCTGGGGAACACCGCCACGTGGCGCGGCACCTTGTAGGCGGCCAGCTCGGTGCGCAGCCGCTCGCGGGCCGCGGCGGCGTCGAGCGACGCGCCGGGGTTCAGGGCGACGGCGGCCACCACGTCCTGGCCCCGGTCGGGATGGTCGATGCCGGTGACGATGGCCAGCGCCACCTCCGGCTGCTCCTCGAGGGCGGCCTCGACCTCGCGGGGCGTGACGTTCATGCCGGCCGACTTGATGACGTCGCCGAGGCGCCCGGCGAAGAACAGGTGGCCGTCCCCGTCGAGGTGGCCGGCGTCCCCGGTGCGGTACCACCCGTCGGCGGTGAAGGTGTCGGCCCGCTCCCGCTTGTGCAGGCCGACCATCAGCGGATAGCCCCGCACCCACACCTCGCCGACCTGGCCTGCCGGCACGTCGTCGAGCGTCTCGGGATCGACCACCCGGTGCTCCACGCCCGGGACGGGACGCCCGAAGCTGCCCACCTTGCCGGCGGGTAGCGGCGCGTCCTCCTCGAAGGTGTGCGGCCCGAGCGTCTCGGTCATGCCGAGCGAGGTGGCCCGCGGCCCGGGGGGATCTCGATCGGCCGGCGCCGGGAGCGCGGTCGCCGCCCCGGAGCGGATCGAGGACAGGTCGCGATCGGGCCGGCTCGGGTGGTCGGCCAGGGCCTTGGCCATGTGGGGCCAGCCCAGGACCTGGGTGACCCGCTCGCGTTCGAGCAGCTCCAGCGTGGCGCCGGGCTCGAACCGCTCCTCGAAGACGATCGAGGCCCCGGCGTGCATGGCGGCCACCAGCGCGAAGGAGAGCCCGCCCACCCAGAACAGCGGCATCGGGGTGTAGATCACGTCGTCGGGTCGCAGGTCGCGCAACTGGTTCAGGTTGTGGGCGTGCCGGATGGTGGCGCCCTGCGTGTGGACCACCGCCTTGGGGTCGGCCGTGCTTCCCGAGGAGAACACCATGACCATCGGGTCGGACGGGCGCACCTCGGCCTCGACCTCGGCGAGGATCCGGTCGGGCACCGCCGATCCCCGGTCCACCAGGTCGGCCAGATCGCCGCACCACGGCCGGTCGCCCGAGCGGCCCGCTCCCCAGGTCCACACCGATCGGAGGTAGGGGTGGGACGGCAGGAGCAGGCGCTCGTGGCGCTGCTCGGCCAGGCCGGGCGCGGCCGCCTCCAGGCGGCCGAGGTAGTCGTGGCCGAGGTGGGAGCCGACGGTCAGCAGGTGGGCGACGTCGCCGTGGCGCAGCGCCCGACCGAGCTCGCGGGCCTGGCCGTAGGTGTTGAGCAGTGCCACCAGCGCGCCGATGCGGGTGGCGGCCAGCCAGGCGACGACCCAGTCCGGGCCGTTGGGGGCGAGCAGTCCGAGGGGGGTGGACTTGCCGACCCCCGAGACGAGCAGCCCCTTGCCCAGCACCGCCGAGCGCGCGTCGGCCTGGGCGTAGGTCAGCCGCTCGTCGCCCAGCACCACGAAGGGTGCGTCGCCCCATCGCTCGGCACAGCGACGGATCAGCTCGCCGCTCGTCGGGGTGAACGGCGGGAAGCTCTCGGTGCGCACGATGTGACTCAAACGTTAGAAATCCTATACGCTCTGCACCGTGCCCGACCAGGCGACCCTGCTGGCGGGGCAGGCGCACCGGGAAGCTGTCGGGAGGGAGTCGTCCGTGGAGCTCGAGCTCACCGAGGAGCAGGCCTTCTTCGTCGACACGACCCGCAGGTTCCTGGAGGCCGAGTGCGGGATCGCCGCCGTCCGCCACCTCGCCGACGACCCCGTGGGCTACGACCCGGCGGTCTGGGTGCGGGGAGCGCAGCTCGGCTGGACCTCGCTGCTGGTGCCCGAGGCCGACGGTGGTGGCTCGTTCTCGGAGCACGGGCTGCTCGACCTGGTGCTGGTGGCCGAGGAGATGGGGCGCGTCGTCACTCCCGGCCCCCTCGGGCCCGTCAACGTGGTGGCCGGCGCGCTGGGCCGGGCCGGATCGCCCGACCAGAGGGCCGAGGTGCTGCCCGGGCTGCTGTCCGGCGAGCGCGTCGCCGCCTGGTGCGGGGCGCGCCCGGTCGGCGGCCGCCCCGACGGGGGCGGCTTCGTGCTGGCGGGAGCCTGCTCCCCGGTCGAGGCCGGCGCCCAGGCCGACCACCTGCTCGTGGCGGTGGAACACGACGGCGCGCTCAGCCAGGTCCTGGTCCCCGCCGGCGCCGCCGGCCTGACGGTGACCCCGATGGACGGGCTCGACCTCGCCCGCCGCTTCGCCGAGGTGCGCTTCGACGACGTCGCGGTCCCGCCCGGTGCCGTCGTCGGCCCGGTGGGCGAGGCCGCCGCCGAGATCGAAGCTGCGCTCCGGGTGGCCTGCACGCTGCAGTGCGCGGAGACCACCGGCATCATGGACAAGGTCTTCACCCTCACCGTCGAGTACCTGGGCGACCGGTACTCCTTCGGGCGGCCGCTGTCGTCGTACCAGGCCCTCAAGCACCGTGTGGCCGACGACAAGGTGGTGCTGGAGGCGTGCCACGGCATCGCCACCGCCGCGGCCCGGGCGGTGGCAACCGACCGGCCCGGCGCCGGCGAGGTCGTCAGCGCCGCCAAGGCGTGGATCGGGCCCCGGGCGACCGAGCTGATCCAGGACTGCGTCCAGCTCCACGGGGGCATCGGCGTCACCTGGGAGCACGACCTGCACCTCTACCTCCGCCGGGCCACCGTGAACCGGGCCACCCACGGCACCCCCGAGGAGCACGCCGAGCGCGTGGCCGCCAGCAGGCTGGGAGCGACGGCATGAGCAGCGACACCACCGTCAGG
>DASSUD010000483.1:0-8060 GCA_035707385.1 Acidimicrobiales bacterium
GCTTGATCGAGTCGATCGACAGGTCCGCCTCGACGTCCAGATCGGGCCCCAGCATGTCCTCCGGGTAACCCGTCCGCGCCGACACGATCGCCGTCAACCGCGCCAGCAGCTCCTCCGACGACGGCAGAGCACGCACCGGCGCCTCCGCCACCGGGGCCTGCGCCGGGGCGGGGGCGAGCGCGGCGGGCGGGACCGGGGCGAACGCCGCCGGGGCCGCGCGGGCGGGCGCGGCGGTGGGCGCGATCCCCAGGTAGTCGAGGACCAGCTGGTGGCCGGCCGCCATGATCTCGTGGGCGGTGCGGAAGTACTCGGTCAGCACCTGGTCCGCCGGTACGGCGCCGTGCCCGTTGCCGTTGCCGCGGGCGGCGGGCAGCAGGCTGCCTGCCCCAGGGGCCCGCGCCGGGGCGACGGGCGCCGCGGGCGCGGTGTCACCGTGGCCGGCGGGCGCCCGGCCTCCGGCGGGCACCGGCGGGACGGTGGTGGCCGGGCGCAGGCCCCCGGGCACGGTGTCGCCCCCGGCCACCCGCACGAGGTGGCCGTTGACCGTCCAGCGGGGCGGGGCCGGCGGCCGGGTCCAGCGGGCGGGCTCGACGCCCCGCCCCTCGAACAGCTCGGCCACGTCCACCGCCACGCCCGCCACCAGCAGCCGGGCCAGGGCGTGCAGCAGGGCGCGCACCCCGTCGTCGCCGGGGCGGTCGGTGGCCACCGCCAGGTGCGGCCGGTCGGCGAGGATCCGCTCCACGCAGCCGGTCAGGGTGCGGCCGGGCCCGACCTCCACGAACACCCGGGCGCCGGCGTCGTACATGGCCCGGATCTCGTCCGTGAAGCGCACCCCGTTGGACACCTGGGCGGCCAGCAGGTCGCGGACCTTGCGACCGTCGGCCGGGTAGGCGTCGGCGGTGAGGTTGCTGTACACGGGGAGGACCGGCTCGGTGACCTCGGCCCGGTCGAGGTGGCGGGCCAGCGTGTCGGCCGCCGCCGCCACCACCGGGCTGTGGAAGGCGCAGGCCACGGGCAGCCGCTTGGCGGTGATGCCGGCGTCCTTGAGCCGGCCCAGCGCCTCCTCGACCGCCGGGGTCGTGCCGGCCACCACGATCTGGGTGGGGTGGTTGTCGTTGGCCACCACCACGTCGACGTCGTGGAGCACCTCGTCGATGCGGGGGCGGGGCGCGGCCACGGCCACCATGCCGCCGGGGTCGCCGTCCGGGACCGCCGCCATCATGGCCTCGCCCCGGGCCTCGCTCAGCGCCAGCAGCGAGCGCCGGTCCAGCGCCCCGGCCACGCACAGCGCCACCAGCTCGCCGTAGCTGTGGCCGGCCACCATGTCCGGCCGGACGCCGAAGCGGTCGAGCACCGTCGCCGCCGCCAGGTCGGCCAGGCCCAGCGCGGGCTGCGCCACCCGGGTGTCGGTGACCGCCCGGCGCTGGGCGTCCCGCCCGGCGTCGTCGAAGGCGGCCGGGGGCAGCATGGTGGCCGCCCACCTCTCGCCGAGGCGGAGCAGCGACCGGGTCTCGGCGAACGACACGAACAGATCGGACCCCATCCCCGGGCGCTGGCTGCCCTGCCCCGGGAACAGGAACGCCACCACCGGCGCCTGCCCCTCGGCGGCCAGCGGCTCGCCGGGGGCGTAGATCCCGGGGCCCCGGGTGCCGGCGCGGGCCGCCTCGACCTTGGCCCGCAGGTCGTCGACGTCGTCGGCCACGAGGGCCAGGCGCACGGGCCCCCGCCCGCCGGACGAGACGGCGGCGGCCAGGTCGCGCAACCGCCACGGGTGCCCCCCGGGGGCGGGCTCGTCCAGCCGGGCGGCCAGGTCGGCCAGCGCCCGCTCCACGGCGGCGTCGTCGCCCCGGAGGGCGATCAGCTCGGCCGGCCACGCCTCGACGCCCCGGTCGGGCACGTCGCCGTCGGCGTGGGCCTCGACCACGGCGTGGAAGTTCGTGCCGCCGAAGCCGAAGGCGCTCACGCCCGCCACCCGCCGATCGTCGACCCACGGCCGCGCCTCGTCGAGGAACACGAACGGGCTGGTCTCGGGGTCCCACGCCTGGTTGGGTCGACCGATGTTGAGCGTGGGCGGCTGCACGCCGTGGTACACGGCCTTGGCTGCCTTCACCAGCCCGGCCAGGCCCGCCGTGCACTTGGTGTGGCCGATGTTGGACTTCACCGACCCGGCGACGCACTCCGCGGGCCCCATGCCCGCGGCGCTGAACACCGCGGTGAGCGTGGACAGCTCGGTGCGGTCACCCACCACCGTGCCGGTGCCGTGGGCCTCGATCAGGCCCACCGACCGGGGATCGACGCCGGCCTGGGCGTAGGCGCGGCGCACGGCCCTCTCCTGGCCGTCCTGGCGGGGCGCGGTCAGGCCGAGGCTGCGGCCGTCGGACGATGCCCCCACGCCCCGCACCACGCCGTAGATGCGGTCGCCGTCCCGCTCGGCGTCGGCCAGGCGCTTGAGGACCACGCAGGCCACGCCCTCGCCCAGGGCGATGCCGTCGGCGTCTGCGTCGAAGGTGCGGCACTGCCCGGTGGTCGACAGGGCGTGCACGCTGGTGAACAGGAGGAAGTCCTGGACGCCGTTGTGGAGGTCGGCGCCGCCGCACAGGACCACGTCGCTGCCCCCGGACCCCAGCTCGGCGCACGCGGCGTCCAGCGCGGCCAGCGACGACGCGCAGGCGGCGTCGACGGTCAGGTTCTTGCCGCCGAGGTCGAGCCGGTTGGCGATGCGCCCGGCGATGACGTTGGTCAGCAGGCCGGGGAACGAGTCCTCCGAGATCTTCGGCAGCCACTCGTCCAGCTCGGGCGGCATCGTCCCGGCATAGGACGGGTACAGCGCGCGGAAGCCGTGGGCGGTGGTCTGGTCCGTCCCGCCCTCGGCCCCGAAGATCACCGACGTGCGCTCGCGGTCGAAGGGGCGGTCGGCGTAGCCGGCGTCGGCGAGGGCGTCGGCCGCCACCTTGAGGCTGAGCAGCTGGGTCGGCTCGATGGCCGCCAGGGAGGCGGGCGGGATCCCGTAGGCCAGGGCGTCGAAGGGGATGTCGGGCAGGAAGCCGCCCCACTTGGAGGCGCTGCCGCTGCGCTTGGTGGCCGTGGCGTGGTCCCACTCGGGATCGAAGTACGTCCCGACGTCCCAGCGCTCGGCCGGGACCTCGGTGATCGAGTTCACGCCGGACACCACGTTGCGCCAGAACTCGTCCAGGTCCGACGCGCCGGGCATGACACAGGCCATGCCGACGATGGCGACGTCGGCCGGGGCGGGCGCGGCCAGGGGCTCGGGCAGGCCCAGCCGGGAGACCACGCCGTCGGCCACCCGGGCCAGGAGGGCGGTGGCGCGGGCGGTCACGGCGTCGTGCAGTGCGGCGACGGACGTGCGCTCGTGGCGCAGCGTGGCCACGTCGCCGATCATGAACATGCCCTCGGTGCGCTGCGCCTCGCGGTCGACGCCGACCAGGTCGTCGCCCTCGCGGCGCAGGCCCTTGGACGCCACCCGCAGCCGCCCGAGGTTCAGGCTCTCGAGCTCGGCCCACCGGGTCTGGGGGTCGGCGCCCTCCGCCACCAGCCGCCGCCGGGTGTCCTCGAACACGTCGACGAACGGGGTGTCGGCGCACCGGGTGACGTGGCCGGGCCCGGACTCCAGCAGGGCCGTGCGCTCGCACGCCAGTGCCTGGGCCTGGAACTCCTCGCCGATGGCCCCACCGGCCACCGCCTCGTCGGTGAACAGGTAGGCCGTGCCCATGAGCACGCCGATGCGGGCGCCGGCGGCGGCCAGCGTGCCGCCTAGCGCCGCCACCATGGCGGCCGACCGCTCGTCGTGGATGCCGCCGGCGAACAGCACGTCGAGCTCGGTGGCGTCCCCGCCCCCGGCCACCCAGGCCGTGAGCACGTCGAGCTGGGACTCCCACAGCGCGAAGCTCGACCGGGGGCCGGTGTGGCCCCCGCACTCGAAGCCCTCGAACACGAACCGCCGTCCGCCGTCCTTGAGGAATCGCTCCAGGAGGCCGGGGGCGGGCACGTGTAGGAAGGTGCGGACGCCCACCTCCTCCAGGCCGGCGGCCTGGGAGGGTCGCCCGCCGGCGATCAGCGCCAGCGGCGGCCGCACGTCGCGGATCACGGCCAGCTGCTCGTCCCGCAGCTCCTTGTCCACGAAGCCGAGGATGCCCACGCCCCATGGCCGGTCGCCGAGCAGCCCCGCCGTCTCGGTGAGGAGCGGGCGCACCTCGGTCTCGCCCCGCAGGAGGGCGAGCGCCAGGAACGGCAGCGCGCCGCCGCCGGCCACCGCCGACGCGAACGCGGCCCGGTCCGACACCCGCGTCATCGGGCCCTGGACCACCGGATAGGTGGTGCCGGTGGTGGCGGTGACGCCTCCCCCGGGCGCCAGCGGCTCGACCCGCCGGGCCGCCTCGACGTGGTCGGCGATCTCGCGGCGCAGGCCCGCCACCATGGCGCCGACGGTGCCGTAGCGGGTGGCGAAGCGGGAGGCGAGCGCCGCGTCCTGGCCGGCCGGCAGGGCATGGTCGGTGAGCGAGCCGGTACCCAGCCGGGCGGCCAGCTCGGCGGGGGTCGTGCGGTCGTCCAGCCCGGCCACCCACAGGTCGGGCCGGGTGTAGACCCGGTGGCCGGCGACCACCCGGGTCTCGCTGCCGTCCATGGCCGCGATGGCCAGCCGGACCGGCCGGGGCAGGGTCGACTCCCGCAGCAGGGCGACCTGGGCGTCGAGCACCACCCCCGTGGCGCCACCGGTGACCGCGGCCGCCGCGGTGTGGCGGCCGATGCCGCCCTGGACCCACACCGGCCGCTCGGTCAGCTCCCGCACCTGCTGCCCGAGGACGAAGGCGCCGGTGGTCCCGACCCGGCCGCCGCTCTCGGCGCCCCGGGCGACGAGGCCGTCGACACCCGCGGCCAGTGCGGCGCGGGCCTCGTCGGCGGACCGGACCTCGGCGACGAGCCGGCGGGGCTCCCCCTGCCCGCCCGGCTCGCCGCCCGGGGCCTCCCCACCCTCGTCCCGCCACCGGTCGGCCAGACCGGGCTCGGCGACGACGACCGTGTGCACCGTGCCGGGCAGGTCGGCGCGCCCCAGGGGGCAGCCGGCGTCGACGCGCACGCCGAAGGGCGCGTCGGTGCGCCGGGCCACCAGCGCCAGCGCGTCCCGCGCCCGGCCGCCGTCGTGCCCGAGGTCCAGGACGCCGAACGCACCGGCCCGGGCGGCGGCCACGACGACCCGCGGTGCAGGTTCACCGAAGGGTGTCTCCACCCAGATCACGTCGTTCTCGCGCTGCAGCGATCGACCGATGAACACGCAGCCTTCCCCCTGTCTCCCCAAGCCCGCCTGCTGTCATTGTGGACCAAAGGGGGGCGACTGCGCCACCTTGTTGACTTGGACGCAAAAATCTGCGCTACTGCTGACATTGATGCCCAATGAAGCTGCCGATTCCGAACATGAGCGTGGTGGTCCGGTGGTGGGCGGCACGCCCTCGCCGGCCGCCACCGCGCACGGTGGCCAGGCCGAGTGGGTCCACGTCGACGAGCGCCTGGTGATCTCGCCCCTCAACGGCCTGTTCTTCCCGGCCTACACCGAGGTGCGGGACGCGGCGGTGACCGTGGGCGACGAGATCGGCGTCGTGGTCCGCAACGGCGAGAAGCACCCGGTGCACAGCCCGTTCACGGGCGAGCTGCTGGGGCTGCTGGCCGCCCCCGGCGAACGGGTCCGGGCCCACCAACCGGTCGCCTGGCTCACCACCGCCGACGGCCTCTAATCCCTCGGCTACCCCTGCCCGGGCCTCACCCGTGTGGCCGGCGGATGCCTCCACCACGACGGGGTCACCCACCGCCAGGCGGCCGGGGCGGGCCGTGGTGCCGTAGACACCGAGGCGCGTCCGGCGCTGGCGGGCGACCGTGCGGAGGACGATGGGGTCGCGCGCCGCGGTCGCCGGGTCGACGTTGACGACCACGCAGCGCTGGTCGCGTGCGTCCACGCGGGCGAGGGCGTCGCCGATGCGCAGGGTGCAGCCGGTCCAGTCGTCCTCGGCAGCTCCTACGCGTCGAGCGCCTCCCGCGCCCCGGCGAGCAGCGAGGACAGGCGCACGTCGGTGCGCTCGCCGGTGGCCCGGTCCACCCGTTCGACCGTGCCCGCGGCCAGGCCCCGGCCCACGACCACGATCGTGGGCACGCCCAGCAGCTCGGCGTCGGTGAGCTTCACGCCCGCGCTGGCCTCGGCCCGGTCGTCGAGCAGCACGTCGAGGCCCGCGGCCGCGGCCGCGGCGGCCACGGCCTCCCCGGCCTCCCGGTGCTCGTCCCCCCGGCCGACGACGACCACGTGCACGCGGGCCGGTGCGATCTCCGCCGGCCAGCACAGGCCCTTGGCGTCCGCCGTGGCCTCGGCCACCGCCGCCACCGCCCGCCCGACGCCGATGCCGTAGGAGCCCATCGCCACCGGCACGGCCCGGTTGTCCCGGTCCAGCACCGACAGGTCCAGCGCCTCGGCGTAGCGCCGGCCCAGCTGGAAGATGTGACCCACCTCCAGCCCCCGCGCCAGCTCCAGCGGCCCACCGCAGGCGGAACAGGGGTCACCCGCCCGCACCTCGGCCGCGTCCACGGTGCCGTCCGGGGTGAAGTCGCGCCCCACTTCCAGATCGAGCACGTGGCGGCCCTCCTCGTCCGCGCCGGTCACCCAGCGGGTCCCGGACCCAACCCGGGGATCGACCAGGTAGCGGACGCCGGATGGCGCCCGCTCCCCGAGCGAGGTGGGGCCGATGTACCCCCGGACAAGCTCCGGGTGCTCGTCGAGCTCGCCGGGCGCCAGCTCCTCGGGCTCGCCGGGCGACAGGGCGGCCTCCAGCCGCCCGAGGTCGAGCTCGCGGTCGCCGGGCAGGCCGACCGCCAGCAGCGAGGCGGTCCCGTCCGGATGCCGCACCCGCACGACCACGTTCTTCAGCGTGTCGGCCGCCGACCACGGCCGCCCGTCCGGCCGGCGCAGGTCGTCCCGGCTGTTGAGGTGGTCGACCAGGGTGGCGATGGTGGCGGTGCCGGGCGTGTCCTCCACGTGGGCCGGGGGCGCCCCGCCCTCGGGCACGGCGGGGGCCGGGGCCACGTGCAGCGCCTCGACGTTGGCGGCCAGGCCGCAGGACCGGCAGCGGGCGAAGGTGTCCTCGCCCACCGCCAGCGGCGCCAGGAACTCCTCGGAGCGGGAGCCGCCCATGGCCCCGGCGTGGGCGGTGACGATCACGTACGGCACGCCCAGCCGGTCGAAGATGTTCCGGTACGCCTGCCGGTGCAGGCCGTAGCTGCGGTCGAGGCCCTCGTCGTCCACGTCGAAGCTGTACGAGTCCTTCATGACGAACTCCCGGCCCCGCAGCAGGCCGCCGCGGGGCCGGGCCTCGTCCCGGTACTTGGCCTGGACCTGGAACAGGATCAGCGGGAGGTCCCGGTAGGACGAGCACATGTCCCGCACGGCCAGCGTGAACAGCTCCTCGTGGGTGGGGGCCAGCAGGTGGTCGGCGCCCCGCCGGTCCACGAGGCGGAACAGGCTCTCGCCGTAGTCGTGCCAGCGACCGGTGGCCTCGTACGGCGCCCGTGGCACCAGCGCCGGGAACTGCACCTCCTGGCCGCCGATCGCCACCATCTCCTCCCGGATCACCCGCTCGACGTGGCGGGCCACCAGCAGGCCGAGCGGCAGCCAGGCGAACCCTCCGGGCGCCACCCGCCGGACGTAGCCGGCCCGCACCAGCAAGCGGTGGCTGGTCGCCTCGGCGTCCGCCGGGTCGTCCCGGAGCGTCCGCACGAACAGCGTCGACATGCGCAGGATCACACGCGGCGAACGTAGCGGTCGCCACCCGGTGCACCGTTGCGAGTTCCGTCCGCAGCGAGGTGGGGCTCGGCGTCGCCGTTCGAGCCCCCGGCCCGACGGCCCTACCTGCCGGCCAGGACCGACAGGAACATCGGCACCCGCCGCCGCCGCCCGAAGCGCTCACCGCCGCCGGCCGGCCGCGGCTCGCGCAGGGCCTCGATGCGCAGCCCGGCCCCCTCCAGGGCGCGGGCGTAGTGCTCCAGCGACCAGGTCCGGCCCCGGA
>DASSUD010000484.1:0-2716 GCA_035707385.1 Acidimicrobiales bacterium
CAGGTGGCGCATCAGGTACAGCACGGCGTCGGCCGGCGTCACCTGGTCCTCGCCGGGGGTCAGGAACGCGGTGGTGCGGGCCGACACGTCGGTCGACAGCGAGGCGATGCCGGGCGTGTCGATCAGCGTCATCTGCCGCAGCGACGACGACGGCCACTCGATGACCAGCCGGCGCACGTCGTCCGCGTCGACGCCGCCGAGGTCGACGGTGATGGCGCCGCCGTCGCGGGTGAAGGGGACCTGGCGCGGCTCGCCCTCGTGCGGCTCCATGGTGGCCCGGTAGGTGATGCCGTCCCGGTACCAGGTGACGATGCGGGTGCACTCGCCCGCGTCGGTCGGCGCCAGCTCCTCGCCCACCAGGGCGTTGAGCAGCGTGGACTTGCCGGCCTTGACCTTGCCGGCGATGGCCACCCGCAGCGGCTCGTCCAGCCGGTCGAGGACCGCCTGGAGCCGCTGGCGCGCCGCGGGCACCGGCCCGTACACCTGGGTGGCGTGGGTGAGCAGGCCCCGCACCGCGTCGAGCAGCGCGCCCTGGGCCCGGGCGGTCACGACCGCGCTCCCTGGGCGGCCGGCGCCGAGCGGGTGGCCGTGCGCAGCTCGGGTGCCAGGGCCAGGGCCTTGTCCCGGAGGACCCCGATCCGCTTGAGCTCGGCGTCGACGTCGCGCACACGCTTGGCCCGGGTGGCCTCGTCGGAGCGGGCCGCCTGCTGGGCCGCCGTCAGCGCCTCGCTGGTCGAGCGGTGCAGCTCGTCGGCCCGGGTGGCGAAGAAGTCCCGCATGCGCCGCTGGACCCGGCGCAGGGTGTCGCGCGAGTCCTTGCCGACCACGAAGCCGACCTCGTCGGTGTACTTGCGGTGGGCCTGGCGGGCCTGGTTGCGGCGCATGGCGAGCTGGCGCTCCTTCTCGCCCCGCAGCGCCTGGCGGCCCATGAACAGGCCGATGATGATCGTGGCCGGGTTGGCCATGGCCAGGCCGGCCATGCGGCCCAGCATGCCGAACATCAGCAGGCCGCCGTAGCTGCCCCGCAGCGCCGCCATGCCCTGGCCGCCGACACCCATCTTGGCCACGTCGAGGTTGGTGTTGGCGTCGACGCCCGTGAGGACCTCGGTCGGGTTCTCCACGTCGAGCTCGACGACGATGTCCTCACCGTCCTCGCCGAAGTGCTCGGCGACCCGGGCGGTCAGCGTCTGGGCCTGGGTGTGGAGGAAGGCGTAGTTGTGGACCACGTCCTCGGCGACGCGCCGGTACAGCCAGGCCTGGAACTCGTCCCACGTCTCGGCCGGGTCGCTGGTGTCCAGCGCCTCGTCGGCCTGGCGGGTCACCTGCCGCAGCCGGCCCCGCAGGTCGTGGTCCACGTCGGCCTGCAGGTCCTGGATGCCGTCGGACAGGCTCTGCTGCCACTTGGACACGCCGCTGCGGAGCCGTTCGGCCCGGGCCTTGACCTCGGTCAGGTTCGCCACCATCGCCCGGGCCTGCTCGGGGTCGTCGAGCGCCTGGCGCTCGCTGCGGAACTGGGACTCGAGCAGGCCCGCCACCGCCAGCACGTCGGACGCGGCCGCCCGCACGCTCAGCTTCTCGGCGTTGGCCGCGATCTTGTTCTGCAGGTAGCCGGCCAGGGCGGGGAACCCGGACTCACGGTTGAGCTCGCGGTCGTTGGTCCGCAGGGCGTGGACCCGCAGGGACGACGACACGCACAGCAGCTCCGCCTCGATGCCCGCCTTGCGCAGGTGCTCGACGTCGAGGTCGCGGATCTTGCGCCACGCCGGGTAGAAGTCGATCTTGGTCAGCACGCACACCACGTTGGGGCACATGCGCCGGGCGGTCTGGAGGAACTCCAGCTCGGGGCCCGTGAACTCCTGGCTGGCGTCGGACACGAACACCACCGCGTCCGCCATGGGCAGGGCCCCGATGGTCGCCGCGCTGTGGGCCGAGCCCAGGCCGCCGACGCCGGGGTGTCGACGATGACGAGGCCGTCGGTGAGCAGCTTGCGGGGCAGCGACACGTCGACCGAGCTGACCCGGCGCTCGCCCGACGGATCGGACGCCTCGGTGACGTGGTGGGCCACCTGGTCGATCGGGATCTCCTCCCGGATCGGCTCCCGGTCCGGGTCGGAGGGGTCGCCGCCCGGGTCGAAGAGGACCGCGGCCGCCGGCGGGTCGCCGTAGCGGATCGCGGTGGGCACCGCGGTGGCGATGTCGTCGTCCACCGGGCACACCGGTGCGTTCAGCAGGGCGTTCACCAGGGACGACTTGCCCTGCTTGAACTCACCGATGACGAACACGTGGAAGGCCGGGTCGGAGAGGCGCTTGTGCGTGGCGCCCAGCCGGGCCGACAGGTCCGGGCGCGCGTACGCCTTGGTCGCCTGCCGCCCGAGATCCACCACGGACAATGCCTGCTGCACGGTCGCCGAACGGTCGCCGGCATTGGGGTTCCCCGCCATCTGCGCAACTCCTTGTGCCTCGCAACGCTAACGCAGATCTGCGCCGGTTCCGGACGGGGACCCCGCTGCCTGCGGCTCGCTACAGCACGTCGATGCCGTCGTTGTCCTGGGTGGTGGTGGACTGGTCGGGATCGAAGCTGTCCTCGATGTCGAAGCTGTCGTTCACCGAGTTGTCGGTGTAGTCGAGGTCGGCGTTGAAGCTGTCCTCGACGTCGAAGCTGTCGTTGATCGAGTTGTCGGTGAGCCCGGTCTGGGTGGCGTCGTCGGCCACCTGGA
>DASSUD010000485.1:0-25195 GCA_035707385.1 Acidimicrobiales bacterium
TTCGTGGAGCGCCGCGAGCTGGACCAGGGCCAGCACGACGGCCTGCGGGACGTGTTCGCGGTGCCGGGGGCCTGCACGCTGGTGCGGGCGACCGCCTTCGCCGAGGTCGGCGGGTTCGACGAGGCCATCGACTTCCTGGGCGACGACCTGAGCCTGTGCTGGCGCATCCGGGTGGCGGGCGGGCGGGTGCTGGTGACCTCCGGGGCCCGGGTCCGCCACGCCGAGGCGTTCGCCTCCCGGCCCGAGGCGGAGGACGCCGCCGCCCGCGGCGCGCGCCACCGGCTCCGCGTGCTTCTGACCAGCTACCGGGCGTCGAGCCTGGTGACGATCGTCCCCCAGGCGCTGGCGCTCAGCGTCCTGCAGGCGCTGGGGGCGCTGGTGACGGGGCAGGCGGGCCGGGCCCGGGCGGTGGCGGGCGCCTGGCCCTGGAACGTGGCCCGGCTCGGGTCGCTGCGCGACGCCCGCCGGGCGGTGGCGTCCTTCCGCCGGGCGCGGGACCACGACGTGCGCCGCTACATGGTGCGGGGGCTGGTCGGGCCGCGGGTCCGGCGGCGGCGGGCGGAGGGCGACGGCCTGCTGGCCGGCGGGCGCCGGGGCCCGGGCGCCCGGGTGGCGGCGGTGCCCGAGCGGGGGCACATGGACGTGGACCCCGCCGCCTGGTCGCCGGCCACCGTGGCGGTGGCGGCGGTGCTGGCCGGGGTGCTGGCCTTCGGCGGCCGCCACCTGGTCACCCGCTACGTCCCGGTGGTGGGGGAGATGGTCCCGCTCGGCGGGGACGGGCTGGGGGCCTGGGCCGCGGGGGCCCGGCCGGCCGCGTTCGGCGGCACCGGCGCCTGGCCGCCCGGCCTGGCGGGGGTCGCCGGCCTCCTGCGGGTGCTGACGGGCGGCCAGGAGGCGCTGGCCCGCACTTTGCTGACCGTGGGACTGGTCCCGCTCGGCGTCGTGGGGGCACACCGCCTTGCGGACCGGCTCGGCTCGAAGTGGGCCCAGGTGGCGGGCGCGGTCGCCTACGCCGCCGTGCCGCTGCCCTACGACGCCCTGGCCGCCGGGCGGTGGACGGCGCTCGGCGCCTACGCCGCCGCCCCCTGGATGCTGCGCCGGCTGGCCGTGGCCTCGGGCCGGGCCCCGTTCGGCCCCGCCGGGGGCCGCGGCGCCCGGCCGGGCCGCCTGGCGCAGCAGGCGGTGGCCGCCGGGGCGGTGACGGCGCTGGCCGGCCTGCTGGTGCCCCAGGCGCCGGTCCTGCTGCTGGGCATGGGGGTGGCGCTGGCGCTCGGCACGCTGGCGGGCCTGCAGGGGCGCGGGGTCGTGCCGCTGGTCGTCGCGGCCGTGGGCGGTACCGCCGTCGCCGCGCTCCTGCTGCTTCCCACCACGCTGGACGTCCTCGGGTCCCGGGAGGCGTTCGAGGCGTGGCTGGGTGCCTCGGGGCGGGTCACGGGCCTGAGCGCGCGGGACGTGGCCGGCCTCCGTACCGGCGACGCGTCGCTGGGCCCCGCGGCGTTCGCGCTGGCCGGCGCCGCGCTGGTCCCGCTGCTGGTGGGCCGGGCCTGGCGCCTCGGGTGGGCCGTGCGGGCCTGGACGCTGGCGCTGGTGGGCGGGGCCGCCGCCTGGGCGGCGGAGCAGGGTCACCTCGGCGCCGCCGTGCCCGACCCGGGTGTCCTGCTGGCCCCGGCGGCTGCGGGCCTGGCCCTGGCCGCCTCGCTGGGGGCGGCCGCCGTGGCGGCCGACGTCCGGGGGCGGTCGTGGCGGTTCGGCCTGCGCCGCCTGGTGGTGGCCCTGGGTGTGGTGGCGCTGGTGGGGTCGACCGCATCGCTCGGGCGGGCCGCGCTCGCGGGCTGGTGGGGGGCGCCCACCACCAGCTACGCGGCGCTCCTGCGCTTCGTGGACGCCGAGGCCGCCGAGGCCTCGTCCCGCGTGCTGTGGGCAGGCGATCCCGCGCTCGTCCCCGGCGGCGAGGGCTGGGACCTGGGGGACGGCCTGTCCTACACGACGTCGGTCGGCGCGGTGCCCACGGTCGCCGACCGCTGGCCGGCGACCGGCGACGAGCGGGCCGCCGGGCTGCGGGAGGCTCTCGACGCCGCGCTCGCGGGCCGCACCACCCGGCTCGGCGAGCGGCTGGCCCCGTTCGGGGTGGCGTACGTGGCGGTCCCGGCCACCCTGGCCCCCGGGGACGACACGCCGCCCGCCCCGGCCACGGCCGACCTCACCGGCGCCCTCGCCACCCAGCTCGACCTGGAGCGGGTCCGGGTCGACCCTGACCTCGTCCTCTACCGCAACGCGGCCTTCGACGCCGCGGCTGCGTCCCGGGCCGCCCCGGCGGCCGCCGGCGGGGCCCGGGACGTGGTGGTCGCCCAGGTGGTGCTGTGGCTGGGCGCGGCGGCGGTGGCCCTGCGGCTCCGCTTCGCGCCGGCCGGGGCCGCACCGCGGGCCCGGCGGCCCGGGCGGGCCGGCGGGCCCGCGGCACCCGGCGACACCCCCGCCCCACCCGACCGGGAGCAGCAGGCCGTGGGGGCGGGCCTGTGACCGCCGGCAACGGCAACGGCAACGGGCACGCCGGCGCCCCGGGCGGGGACGCCGGTCACCGGCCCGCCCATCACCGCGGCTCCCCGCACCGGCCGGTGGTCGAGCCCCGGGACCGCCGCACGCTGGTGGTCCGGGCCGTGGCCCTCGCCGCGGTGGCGGCCGTGACGGGCGCGATCGTGCTGGGCCCGGCCGACGGCGAGCCCGCTGCCGGGCCCGCGTCCCTGGCCACGGCCCACGCCGGTGCCCTGATGCCCGCGGTCCCGCCGGCGGCCAGCGGGTCGTCCACCTGGTACTGCGCCGCGGGGACCGCGGTCCCCGACGGCGCCGCCGACCACACCGTGGTGATGGCCAACGGCGGCGACGCCCCGGTCACGGCGACCCTGGGGGTGGTCCCCGGCGACGTGCGCCGGCCCGGCGCGCCCGCCGCCCCCCAGCCCGGTCCGGTCAGCCGGGAGGTCGAGCTGCCGGCCCGCAGCCGGGTCGAGGTCCGCCTCGGCGACGTCGTGGCGGCCCCGCTGGCGGCCGCGGTGGTGGAGGCGACCGGACCGGGGGTCGCGGTCGAGCACCGGGTCAGCGGGCCCTACGGCTCCGACGTGGCCCCGTGCGCCGGCTCCGCCGCCCCCACCTGGCACTTCGCCTGGGGGAGCACCACCCGCGACGCCCGCGAGCTGGTCGTGCTGTTCAACCCGTTCCCCAGCCCGGCCACGGTCGACGCCACCTTCACGACCGAGGACGGGCCCCGCGAGCCGGTGCGGCTGCAGGGCTTCCCGATCCCGGCCCGCAGCGTGGTGGGCGTCGACCTCGGCGACGACGTGACCCGCAGCGAGCAGGTGGCGGCCACGTTCCGGGCCCGCAGCGGCCGGGTCGTGGTCGAGCGGGTCGAGCAGTTCGACGGCAGCCTCGGCCGCGAGGGCCTGACGCTGGGGCTCGGGGCACCGGAGGCGGCCGGCATGTGGGTGTTCGCCGACGGGGTGGCGTCCGCGGCCAGCTCCGACCCGTCCGCGGCGCCCGGCGGCGAGGGCGCCGCCCCGACCACCACGACGACCGAGGACGACGAGGCGGACGAGGACGACGACGAGGGCCCGGCCGCCACCGAGCGCATCGTGGTCTACAACCCCGGTGAGGAACGGGCCCGGGTCACGGTCGAGCTGCGCCCGACCTCCGGGCCCGGCGAGGAGGCCGGCCCGCCGCCGCCGCCCTTCCGACTGACGGTGGGGCCCGGTGGCTACGAGGTCGTCGACTACGGCGCCCAGCCCCGCGTGGTGGCCGGGCAGCCCCACGCCAGCGTGGTCCGGTCCACCAACGGCACCGGGGTGGTGGCCGAACGCGTCACCGTCGACACCGGGCCGCCCCGCCGCTCCGGGGCCGTGCCCGGCGAGGTCACGGCCTCGACCGGGTCCCGCTACGGGGCCGAGGAGTGGGTGTTCCCCACCCTGGCCCTGGGCGACGGCGGCGTGACCAGCTTCGCGGTGTTCAACCCCGACCCCGACCGGTCGGTGCGCGTCGAGGTCGAGGCCGTGACCGCCGCGGCGGGGTCGACCGGGTCGTCGGTGGCACGGGTGCCACCGGGCGGCCGGGTGGAGGTCCCGCTCGACCCCGACCTGGCGGCGGCCGCCGGGGTGGTGGTGCGGGCCGGAGCGCCCGTGGTCGTCGAGCGGACCGTGCGGCGCGAAGACGGCCTGCGCCAGGCCCAGGGCGCGGGCCTGCCGCTTCTGGACGTGGCGGCGCCGTTGTAGCTGCGCCCGGCCGGGCGCGACCATCGGGGGGTGGAACGCCTCGCGCTCGTCGCCGTGCTGGTGGCCGTGGCCGTGGCCGCCGCCGTCGTGATCGAGCGGCGCCGCCGCCCGCCGGTCCCGACCAACGTGTCCCACGTGCTGCCCCACCACCTGGACCGGGCCGACTTCGACCACCCGGGGGCCCCGTGGCTGGTGGCCGTGTTCACCTCCGCGACGTGCTCGACGTGCGGGGCGGTGTGGGACAAGGCCCGCCACCTGGAGGGCGACGCCGTGGCCGTCCAGGAGCTGGAGGTGGGAGCGACGAGGGCGCTCCACGAGCGCTACCGCATCACGGCCGTGCCCGCGGTGGTGGTGGCCGATGCGGCCGGCGAGGTCCGGGCCACCTTCCTCGGGCCGGTCACCGCCACGGACCTGTGGGCGACGGTGGCCGAGCTACGCGAGCCGGGCACCCTGCCGGCCGGCGGCTGCGACCACGGCGCCTGAGCGCGGCGCGGCGGGTATCGCCGCCCGCCGAGCTCGGAGTCAGGTCGGGGGGGCGGGGGGCGCCGGCACCGGGTGGACCGGGGCGTCCGGCCCCACACCGGGCCCGATGTCGATGCCCGAGCGCTCGCTGGCGGGGGCGTCCCGCGGCCCGGGCGAGTCGCCGTTGCCGGCGGGGCGGCCCTCGCCCAGGGCGATGAGGCGGGTGACCTCGGAGCCGTCGATCGTCTCGTGCTCGAGCAGGGCCCGGGCGACCAGGTCGAGCCCGTTGCGGTGCTCGCGCAGCGTCACCCGGCACCGGTCCTCCTGCTCGCGCAGGATCCGCTCGACCTCCTCGTCGATGACGCGGGCCGTCTCGTCGGAGTAGTCGCGGGTGTGGATCAGGTCCTCGCCCAGGAACACCTGGCCGTTCGACCCCCAGGCCATCGGCCCGACGCGGGACGACATGCCCCACTCGCTGACCATCTTGCGGGCCAGCTCGGTCGAGCCCACCAGGTCGTTGTTGGCGCCCGTGGAGATGACGCCGAACACCAGCTCTTCGGCGCAGCGGCCGCCCATGCGCACGACCAGGCTGTCCTCGATGTAGTCCTGCCGGTAGATGTGGCGCTCGTCGACCGGCAGCTGCTGGGTCACGCCGAGCGCCATGCCGATGGGCAGGATCGTCACCTTGTGGACGGGGTCGGCCTGGGGCAGCACCGCCGCGCACACGGCGTGGCCGGCCTCGTGGTAGGCGATGACCTCCTTCTCGGCCTCGGACAGCGCCATCGACTCACGGCGCTGGCCCATCAGCACCCGGTCGCGGGCCTGCTCGAAGTCGGCGTTGCGGATCTCGTCGTGGCCGGCCCGCACGGCGAACAGGGCGGCCTCGTTGACGAGGTTGGCCAGGTCGGCGCCGCTCATGCCGGGCGTGCCACGGGCCACGACGTCGAGGTCGACGTCGGCGGACAGCCGCTTGGACTTGCAGTGGACCGCCAGGATGGCCCGGCGCTCGTCCACCTCGGGCAGCGGGACCACCACCTGGCGGTCGAAGCGGCCCGGGCGCAGCAGGGCGGAGTCGAGGATGTCGGGCCGGTTGGTGGCCGCCATCATCACGATGCCCTCGGTGGCCTCGAAGCCGTCCATCTCGGACAGCATCTGGTTGAGGGTCTGCTCCCGCTCGTCGTGCCCGCCGCCGAGCCCCGCGCCCCGCTTGCGGCCGATCGAGTCGATCTCGTCGACGAAGATGATGGCCCGGCCCAGCTTGCGGGCGTTCTGGAACAGGTCGCGGACCCGGCTGGCGCCGACGCCCACGAACATCTCCATGAAGTCGGAGCCGGTGACCGACAGGAAGGGGACGCCCGCCTCGCCGGCCACGGCCCGGGCGATGAGCGTCTTGCCGGTGCCCGGCGGGCCCACCAGCAGCACGCCCTTGGGGATGCGGGCGCCGATCTCGGCGAAGCGCTCGGGGTGCTTCAGGAAGTCGACGACCTCGGTGATCTCCTGCTTGACGCCCTCGTAGCCGGCCACGTCGGCGAACGTCGTGCCCGGCCGCTCGGTCGAGTAGGTCTTGGCCCGGCTGCGCCCGATGGACATGATCCCGCCCATCTGGCTCTGGGCCCGGCGCTGCAGCAGCCAGAAGATGCCGATGAAGAGGGCGATGGGGATGAGCAGCGGCAGCAGCGCGTCGAGGATCGAGGGCTGCGGGTTGGAGAACTCGACGTTGACCTCGTGCTCGCGGAACAGCGCCAGGTCCTCCTCCGGGGGCTCGTTGGGCCCGTTGGACGAGAACTCGGTGCCGTCGGACAGCTTGCCGGTGATCGACCCGCCGTCGTTGGACCACGTGATCTCCTCGACCTCGTCCTCGGCCACCCGCGACCGCAGGTCGGAGTAGGCGATCTCGGTGCGGTCGTCACGGGTCACGAAGCTGGGCAGCACGAAGATCGCCACCAGGGCCCCGGCCAGCACCCAGATGAGCCAGCGGGGCATCTGCTGGCCGCCGTTGCCGCCGATGCCCGAGCCGCGCGAGTTGCGCCCCGGCGAGGGGGGCGGCGGCGGCGGGGGCGGTGGCTGACTCATGGATCACAGGATACGGGCGGTTGGACCGGTAACTGCTACAAAGCCTTTCTGCCCCGGCCGGCGCCTTCACGTCGCGTGGGTCGGTGCGCACTGGATACCTTGTGGCGCCATGAACCGTGCCTGCGCCCGCCCCGCGTGCGGGCATCCCGCCGCGGCGACGTTCGTGTACGACTACCAGGCACGCACGACCTGGCTCGACGCCCTCGCCGGCGAGGCCCACCCGATGTCCTACGACCTGTGCGCCGCGCACGCCGACGCCCTCACCGTCCCTCAGGGGTGGCGCCTGGTCGACCGCCGGGACGCGGCGGCCTTCGGGGATGCGCTGGCGTCCTGACCCGCATGAGCCTGGCGCGCCGGCCGCCGCCTACCCTGGTGCGGTGTCCGAGCCCGACCAGACGTTGACCGCGCCCGCCGAGCGGGCACCGGTCCGGTGGGGCCTGGGCGACGCGGCCGTGGGGTGGCTCATCGCCCAGGTCGGCGGGGTCATCATGCTGTCGGTGGTGCTCGCCCTCAGCGGCTACGACGCCGACTCGGTCGACGACATGCCGCTGGGCTGGGTCGCCCTGGCCCAGACCGGCCTGTGGGCCGGGCTCGGCGGCGTGCCCTGGGTGGTGGCCCGGCTCAAGGGCAACGGCATCGTGGCGGACTTCGGCCTCCGGGCCCGGTGGGAGGACATCGGGGCCGGGGTGGGCGCCGGCCTCGGCGCGCACCTGCTGACCTACCTGCTGTACCTGCCGCTGTTCTGGATCTCCGATCTGACCAACGACGACCTCGAGGAGCAGGCCCGCGAGCTCACCGACCGGGCCCACAGCCCGATCTCGATCGCGCTGCTGGTGGTGATCGTGGGCATCGGGGCCCCGATCTTCGAGGAGATCTTCTATCGGGGCCTGGTGCTCCGGTCGCTCGAGAACCGGTTCGGCGACCGCTGGGCCGTGGGCCTGTCGGCCGTGCTGTTCGGGGTGGCCCACCTCCAGTGGCTGCAGCTGCCGGCGCTCGTCGTGCTCGGCGTCATCCTGGCCCTGCTGGTGCAGCGCTCGGGGCGACTGGGTCCCGCCATCGCCACCCATGTCGTGTTCAACATGGTGACCGTCGTGGTGCAGGTGACCTCGTGAGCATCGACGCGCCCGAGCTCGGGTACGCCGTCGCCCCGGCGCCGAGCCGGCCCGGGCCGCCGGAGCCCGACGACGGCACCCGGCGCGACGCCGCGGCGCGGCGCCGGCGGATCCGGCGCACCGTCGACATCGTGGTGGTGGGCGCGTGCGTCGCCTTCGCACTGTGGCACCTCCAGCCGGACCTGCTGGTCCGTGACACCACCCCCGCCGGCGGCGACATGGGCGCCCACGTGTGGGGCCCCGCCTACCTGCGCGACCACCTGCTGCCCCAGGGCCAGGTGGCCGGGTGGTCACCGGACTGGTACGCCGGCTTCCCCGCGTACCAGTTCTACATGGTGCTCCCGTCGCTGCTGATCGTCGCGCTCAACGCCGGCGTCCACGGCTGGGGCGGCCTGGTGCCGGCGGCGGTCGGGGTGCTGCTCGGGTCGGTCGCCGTGTTCGGCTCCCTGCGCCCGCCCGCCCGGCGGCTGGCGATCGCGGGGGCGATCGCGGCGCTGCTCCTGGTCGGGCTCCCGTACGGGGTGGCGTTCAAGCTGGTGTCGGTCAGCGGGGTCGCCACGCTGCCCGTCGCGGCCTACGCCTTCGGGCGGCTCGCCGGCCTCCGCTTCCCCAGCCCGGCCGTGCTGGCGGTGGGCGCGCTGCCGTTCCTCTTCTACCGGGGCTTCACGATCTACGGCGGCAACATCGCCTCGACCCTGGCCGGCGAGTTCGCCTTCTCCATGTCGCTCAGCCTGGCCCTCGTGTACCTGGGCCTGGTGTTCAAGGGCCTGGAGACGGGCCGCTACCGGGCCCTGGCCGCGGTGGCGCTGGCCGCCACCGGCCTGTGCCACCTGATCCCCGCCTTCTGGGCGCTGGGCGCCACCGCGGTGGCGGTGGCGGTGCGGTTCCGGCGCTCGTCGTCACCGGGCGGGCTCGGCTACGGCCTGCTGGCCCTGGCCGCGCTCCTCGCCCTGCCGGCGGCGACGCTGGCGGCGCTCGGCCCGGTGATCGACAGCCGGGTCACGACCGTGACGCTGGCGCCGGCCGCGCTGGGGGCGGTGCTGGCCCTGGTCGGCCTGTGGGTGCTGTCGGACAGCGTCCGCTGGCTGACCCCGACCCTGGTGGTGGGCGGGCTGCTGTCGATGTGGTGGGTCGGGCCCTTCTACCTGCGGCAGGCGTACCTGAACGACATGGGCTGGGAGAAGCTGCCCTACGTCAACGCCGACCCGCCCGAGACCATCTGGAAGTACCTGCTGCCGCGGGCCACGCCCGACGTCGACCTGCGGTGGGCGTTCGCCCTGGCCCTGGTGGGCGCGGGCCTGAGCGTGGCCCTGCGGCTCCGGGCGGGGATCTTCCTCGGCGTCCTGACCGTGGTGGTCGGCGTGGTGTTCGTCGTCGCGCCCGAGGGCCGGTTGTGGAACGGCCGCCTGCTGCCCTTCTACTACCTGACGGCCATCCTGCTGGCCGTCCTGGCGCTGTCGGAGACGCTGCGCACGGTCATGGCCGCCGCCCGGGCCCCGGAACGGGACACCGCCCGCCCCAGCCTGGGCGCGGTGGGCGGCGTCCTCGGTGGCATCGCCGTGCTGGCCGCCGCGGTGGCGGTGCTGGCCGGTCACCTCCCGGACGCGTCGCCGACCTCGGCCATCCAGGTCAACCTGGTCTACTTCCTGGTGCTGGTGGGCGGCCTGCTGTGCGCGGCCGGCCGCCTGTGGGAGGGTGTGGCCCTGGCCGGGGTCACCGCCCTGGTCGCCGCCACGTTCCCCGGCGGCGGCTCCGCGTGGTGGGAGTTCCTCGGCCGCGGCTCGTGGGCGCCGGTCACCTACATGGCCGTCGCCGGCCTGGTGGTGGCCACCGTGGCCGGGCTGGTCCGCCTCGTGCTGGCCCAGGTCGACATCGACCGCCCCGAACCCGTGGGCGCCGGCGCGTTCGCGGCCGTGCTGGCGCTGGTGGTGACGCTCGTCCTGGTGGGCGTGCCCCTCGGGCAGCTGCCGTTCAGCGAGAAGCTGGAGAACGGTCACGCCTGGCCCCGGTTCTCGCCGTGGAAGGTGCAGGGCACACCGGGCAGCTTCATCACCTCGTGGGCGTCCTGGAACTACAGCGGCTACGAAGCCAAGCCCAGCTACCGCGAGTACCACGACATCGTCCGCACCATGGAGCAGGTGGGCCGGGACGAGGGCTGCGGGCGCGCCTTCTGGGAGTACGAGAAGGAGCTCGATCGCTACGGCACCCCCATGGCCCTCATGCTCCTGCCCCACTGGACCGACGGCTGCATCGGCTCGATGGAGGGCCTGTACTTCGAGGCGTCGGCCACCACGCCGTTCCACTTCCTCACCCAGGTCGAGCTGTCGACGGCCCCCAGCGCCGCGCAGCGGGACCTTCCCTACGCCGGGTTCGACATCACCAAGGGCGTGCAGCACCTGCAGATGCTGGGGGTGAAGTACTACATGGCGACCTCGGACAACGCCATCAACCTGGCCCGCAGCAACGAGGACCTGACCGAGATCGCGGCGTCCGGCCCCTGGGTGGTGTTCGAGGTGGCCGGCAGCGAGCTGGTCACGACCCTGGAGAACGAGCCCGCGGTGGTGGAGGGCATCACCGACAGCCAGCTCGACTGGGTGGAGGAGCCCCACGACGAGTCCGGGCGCTTCGGCGGGCCCGCCACCCGGTGGTTCACCGATCCGGGCCAGTGGGACGTGCCGCTGGCGTCGAGCGGCCCCGACGAGTGGCAGCGGGTCGAGGTGGGCGAGCGGCCCGAGCCCCGCCCGGTGGAGTCGGTCGAGGTGTCGAACATCGACCCGGACGACGACGCGATCTCCTTCGACGTGGACGAGGTCGGCAGCCCGGTGCTGGTCAAGGCGTCCTACTTCCCCAACTGGCGGGTGTCCGGGGCCGAGGGCCCCTACCGGGTGGCCCCCAACCTGATGGTGGTCGTGCCCACCGAGAGGCACGTGGAGCTGACCTACGGGCGCACCGGGGTGGAGTGGCTGTCGTACGCCCTCACGCTCGCCGGGCTGGTGGGCCTGGTCCTGCTGGCCCGCCGGCCGCTGGCCCGCTTCACCGGCACCGAGGGGCCAGCGGCCGCGGCCGGGGATCGCTACCGGGGCTACGAGACCGCGGGCCACCCCGGCTACGACGACGGCAACGGTTACGACGACGACTACGACGACCACGACGACTACGACGACGACTACGACCGAGACGGCTACGACGACCACGTCGAGTCCGCGATCCGGGACGTCCCCGACGAGCCCGCCGGCGACGACGCCGCCGAGACGGGCGACGACGCTGCCGAGACGGGCGACGCCGCTGCCGAGACGGGCGACGCCGCCGCCGAGACGGGCGACGCCGCTACCGAGACGGGCGACGACGCCGCCGAGACGGGCGACGACGCCCCGAGCGCAGTCGCAACCGGCGCCGATGCCGCCGCGGTGGCGGCCTCGCCCGACCGCGACGACGCGCCCGATGACGGCGACCGTTCCGGCGACGCTCCGGCCTCGATGGCCGGCGGGGACGGCGGCCATCCTGACGGCGATCCTGACGGCGATCCTGACGACACGGCCCCTGGCGACACGGCCCCCGGCGACACGGTCCCGGCGGAGCGGCCCGACCCCGACCGGTGACCGGTCGCCTGCGCCGGTTCGCCCTGGTGGCGCTCGTGCCGACGTTGGTGGACGTCGGCCTGCTGGTCGTGTTCCGCCAGCGGCTCGGCTGGATCCTCGTGCTGGCCGACCTGGCGGCCATCGCCGTCGCCAGCGTCCTGTCCTACGCGCTCCACCGGTCCGTGACGTTCCGCAGCGACCCCTACGTGCGCTGGGTGGAGATCCCGCCCGCCTTCGTGGGCGTGGCCGCGGTGGCCGCCGCCGTCGACGTGGTGGTGCTGCGCGGCCTCTACGCCGGTACGGGCTTCGCCTCCACCGCCGCCCTGGTCGAGGCCAAGGCGGTGGCGCTGCTGGCCGCCGGTGCCGTCCGCCTGGCCGGCTACCGGTTGGCCCTGCTGGGCGGGATGACGTGGGCGCGCCGGGTGCGCTGGGCCCGCCCCGAGCCGCCCGGCGACGTCCGGCTGAGCGTGGTCGTGCCCGCCTACGACGAGGTCGACCGCATCGGTGCCACCATCCGGCGCCTGCGGGACGGCCTGGCCCCCGTGGCGGCCGGCGGGGGCCTGGAGGTGGTGGTGGTGGACGACGGCTCGGCCGACGCCACCGCGGACGCCGCCCTGGCCGCCGGGGCGGACCAGGTGGTGGTGCAGCCGGTGAACCGCGGCAAGGGCGCGGCGGTGCGGTCCGGGATGCTGGCCGCCCGGGGCCGGACCGTGGCCTTCACCGACGCCGACCTGGCCTACGGCCCCGAGCAGGTCCTCCGGGTGCTGGAGGCCGTGGAGGGCGGTTGGGACGTGGCCATCGGCGATCGCCGCCACCCGGACACCCGCACGCTCGTCGCCCCGTCCCGGCTGCGCCGGTGGGGGAGCCGGGCCATCAACTGGCTCGGCTACGCCGTGCTCCTGGGCAGCTACCGGGACACCCAGAGCGGGCTCAAGGGGTTCCGCTCCGACGTGGCCCGGTTCGTGTTCGCCCGGTGCCGGGTCGACGGGTTCGCCTTCGACGTCGAGGTGCTCCACCTGGTGGAGCGCCACCACCTCTCCCTGGTCGAGGTGCCGGTCGACGTCACCAACTCGGCCCGCTCCACCGTGCACGCCGCCCGGGACGCGCTGCGCCAGGCGGCCGACCTGTTCCGCATCCGCCACTGGTCGGCCGAGGGCGCCTACGAGGCCGGCGACGACCTCCCGCCGGTGCTCCCGGCGGGGTCGCCGGCGGTTCCAGGGGCCGAGGGCGCGACGCGTTAGGTTGGACGTCCCATGGCGGACCTCGCTTCCCTCGGTGCGATCTTCAAGGCGTACGACGTCCGGGGCACCGTCCCCGACCAGCTCGACGCGGCGCTGTGCGAGCGGATCGGCGCCGCCTTCGCCCGCTTCGTCCTCGGCAACGGGGGCGCGGAGCGGGTGCTGGTGGCGCGGGACATGCGGCCGAGCGGGGTCGAGCTGGCCTCGGCCTTCGCCGCGGGGGTCCAGCGCCAGGGGCTCGACGTGGTCGACCTCGGCCTGGCCTCCACCGACCTCGTCTACTTCGCGGCCGGCCGCCTCGACGCCCCGGCCGCCATGTTCACCGCCTCCCACAACCCGGCCCACTACAACGGCATCAAGATGTGCCTGGCGGGTGCCCGCCCGATCGGCGAGGACACGGGCCTGGCCGACATCGCCCGGATGGCGTCGGTCGGGGTCGACGATCCGCCCGCCCCGCCCGGCCGGCTGGAGACGGCGGACCTGCTGGGCGCGTTCGCCGACCACGTCCGGGGCTTCGTCGACGCCGCGGCGCTGGCCCCGCTGAAGGTCGTGGCCGACACCGCCAACGGCATGGGCGGCCTGGTGGTGCCCCGGGTGTTCGACACGCTGCCGTTCGACCTGGAGGTCATGTACGGCGAGCTGGACGGCACGTTCCCCAACCACCCGGCCGACCCCATCCAGCCGGAGAACCTGCGGGACCTCCAGGCGCGGGTGCGTGCCACCGGCGCGGACGTGGGGCTGGCCTTCGACGGCGACGCCGACCGGGTGTTCCTGGTGGACGACGAGGGCGAGCCGCTGTCGGGCTCGACGACCACGGCCATCGTGGCCAAGGGCGTCCTCGAGCGCGAGCCGGGGGCCACGATCCTCTACAACCTCATCTGCTCCCACGCGGTGCCCGAGGTGATCCGTGAGAACGGCGGCGTCCCGGTCCGCACCCGGGTCGGCCACTCGTTCATCAAGGCGGTGATGGCCGAGACCGGCGCCGCGTTCGGCGGCGAGCACTCGGCCCACTACTACTTCCGCGACAACTTCCGGGCCGACTCCGGCTCCATCGCGGCGCTGCTGATCCTCGAGCAGATCTCCAAGGCGGGCGTGGCGCTGTCCACGCTGCGCAAGCCGTTCGACCGCTACGCCGCCTCCGGCGAGATCAACACCGCGGTCGACGACGCCGCCGCGGTGATCGAGCGGGTGGCGGCCGCCTACCCCGACGCCACGCAGGACCGCGTCGACGGGCTCACCGTCGACAACGGCGACTGGTGGTTCAACCTCCGTCCGTCCAACACCGAGCCGCTGCTGCGGCTCAACCTCGAGGCGCCCACCCGGGCCGCGTGCGACGAGCACGTGGCCGAGGTGCGCGCCCTCATCGGCTAGCTGCAAAGGTTGACGTCATGGCACTCGACACCCAGCTCCTCGAGATCCTCGCCTGCCCCGAGGACAAGGGCCCGCTGCTCTACTTCGAGGACGAGGACGCGCTGTACAACCCGCGCCTGAAGCGGCGCTACGCCATCCGCGAGGACATCCCGATCATGCTGATCGACGAGGCGGAGACGGTGGACGACGCCGAGCACGACCGCCTGCTGGCGAAGGCCGAGGCACAGGGCATCACCCCGACCTTCGATGGTTGACGTGACCGGCGCGAGCGACGTGCTCGACAGCCAGGACATGTTCGGGCTGGCCGCCCGGTTCCCCGAGCAGGTGGCCGAGGCGGCCAAGGCGTCCACCGGCATCGGCGGGCTGCCCACGGCGGCCGAGGTCGACAACGTGGTGGTCCTCGGCATGGGGGGCAGCGGCGCGGCCGGCGACGTGCTGGCCGCGGTCGGCGGCCCGTTCGTGCCGGTGCCGCTGGTGGTGGCCAAGGGCTACGGCCCGCCGTCGTTCGTGGGCCCGGGCACGCTGTGCTTCGCCGTGTCGTTCTCGGGCGACACCGAGGAGACGCTCGAGGCCGCCCAGGCCGCCGCGGCCGCGGGCGCCCGCATGGTGGTGGTGACGTCCGGGGGCGCGCTGGCCGAGCAGGCCGGCGGCTGGCAGGCACCGCTGATCCGGGTGCCGGACTCGATACCGCAGCCCCGGGCCGCGCTGGGGGCGCTGGCCGTCCCACTGCTGATGGTGATGGAGGAGGTCGGCCTGTTCCCGGGGGCGGCGTCGTGGGTGGCCGCCGCCGTGAACCAGCTGGAGATCCGCCGCGACGCCCTGCTGGCCGGTGACTCGGCGCAGGCGATCGCCCGGTCGGTCGGGCGTACGATCCCGCTGGTCTTCGGGGCCGGGCCACTCGGCTCGGTGGCCGCCAGCCGGTGGAAGACCCAGGTCAACGAGAACGCCAAGGCGCCGGCCTTCGCCGCCGCCGTCCCCGAGCTGTGCCACAACGAGATCGTCGGGTGGGGCCAGCACGGCGACGTGACCCGGCAGGTGTTCACGCTGGTCGAGCTCCGCCACGACGAGGAGCACCCGCAGGAGGCACGGCGCTTCGACCTGGTGCGCGAGCTGATGGCCGAGGTCACCCACGACGTCATCGAGGTGCGGGCCCTGGGCGAGGGCGCCCTCGCCCAGCTGTTCGACCTCACGCTGGTCGGCGACATGGTGTCGCTGCACATGGCGGCACAGGAGGGCATCGATCCCGGCCCCGTGCCGGTGCTCGACGCGCTCAAGCGGGCCCTGGCGGGCTGAACCCGGACGCGAGTCCGGGGGGCGAGGTGAGTGCTCACCCCGCCCCCCGTCTCTGTCGGCCGGAGTGCCCCGCCAGGCCACCGGCCCGCCCACCGCACACAGCGGCCTGCGGCCCTGCACTCCCGCCCGACCGGCGCGTCCCGCCGGGCGCCGGTCTGTCAGCCGGCCGCCCGCCCGGCTGACTCCTCACCGCCGATGAGGAAGGCGACGAGCTGGTCCGCGTCGCGGAAGGCGATGCTGGCGCCCGTCGCCACGTGCTCGACGACACCCCGCAGGGAGCCGTCGGCCCGCAGGGAGCCGCCCTCATGGTGGGGCGACGGCTCGTCGGCCGCCGGCCGCCACGCGCGCACCACGAACGTCTCCATGCCCGCACCATGCCAGACCCCCTTCGGGCCACCTTCGGGCCACCTTCGGGTTCACGAACGCCGGAATGCGTCAGCCGGGGAAGGGGCTGGCCTCCACGCCGATCTCCTCCATGCGCAGTCCGTAGGCGCGGTACGACCGGCGGGCCTCACCCTGCTGCCCGGCGGCCAGCTGGGTGGCCACCAGGCCGAGGTGCGCGTGCTCGTCGTAGGCGTCCTGCTCCAGGACCCGCAGGTAGCAGCGCACGGCGGCGGCGGTGTCCCCCGCGGCGGCCGTGTCGCCGGCCAGCGTGCGGGCCACCCAGATGTAGGCGGCCCGGGCCCGCTCCCGCAGCGACACCGACCAGTCCTCGTAGGGGTCCTCGGCGAACGCGTCGCCCACGTAGGCGACTTCGGCCGCGGCCAGCGCCTCCTGGGAGGCAGCGGTGGGGCCGCCCTTGCGCTCGGCCTCGGCCGCGGCCGCCAGGGCACCGAAGCGCAGCACGTCCACGTCGACGTGGTCGACGTCGATCCACACGGCGTCGCCCTCGGCGGCCAGGAACCAGCCGGGCGGGTGGGCCTTGCCCGGGTCGAGCACCGCCCGGGCCGTGCTCAGCGTGACCGACAGCCGGCTGCCGGTGCGGGCCGGGTCCTCGTCGGGCCAGAGCGCCTCGACCAGCACCGAGCGGTGGACCGGCCGGCCCTCCCGTGAGATGAGGATCTTGACCAGGTCCCGGGCCTTGCGCGAGTTCCACTCGCCGACGCCCACGGGCTCCCCGGACCGCAGCACGGCGAACCCGCCGAGGCAGTGGATGGCCAGCGCCGGCGGCGCGAGGGGCCCGGCCGGTGCCACCTCGGACAGCCGCGCGGCCCGCTCCGCCAGCCGCCGGGCGCCGAGCGGGCGCAGCCGCGCCTCGGCCTCCCGGGCCAGGCCTGCCGCGCCGGGGCCGCCCAGCTCCGCCTTCGCCAGCAGCACCCGGCCCTGGCCGAGCGGGCTGCCCAGCTCGTCCCACAGGGCCAGCGCCTCGTCCAGCGCCCGGGCGGCGGCGTCGCCGGACCCGGGGGCGTCGCCGCGGGCCAGCACCGCCGCCCGCACCTCGGCCACCTCGGCCAGCGCCGCCCGGTCCCGGCGCTCGCGCCCCACCGCCGCCGCCCGCTCAGCGATCGACGCGGCCTCGTCGTGGTCTCCCGCCGCCAGGGCGCACCACGCCTGGGCCAGCAGGGCGTCGACGTGGCCCAGCACCGGCCCCACGGCCACCGCCTCGTCGGCGCACGCCCGGGCCGCCGCCGTGTCCTCCTCGGCCAGCAGCCGGGCCAGGCCGGCCAGCGCCGGCACCAGCCCCTGCACGTCGCCCGACGTGCGGGACACCTCCGCCGCCTCGGTGAACGCGGCCCGCGCCAGGGCGGTGCGGCCCCGGGCGGCGTGGACCTGACCCGCCTCCCCGAGCGGGTAGGCCACCATCATCGACCCCAGCCGCTGGAACACCGCGGTGGCCCGGTCGAGGTCGTCCACGGCCAGCTCGAACCGGCCCAGCCGGGCGTGGGCCTCACCCCGGTTGGACAGGGCGATGGCCCGGAGCGCCGCGTAGCCGCCGAGGTCGGCCAGGCCGATGGCGAGGTCGAGCTCGACGATGGCCTCGGCGTAGAAACCCTCCTCGTTGAGCCGCGACCCGCGGTTGAGCCGGATGCGCACGACCTGGAGCAGGTCGCCGGCCCGCTCGGCGTGGTCCAGCGCCCGGAGGTAGTGGCCGTCGTTGGCCAGCCGGTCGCCGTCGAGCGCGGCCACCAGCGCCTGCACCGTGTGGGCGGCGGCCAGCGCGCGGTCGTCGCGGCTGGCCCGGGCCCGGGTCATGGCCTCGTCGGCCAGGGCGCGGCAGCGCTCGCCGTCGCCCCGCAGCCAGTGGGCGGTGGCGGTCCAGGACACCAGCAGTGCGGCGTCGGCCGCCTCCGCGCCCGCGGCCTCCCGGTCGCCCCGGTCGTAGATGGCGAGGGCGGTCGCCAGGTCGCCCCGCAGGTGGTGGATGAGTCCCATGCGCCACGCCAGGCCCGGGTCCAGCGGCCCGTCGCCGGCCGCCGCCCGGTCGTAGCAGGCCAGCGCTCCGTCCCAGTCGCCCGACAGCTGGCGGGCGTCGCCCTCGAGACGGTGGACGGCCAGGGGTCGCTCCGCGCCGAGCCCGGCCACCGCGTCGAGGACCACCCCGGTCTCGCCGTGCTGGAGGAGCTCCGGGCCCCACGCCGTGAGCACCCGGGTGACGGCCGCGGGCGACCCGGGCGACTGCAGGCAGCGCAGGGCCTCGGCCGGCTGGCCGTCGTCCTCGAACCAGCGGGCGGCGGCCGCCAGCGTCGCCGCCCGGACCTCCGGGTCGGGCGAGCCGGCCACCTCTCGGACCAGGGCGTTGAGGGCCAGCCACGACCGGCCCGGGCCGGGCGTGTCCACGACGAGGCCCCGGCGCACCAGGCCCGCCAGCGCGGCGCCCGCCCCCGCGGGCTCCAGCGCGTCGACCAGGTCGGGCGTGAACCGGTCCAGCACCGCCAGCCGGGCCAGGAGGTCCCGCGTCTCCGGAGCCTCCGCGTCGATCACCTCGGCCGCCAGGTAGTCGTGGAGCAGCCCGCCCGGCCGCCGCAGGCGGGCCATGGTGGCGGCCGGGCGGCCCGCGGGGTCGCGAGCCAGGGCCTCGGCGGCCAGCCGCACGGCGGCGGGCCACCCGGCCGTCAGCTCGTGCAGCTCGGCGGACAGGCCGGGGTCGGCGCCGGCGGCCCTGACCACGGCCGCGGTCTCATCGGCCGTGAAGGCGAGGTCGGCGGCCGCCAGGTCGAGGACCTGCCCCTGGCCCCGCAGCCGGGCGACGGGGAACGGCGGGTCCCGGCGGGAGGACAGCACGATGTGCAGCGTGGCCGGTGCCTGCCGGCACAGGGCGGCCACGAAGGCGACGGCCTCGGGGGCGCCGTCGATGGCCTCGGTGTCGTCCAGCACCAGCACCAGGTCCCGCGCCTGCCGCTCGGCCAGCGCCTCGCAGATCCGCCCGGCGTAGGCCTGGGCCCGGCCGCCCTCGTCGGTGCCGGTGTCGGGGCCCCGCGGCCCGGACACCGCGGCCACCAGGTCGGCGGGCAACCCGGGGACCCGGGCCCGCAGCGCGTCGGTCACCGCCCGCACGATCACGCCCAGGGTGCGGTCACCGGCGTTCAGCCCGCGCCAGGCGGACGCGCTGGTGCCCGCCCACTGCGTGAGCAGCGTCGTCTTGCCGTACCCCGCGCCCGCCACCAGGCAGGTGAGCCGCCGCTGCGTGGCGCCCGCCAACCGCTCGTCGAGACGGGGCCGGGACACGGTCAAGGGCCCTTGGTCGTCCCCGCCCACGGGTGCGACGTTAGACCGTTACCTCACACGTAGGGGCCTTCCGCCGTTGTGGGTGGCACCATGGAACCCATGACTGCCACCACCCGCACCGCGTTCCGCACCTGCCCGCTGTGTGAGGCGGGATGCGGGTTGGAGATCGGCCTGGCCGCGACCGACGGCGGCGAGCGGGTGACCCGCATCCGGGGCGACCGCGAGGACGTGTTCAGCCACGGCTTCATCTGCCCCAAGGGCTCGACGCTGAAGCAGCTGCACGAGGACCCCGACTGGCTGCGCCGCCCGCTGGTGAAGCGGGACGGCGCCTTCGTGGAGGTCGGCTGGGACGAGGCGTTCGCCGAGGTCGAGTCGCGGCTGCTGCCCATCCTGGAGGCGCAGGGCCGCGACGCCGCCGCCGTCTACATCGGCAACCCCAACGCCCACTCGCTGGCCGGCCTGCTCTACCTGCGCCCGCTCATCCGGGCGCTGGGCACGACCAACGTGTTCTCGGCGAGCACGGTCGACCAGCGACCCAAGGAGATCTCCTCGGCCCTCATGTTCGGCGGGGGCCTCACCGTGCCCGTGCCCGATGTCGACCGCACCGACTTCCTGCTGATGCTGGGTGCGAACCCCTACGAGTCGAACGGCAGCCTGGCCACCGCGCCCGACTGGCCCGGGCGGCTGGAGGCGCTCATCGCCCGGGGCGGGACGCTCGTGGTCGTCGACCCTCGCCGGACGAAGACCGCGGCGGTGGCCAGCCGGCACGTCGCGGTGCGGCCGGGCGCCGACCCGTTCCTGCTGATGGCGATGGTCAACGTGCTGGCGGCCGAGGACCTGGTCGACCCGGGCCCGGCGGGCGAGTACCTGGCCGGTCTGGACGAGGTGCTGGCCGCGGCAGGGCACTTCACCCCCGAGGCCGTGGAGGACGTGACTGGCGTCGACGCGGAGACGATCCGCACGCTGGCCCGTGACCTGGCCGCCGCCCCCACCGCCTGCGTCTACGGACGCATCGGCACCACCACCGCCCTGTACGGGACGTTGACGTCGTGGCTGGTCGACGTGCTCAACGCGGTGACCGGCAACCTCGACCGGCCGGGCGGGGCCATGTTCACCACCGCGGCCGCGGGCGCCTCCAACACGCGGGGGACCCCCCGGGTGGGCCGGGGGGTCAAGCTGGGCCGGCGCCACAGCCGGGTCCGGGGCCTGCCCGAGACGCTGGGCGAGCTGCCGGTGGCCTGCCTGGCCGAGGAGATCGACACCCCGGGCGAGGGGCAGGTCCGGGCGCTGGTGACCGTGGCCGGCAACCCCGTCCTGTCCACGCCCAACGCCTCCCGGCTCGACGCGGCGCTGGCCACCCTCGACTTCTACGTGGCCGTCGACCCCTACGTGAACGAGACCACGCGGCACGCCGACGTGATCCTGCCGGTGCCCACCGCGCTGCAGAAGGGGCACTACGACCTGGCGCTGCTGCAGCTGGGCCTGCGCAACGTGGCCAACTACAGCCCGCCGGTCCTCCCGATGGACGAGGACCAGATGGACGAGTGGCGCATCCTGGCCCGCCTGGCGCTGATCTTCCAGGGCATGGGCGCCGGCGCCGACCCGGCGCTGGTCGACGACCTCGTCGTCGGCGCGCTGGTGGCCGCGGCCGTGGGCGACGAGACCAGCCCGGTCGCCGGCCGGGACGCGGACGAGATCACGGCCGCGCTCGGCGACCGCACCGGGCCCGAGCGGCTGATCGACCTCATGCTGCGCACCGGCCCCTACGGCGACGGGTTCGGGGCCGACCCCGGCGGCCTGTCGCTCGACGTCCTGCTGGACAAGCCGCACGGCGTCGACCTGGGGCCACTCCGGCCCCGGCTGCCGGACGTGCTGCGCACGCCGACCGGCATGGTGGAGCTGGCGCCCGCGATCCTCCTGGCGGACGTGGACCGGCTGCGGTCCGCGCTCGGCGCCCCCACCGGGGGGCTGACGCTGGTGGGCCGGCGGGACCTGCGCTCCAACAACTCGTGGATGCACAACGTCGAGGTGCTGGTGAAGGGCAAGCCCCGCTGCACCGTCCACGTCCACCCCCACGACGCCGCCCGCCTCGGCCTGGCCGACGGCGCCGACGCCCAGGTGTCGTCCCGCACCGGCAAGCTGACGATCCCGGTCGAGGTCACCGACGCCATCCGCCCGGGCGTGGTCAGCATCCCCCACGGCTGGGGCCACGACGTCGACGGCGTGGAGCTGTCGGTCGCCCGCCGCTACGCCGGGGTGAACAGCAACCTGCTGGCCGACGACGAGCTGATCGACCCGGTGTCGGGCACGTCGGTCCTCAACGGCATCCCGGTCGAGCTCAGCCCCGTGTGACCGTCACGTCGACCACGCGGCCGGCGTCGAGGACGACGACGCGGTCGGCCCGCTCGAGCACGTGGGTGCGGTGGCTGACCAGCAGCGCGGTCTCGAAGCCGCCGTCCTCCACCCGCTCCCACACCCGGGCCTCCGTCTCGGCATCGAGCGCGCTGGACAGGTCGTCCACCACCAGCAGGTCAGGCCGCCGGACCAGCGCCCGGGCCGCGCCGGCCCGCTGGACCTGGCCGCCGGACAGGCGCAGGCCCCGGGGCCCGATCACCGTGGCCGGGCCGTCGGGCATGCGGCCCAGGTCCTCGTCCAGGCAGGTCATGCGGAACGCGGCCTCCAGGTCGTCGGGCGCCTCGCCCAGCAGGATGGTCTCGGCCAGCGGCTCGCTGAACAGCCGCGGCACCTGGGGCAGGTAGGCGGCCCGGGGCGGGATCAGCAGCGTCGACGGGTCGGCCACCACCGCGCCGTTCCACACGACCGCGCCCCGCTCGGCCGCCACCAGGCCCAGCAGCGCCCGCAGCAGGGTGGTCTTGCCCGACCCGACGGGCCCGGTGACCACCACCAGCTCGCCCCGCCGGATGACCAGGTCCACGTCCGCGATGCCCCGGCCCGAGCCGCGGTGGGCGACCGTGAGACCGTCGGCCCGCAGCTCGCGCAGCGCCTCGCCGCCGGACGCGGGACGGGCAGCGGGGACCAGCGGCGGCGGGCCGTGGCGCAGCCAGGTGCGGGTGGGCGCCGTGACCGCCCGCCGCTCGGGCTCGGTGAGCAGGGCGGCCAGCCGGTCGACGGACACGTCGGCCTGGCGGACGATCACCAGGTAGCGCCCCACCCACTTGGGGAGGTCCGCGATGATCGAGGCGTAGGCCGCGAACAGGCCCAGGTCGCCGACGCTGAGCCCGCCTCGCCCGAACTGCGACGCCACCACCACCAGGGCCACGCCCGCCGCCACCTCGCCGGTCCCGTAGCCGAGCGACCGCACGACCTCGGACCCGACCTGGTCCCGCAGGCTGACCCGGGCCCGGGCCGCGTTGATCTCGCCGAAGCGCCGGCGCACCGAGCGCTCCGCCCCGCCGGCCTGCACGGCCAGCACCGCGCCGAACACGTCGCCGATGAACCCGGTGACCCGGGCCGCGGCCTCCCGGGACTGGCGCCGCCACACCCGCAGGCGGGGCCCGAGCCAGGTGCAGCCGGCCACCGCCACCAAGGTGGGGATCACCACGGCCACCGCCACCCGCGGGTCGATCGCCAGCAGCACGGTCAGCGCGACCGCCGACGAGACGACCGAGCCGGACAGGTCGAGCCACACGTCGAGCACCAGCCCCACGTCCTGGACGTCGTCCCGGAACCGGCTCACCGCCTCGCCCGGCGCGCCGGGCAGCCGGCCCGCGGCGGGCCCGGGGTCCGACACGAGCGACCGCAGCACGTTGACACGGGGCACGGTCTGCCAGCCGACCCAGCACCCGTGCCACTGCACGGCCACCGCCACCAGGATCGTCCAGCGCACCGCCTCCAGGCCCACCAGGACACCGAGCAGCCCCCACGGCGCGGCCGACCCCGGCTCGACGATGCGGTCGAGCACGACCTTGACGATGAGCCCGCTCACCAGGGGCAGGCCGAAGAACGTCACCCAGCCGACCCAGCTGGTGGCGTACGCAGCCGGCTCGTTGCGGAGCAGGCGCCAGGCGACGCGGGGCACGGAATCGCGTCTCACGCCGTCGCCTCTTCGATCTCGACGTCATCCTCGATCGTCTCGGTGATCGTGTCGGGTTCCGGGACCTGCGCCGTGCGCAGCAGGCGGGCGTAGCGGCCGCTGCGCCGCCGGGCCAGCTCGTCGCGGAGGCCGTGCTCGACGATGCGGCCGGAGTCCACCACCGCGATCTCGTCCACCCGGGCCAGGGTGTCCAACCGGTGGGCGATGATCAGCGCGGTGCGCCCGTCGAGCAGCGTGCGGGTGGCGTCGCCGATGCGGATCTCGGTCAATGGGTCGAGCCGGCTCGACGCCTCGTCCAGCACCACCACCGCCGGGTCGGACAGCAGCGCCCGGGCGAAGGCCAGCAGCTGGCCCTCGCCCGCTGACAGCCCCTGGGCGCCCCCGAGCTCGGTGCCGAGCCCGTCGGGCAGAGCGTCGAACCACGGGCCGAGGCTCATGCGCTCCAGCACGTCCCGCAGCTCGGCGTCGGTGGCCTCGCGGGTGCCGAACAGCGTCAGGTTGTCGCGCACCGAGGCCCGGAACAGCTCGACGTCCTGGGTCACGACCGCCACCCGGCGCCGGAGCGTCGCCAGGCGGAGGTCGGCGACGTCGGTCCCGCCGATGCGGACCCTGCCGGCGTCGGGGTCCCGGAACCGGGCCAGCAGCCTGCCCAGCGTGGTCTTGCCGCTGCCGGTCCGGCCCACCACGCCGAGGTGGGTGCCCGCGGCCAGGTGCAGGTCGACGTCGCGCACGGCCGCCACCCGGCCGTCGTAGCTGAAGCCGACGCCGTCGAAGTCGACGGCCAGGGCGCCCGCGGGCAGGGCGGCGCCGTCGTCGGGGCCGTCGGCGATGGCCGGCTCGGTGGCCAGCAGGGTCGAGGCGCGGCGGGCGCCGGCCATGGCCTTCTGGAACTCCTTGAGCTGCTCGGCGATCCGCTCCAGCGGTTGGCGCAGCATGTCGGCGTAGCGGTACAGCGTCAGGACCGCGCCCACGGTGATGACGCCCCGGCTCTGCAGCAGGATGCCGGCCGCCAGCGTCCCGGCGGTGCCGACACCGAACACCAGCGCCGACACCGCGTAGGCACCGTCGCCCCGCCAGGAGGCGTAGCGGGCCGCCTTCCACGACCGGGCGCTGTGGCCCTGCAGGCGGTGGACGGCGTAGGCGCCGGCACCGTTGGCCCGCAGGTCCTCCAGGCCGCCGAGGCGCTCCTCGAGGTCACCGTAGAGCTGGGCGTTGACCTCGCGCTCGGCCTCCCGGGCGGCGACGGCCGCCAGCCGCAACCGGACCATGACGGCGGCGCCCGCCACCGCGGTGACGCCGAGCACGAGCCCGGTCAGGGGGTCGATGGCGGTCGCCACCGCCACCATGCCGGCCACCAGCACCACGTTGCCCACCAGGTGGACGGCGATCCCGGCGAAGAACACGGCCATGGCCTCGACGTCGCCGTCGATCCGCTCGATGAGCTGGCCCGGGCTGTGGCGGCCGTGCCAGGCCTGCTCGAGCCGCAGGGCGTGGGCCGCGAGCCGCTCCCGCAGGGCGTTGCCCACCCGCCACGACACGCGGGCGGCCCGCCAGACCACCAGCAGGTCGAGCACGTGGCACACCAGCGCGGCGGCCACGTAGGCGACGGCGATGCGGGTCAGCGCGCCGGTGCTCGCCCCGGCCAGCGCGTCGTCGGCGAACCGGCCCAGCAGCAGCGGCAGCAGCAGGCGCAGGCCCATGGCCACGACCAGGACCGCGACGATGCCGGCGAGGGCTCGCACCTCGGGCCGGAGCGTGGCGGCGAGCAGGCGCGCCGCCCGCCGATGGGCGGGGGGGTCGTCACCGGGCAAAGCCCGACGACTCTACGGGCGGGCCGTCCCCCGCTCCGAGCGATTTTCCGCCGGGCCGTGGGGGCACCGCTACAGTGGACGGGCCTCGGGCTGAGATGGGTGGTGCTGCTGCACCCGGCCCGATGACGGAGCCCCGATCTCGGGGCTCATCACCGACGTCATCAGGGAGACATCATGACCATCCTCCGAGAGGGCGACTTCAAGGTCGCGGACCTGAGCCTGGCCGGCTGGGGCCGCAAGGAGATCGAGCTGGCCGAGGTCGAGATGCCGGGCCTCATGGC
>DASSUD010000486.1:0-4861 GCA_035707385.1 Acidimicrobiales bacterium
CCCCGGAGGCGACGGCCGTGGCCACCGTCGACCCCAAGGCGGCGGGGGTGGCCATCGTCCTCGACGTCCGCGGCCTGGACGCCGCCCGCCCCGGCACGTACTACGAGGCGTGGGTGGCCGGCGACCGCGGCGCCGTCCCCGCCGGCACCTTCCACATGCGGGGCGGCGACGGATGGATCTACCTGTGGTCCGGCGTGGACGCCGACGACTACCCCATCCTCAACGTCACGCTGGAACGCGAGGGCAGCGCGGGCAGCAGCGGCGAGATCGTGCTGACCGGCGCCATCGCCCGCTGACCGGGTGGCGCCGCGGCCCGACCAGGGCACGGGGTCTCAGTAGACCCACACCGGGGTGCCGATGACGGCCACCCCCGTGGCCCACAGCATGTCCATGGCGGAGTTGGTCACCCGGGCGCAGCCGTGGGACGCAGGCTGGGCCGGGATGCTGCCCGAGCCGTGGATGGCGATGCCGCCGTTGAAGTACTTGGGCCGGTACAGGGTGCCGAGGGGAGCCTCGCGCAGGCCGTCGATCTCGCGGCGGATCTCGTACTGGCCCGGCGGGGTGGCGGCCACGGCGCTGCCCCCCGACGAGCTGGTGTAGGCCTCGCCGTTGCCGGTGGAGGTGTTGATGGCCCAGCGCACCGCACCGCCGTCCACCACGAACAGGACCTGCCGGTCGAGGTCGATCTCGAGGCCGCTGCCGCCCCGGGGGGTCGGGCGGCCGGCGACGGCCAGGCGCTCCTGGGTCACCGGGCCGGCGACGCCGTCGCGGCCCAGGCCCTCGACCTTCTGGAACGCCATCACGGCCTGGCGGGTGAGCTGGCCGTAGCTGCCGTCCGGCTGGCCCAGCCAGTAGCCGAGGTCGACCAGCCGCTGCTGCAGGGCGGCCACCGCGTCGCCCCCCTCGCCCAGCTCCAGCGTGCCGTCGGCCTCGGGCGGGGGAGGCAGCGTGGTGGTCGTCTCCGGCGGGGCGGTGCTCGTGGTGGTCTCGGGCGGGGCGGTGGTCGTGGTGGTGGGGGCGGTCGTCGTGGTGGTCTCTGCCGTCGTGGCCGGGGCCTCGGTCGTCCGGCTGGGCCGCCCCGCGGTGCTGGTCTCGTCGCCGGGCCCGCTCACCGCCAGCGCCACGCCCACGCCCGCGGCGGCGACGACCACGAGGCCGAGGGCCACCAGCAGCGCGCTGCGCTGGCGGGCGCTCAACCGCGACCGGGCGGCGTGCGCCGGCTGGTGGGCCGCGGTCTCGACCTCGGCCTCGTCGACCTCGGTCTGGGTCTCGGCCCCGGACTCGTGAGCCTCGACCTCGGCCTCGTTGACGTCGGCCTCGTCGATGTCGGCCCCGGACTCGTGAGCCTCGACCTCGGTCTGGGTCTCGGCCCCGGACTCGTGAGCCTCGACCTCGGCCTCGTCGACCTCGGCCTGGGTCTCGGCCTCGCTCTCGCTCTCGCTCTCGGGATCTGGCACTGCTGCTCCTCCGCCGGGCAGGACAGGCTAACGACGCGCTGCTCCCGTATGACCGCCTGCAACCGTGTGCCGTTCCCTTTGCATCCCAACTGACACATTCGGGCCGCAGCCGGGCGCTGAGCGTACCCGACCCGCCGCGAAACGTGTGTCGGTCAGAGCTTGGTCAGCGGCGCCCAGGACAGGAGCAGGCGCTTCTCGCCCACGTCCCGGAAGCGGACCAGGGCCTCGGTCTTGTCCCCGCTCCCGCTCATGTCGATGATCACGCCCTCGCCGAAGACGTTGTGGCGCACGTCGTCGCCGATCTTGAGCCCCAGCTCCTCCGCCCCGCTGCGGGACGGCCGCCGGGACTCCAGCGCCCGGTCGACGATGCGGTCCCGCCCGGCGGCCACCCGCAGGGCCCGGTCGGACGCCGAGCCTCCGGCTCCCGTCCCCCCGCGGCCGTAGGCGCGGCCACCGTCGCCCGCCTGCCACCCGCCCCGCCCGTAGGTGCCGCCCCGGCTGGCCCGCCGGTGGCCCTCGACGTCGTGGACCAGGCCCGCGGGGATCTCGTCGAGGAACCGGCTCGGCGGGTTGTACTGGGTGCCGCCGAACAGGGTGCGGCTCCAGGCGTGGGTGAGGTAGAGCCGGCGCCGGGCCCGGGTGATGCCGACGTAGGCGAGCCGGCGCTCCTCCTCGAGCTGGTCGGGCTCGGTGAGCGAGCGCAGGTGGGGGAAGACGCCGTCCTCCAGCCCGATGAGGAACACGACCGGGAACTCGAGGCCCTTGGCCGAGTGCAGGGTCATGAGGACGACCGAGGTCGTGTCGTCGTCGAGGTCGTCGGTGTCGGCCACCAGGCTGATCTGTTCCAGGAACTCGTCGACCGTCTCGGCGTCGTTGGCGGCCCCCACCAGCTCGGCCAGGTTCTCCAGCCGGCCCTCGGCCTCGATGGTGCGCTCGGCCTCCAGCGCGTCGAGGTAGCCGGACCGCTCCAGCAGCTGCTGGAGCAGCGGGCCCGGGCTGCCCATGGACAGATCGGCCACGTCGTCGAGCAGCCCGAGGAACGCCTCGATGCCGCCGGCGGCCCGGCCGCCGACCCCGGCGGCGTCGGCCCGCCGGAGCGCCTCCAGGAACGGGAGGTTGTGGGCGGTGGCGTAGGCGTCGAGCTTGCCGATGGAGGTGTTCCCGACGCCGCGCTTGGGCTCGTTGAGGACCCGCTTGATCGACACCTCGTCGACGGGGTTGACCACCGCCCGCAGGTAGGCGATGGCGTCCTTGACCTCCTTGCGGTCGTAGAACCGGGTGCCCCCCACGACCTTGTAGGGGATGTCGGCCCGCATGAGCTGCTCTTCCAGCACCCGGCTCTGGGCGTTGGTGCGGTAGAAGACGGCCACGTCGCCCCACTGGAGGCGGTCGCCGGGCAGGCCCTGGATCTCGGTGCCGTCGTGGAGCCGGGCGACCTCCCGGGTGATCCACTGGGCCTCGTCGACCTCGTCGTCGGCGTGGTACCGCACGATCGGGTCGCCGGCGCCGTGGTCGGTCCACAGCTCCTTGGGCTTGCGGCTGACGTTGTTGGCGATGACCGCGTTGGCGGCGTCGAGGATGGTCTGGGTGGAGCGGTAGTTCTGCTCCAGCAGCACGACCGTCGTGTCGGGGAACGCGTCCTCGAACTCGACGATGTTGCGCATGTCGGCGCCCCGGAAGGCATAGATGCTGTTGTGCACCAGCACGCCGCCGGCCAGGTAGGTGTGGGCGGGCTCGACCTCGATGTCGTGGACCGGGCCGTCGTACGCCTCGACCTCGACAGCGTCGACCCGGGCCTCGACCGGGCCGTCGGGGCCCTGCACCAGCACGTGCATGCCCTCGCGCAGATGGGCGAGCGGAACGAACGGGTACAGCTTGCGGCCGATCATGGCCCGGCGGGCGATGTCGAGCGCCCCGGCGGCCGCCATGGCGTGGGCGAACTCCAGTGCCTCGGGGTACGACTTGCGGGACACCTCGACCCGGGACCCGTCGAGCTTGCCGGGACGCACCGGGAAGCCGGCTTCCCGGAGCCGGTCGGCGATGTCGTGCCGGTTCGAGGACCACTGCACCCGGTGGTAGCCGACGTCGCCGTGGCGGAGGTCGGAGAACATGGTGAGGTTGAGCGTCTGGCGGCGACCGCCGTTCGCCGGCCGGTCGTGCGGGAACGCGGGGTGGAGGTCCAGGTCCTCCATGAGCTGCTTGGCCGCCGTTCGGGTGTCGACCTCGTCGAACAGCCGGGCCAGCCAGGCGTCGTCCATGACCAGGTTGCGCCCGAGACCGTGGAACAGCGCCGTCGGCAGGCCGTACAGCGCCGCGAGCCGGGCCTCGTGGAAGGACGCCTCGGCCCGGCTGCCGCAGACGCGCAGCACCCACGCCCGGTCGGCGTGCTCCTGGTTGATGCGCACCCGCAGGCCCTGCTCCCACTGGCGGGGCGCGACCTGGCGGATGCTCTTGGTGAGCCCGACGCGGAAGCCGCGGTCGATGCGCTCCATCAGGTAGACGACGAAGAGGCCCTCGTCGAGCGACGTGTCGGCCAGCACGACATGGTGGGGCGTGCCCCGCAGCGTGTGCCCACCGGCGTGCACCGTGTAGAGCCGGCCGGCGTAGCGACCGGCCCGGACTGCCGTCACCCGGCTGGCCACCGGGCGGCCCGCGCCGGCAACGCCTGACACGACGTCGCCCTCGCCGAGCGACTCGATGGACCGCGGGCCCGCCGGCGTGGCCACGGCGGTGCCCGGGGGCAGGCACTGATCCTGGTCGCCCACCACGCACACGTTGCGGTGGTCGGCCGCCAGCAGCAGGACGAAGTCGTTCTGGACGCGGTTCGTGTCCTGGTACTCGTCCACCAGGATGTGCTTGAACCGCTGCTGGTAGTGGCGGAGCACGTCCGGGTGCTCGCGCAGCAGGCGCAGCGCCTGGGCCAGCAGGTCGTCGAAGTCCATCGACCCGGCCCGGAGCAGCCGGTCCTGGTACTCGCGGAACACCTCGCCGATCTTGCGTTCGAACAGGTTGCCGGCCCGCTGGGCGTAGGCCTCGACGTCGATGCCGTCGTTCTTGGCCGCGCTGATGGTGGCGTGGATCGACCGGGGTGGGAACCGCTTGGTGTCGAGCCCCAGGTCACGGATGACGTAGCCGGTGAGCCGGACCGCGTCGGCCTGGTCGTAGATCGTGAACGCCCGCGGGTAGCCGAGCTTGTCGGCGTCGCGCCGCAGCATGCGCACGCACGCCGAGTGGAACGTCGACACCCACATCTTCTCGGCCACCGGCCCGACGAGGGCGGCGACCCGCGACTTCATCTCGTCGGCGGCCTTGTTGGTGAAGGTGATGGCCAGGATCTCGAACGGGCTCACGCCCTGGTCGCGGATCAGGTGCGCGATGCGGTGGGTCAGCACCCGGGTCTTGCC
>DASSUD010000487.1:0-6034 GCA_035707385.1 Acidimicrobiales bacterium
CAGCAGCCGCTGGCGCACCTCGGCCTTGTGCTCCGCGCTGACCCTCGGCATCACGCCCCCCACGAAAACCAAGCGCTCGTTTTCTATGACGGGGCGGGCGGCAGGTCAACCCCGAATCTCACGCTCTGTCGTTGCGCCCGCACGTAACCACGTGATCTGACGTCAACCGAAGCTGGGCAGGCCACAGCCTTCCCATGTCTCCTCGAAGCGCTCGTCCTCGGGGGTGAGCGCCAGGAAGTCCTCGAAGCCGAACGCCCGCACGAAGCAGTCGGCCGCCGCGAAGGCCTCGGCGTGGCCCAGTCCCTGGCGGAGCTGGGCGCCCAGCATGATCTGCGACCGGGTCCCCACGAGGTACAGGGCGTCGAGCGACCGCGTCGGCGATTCGCCTGCGCCCTCGGGCATCGACTCCGGCGCGCACGCCTCCAGCGCAACCTCGCCGCTGTCAGCGGCCACGTGGGCCACTCCGGCCGGCCCGGCCGCCACCCACTCCTCGAACGCCCGGTGCAGCTCGTCGGTGTCGGCGTCGCTGTCGCCGACCAGCCGGGCCTGCAGGCACGTCCGCCCGTCGACCTCGTAGGCCACCGCGTCGTCGCCGCCCCAGCCGTCGACCGCTGCCAGTGCCACCAGCGGGTCGATGCGCTCGACCAGCATCACAAAGAGCGTGGCGGCGCCGATCGGACCGGGCTCGCCCACCTCCCGGCCCCCCTCCGGCACCTCGGGCGCCTCGACCTCCCGCCCGTCGTCGCCGTCGAACCAGGCCCGGGGGTCGAAGTACTGCTCGGAGGTCGAGGGCGGGTCGGCGAAGGCGTCGTCGACCCCGGCATTGCCGCCGGAGCCGGCGATCAGGTCCACCAGCGGCCCACCCACGATGTACGGCACCGCGAACTGCGCCTGCAACGCCCCCGGCACGTCCCCCAGGTCGGCCTCGGCCTGCTCGACGCCGGCCTCGTTCTCTCCCCGGTACTCGTCCTGCTCCTCGGAGCTGAGCGACTCGACCCAGGCGTTCTCGATGCGCACGGCGTCGCCTTCCACCAGGGCCTGGTGGCCCTCCCAGGCGGCCGGCGTGTCCTCGATCGGCGGGTCCTCCAGGTCGAAGTGCTGGTCCTGGAGCACGTGGGTCAGCTCGTGCACCAGCGTCCCCCGCAGCGCCGGGGTCAGGTCGTCGCCCCGGACGACCACCTCCTCGGTGGCCGGGTCGTAGAAGGCCAGCGTGCCGGTGTCGCCGAGGTCATTGGTGGACTCCAGCAGGTCGGTGTCCGGCGGGATGAGGCCCATGGCGGTCATGACCGCCGCCGTCTCCTCCAGGTGGTCCCGGTCCTCGTCGGTGAGGAGGTCCTCGTCGACCCGCGTGCGCTCGGAGTACTCGTCCTCCGACAGGAACTCGACGGTCACAGGGTGGTCGAATTCCAGGCCCCGCTCGTCCTCCACGAACGCGGCCAGGTCGTCGACGCGCCCGTCCCACTCGTCGGGGTGGTCGGCTCCCCCGCTCGTCACCACCAGGGCGGCGCCCGCCAACCCGCCCACGGCCACGACGCCGACGGCCACGACCGCCCACCGGCGGCGCCGCGGCACCGGGGGCGGGGCCGGCGGGAGCGGCGGACCGTACCCGTAGGCGCCGCCGTACCCGTAGGCACCGCCGGGGACGAGCGGGGCGGGCGCCGGCCATCCGTGCGGCGGAGGCGAGCCGGGCGGCGGCGGGGGCGAGCCGGGCGGCGGCGGGGGCGGGGGCGGCGGGGTGGGGGGCGGGGGCCGGTCCCAGGTGCTCACGGGCTTGCGTCCAACCCCGCGCGCAGGTCGGCGACGAAGGCGCCCGCGGCCTCGGGACCGCCGCCGTCCAACAGCCGCCGGACCAGCGCCGAGCCGACGACCACGCCGTCGGCCACCGAAGCCACCTGCGCCGCCTGCTCGCGGTTGGACACGCCGATGCCCACCAGCACCGGCAGGTCGGTGAGGCGCTTCAGCCGCCCGGCGATCTCCAGCGCGCTGCGGGCCAGCTCGGCCCGCTCGCCGGTCACGCCCAGCAGCCCGATCCCGTACACCCAGCCCCGGGACCGGTCGCAGATGCGGGCCAGGCGCTCGTCCGACCCGGTGGGGGCCGCCAGCAGCACGGTGGCGACCCCGGCGGCGTCGGCGGCGGCCGCCCACTCCCCCACCTCCTCCAGCGGCAGGTCGGGCACGATGGCGCCGGCCACGCCGGCGGCGGCCAGCGAGGCCGCGAACCGCTCGTGCCCGTAGCGGTGGACGGTGTTGTAGTAGGTCATCACCACCAGCGGGACGCCGCCGGTCTCGATGTCGCCCATCGCCGCCACGATGCCCTGGGGGGTGGCCCCGGCGGCCAGCGCTCGCTCGGACGCCTGCTGGATCGTGGGCCCGTCCATCACCGGGTCGGAGAACGGGATGCCGACCTCGATGGCGTCGGCCCCGGCGGCGGCGCAGGCCTCGACGGCGCGCTCCCACCCACCCAGCCCGCCGGTCACGTAGGGGACGAGCAGCTTGCGCCCGCCGTCCCGAGCCGCCCGCAGGTGGGACTCCAGCAGGCCGACGTCGACGGACCCCCCGTCGGTCAGCGCGCTCATCGGCGCACCGGTCGCTCGCTCACGCCGGCCCCGCGCCCAGGATCTCGGCCACCTGGGCCACGTCCTTGTCACCCCGGCCGGACAGGTTCACCAGGACCACCTTGCCAGCCAGGGAGGCCTGCTCGCGGCTCACCCAGGCCAGCGCGTGCGCCGACTCCAGCGCGGGGATGATGCCCTCCGTGCGGGCCAACAGCTCGAACGCGGCCAGGACCTCGGGGTCGGTGGCCGGCACGTACCGGGCCCGGCCCAGCACGGCCAGGTGCGCGTGCTCGGGACCGACGCCCGGGTAGTCGAGGCCCGCCGACACCGACTGCGCCTCCAGGACCTGGCCCTCCTCGTCCTGGAGCAGGAAGGACTTGGACCCGTGGACCACCCCGGGGATGCCGTGGCCGATCGCCGCCCCGCCGGCCGGCTCGACGCCCACCAGCTCGACGCCGGGCAGATCGGCGAAGCCGGAGAAGATGCCGATGGCGTTGGATCCGCCGCCCACGCACGCCACCACCACGTCGGGGTCGCGGCCGAGCAGGGCCCGGCACTGCTCGCGGGCCTCGTCGCCGATCACCCGGTGCAGCTCGCGCACCATGAACGGGTAGGGGTGCGGGCCCATGGCCGAGCCCAGCAGGTAGTGGGTGGACCCGACCGTGGCGACCCAGTCCCGCAGCGCCTCGTTCACCGCGTCCTTCAGGGTGCGGCTGCCCGACGACGCCGGCCGCACCTCCGCGCCCAGCAGGCGCATGCGGAACACGTTGAGCGCCTGCCGCTCCATGTCGACCTCGCCCATGTACACGGTGCACTCCAGGCCGAGCAGGGCGGCGGCCGTGGCGGCGGCCACGCCGTGCTGGCCGGCCCCGGTCTCGGCCACCAGGCGGGTCTTGCCCATCCGCTGGGCCAGGAGCGCCTGGCCGAGCACGTTGTTGATCTTGTGGGAGCCGGTGTGGTTGAGATCCTCGCGCTTGAGGAGCACCCGGCAGCCCAGCCGGGCGGACAGGTTGGTGCACTCGGTGAGCATCGACGGCCGGCCGGCGTAGCCGGTGAGGAGCCGGTCCAGCTCGGCCCGGAACCCCGGGTCGGCCCAGGCCTGGCGGAACGCCACCTCCAGCTCGTGGCACGCCGGGACGAGCGTCTCGGGCACGAAGAGCCCGCCGAAGTCGCCGAAGCGGCCGGTCGGGCCCGGGTCGCCCATCACGGACGCCGTGGAGGTGTCGGTCATGGGGCGGTCCGATCGATCGCGGGGAGCGGGCGGAGCAGGCGGCGAACGCGCTCGGTCATGGGCGCTCGTCGACCATCCAGTCGAAGGGGCGGACCTCCCGGTCGCCCTGGGCGGGCGGCGCAGGCGGCTCGGCGGCCTTGGCTGCCTCGACGAAGGCCCGGATCTTGCTGGCGTCCTTGCGGCCCGGGGTGGCCTCGACCCCGGTGCTCACGTCCACACCCCAGGGCCTCACCACCCGGATGGCGTCGGCCACGTTGGCCGGGGTGAGCCCGCCGGCCAGGATGATCCGGCGGTTGGACGGCGCCCCCTCGGCCAGCGACCAGTCGAACACCTCGCCCGACCCCGGGGTGGCGGAGTCGACGTGGATGGCGTCGGCCCCGTACTCGTCCGCCTCGTCGAGCCGGGGGTCGCCGGCGGAGAAGGCCCGGATGAGCAGCGGGACCCGCTGGCGGATCCAGTGGCCGTCGGCGGGGGAGCCCGGGCCGTGGAGTTGCACCGCCCGCAGGCGGGCCTGGTGGGTGATGTCGATCACCCGCTGGCGGGTCTCGCTGTGGAAAACGCCCACAGTCACGATCTCGGCCGGCAGCCGCCGGGCGATCTCGCCCGCCCGCTGGGGCGCGATCTGGCGTGAGGACGGCGCGAAGACGAAGCCCACGGCGTCGGCGCCCATGGCCACCGCCACCAGGGCGTCCTCCTCGTTCGTTATCCCGCACACCTTGACGAACACCGCAGGCAGGCTACCGAGCGCGCTGCCCGGTCCGAAGCGGGATCCGGCCCGGCGACGCCGAATCGCTCAGTCCTTCGCCCCGAGGTCGCGGAGGAGGGTGCCGGCACCGAGGTCGTGGAACGTCATCCCACCGACGGCAGCGAAGGCGCGATCCGCGGACACGAGCGCACTGCCCGGATGCCCGAGCACGACCGCCGCCAGCACCGAGCCGAACGCGCCCACCCGGTCGTTGGTCGTGAAGACCCCGAGCGCCGCGGCCAGCGTGGCCTCGTCGACGCTGACGAGCGGCGAGAGGAGGCGCATGTAGGCCGCGGCGTGCTCGGCGGCGTCCGCCCTCGTGCGCCGCCTGGCCCGCACATGCAGGAACTCCTGGATCACCTCGACCGTGGTCGTCGCGGCGATCCGGCGGTGGTAGGCCGCATCCAGGACCGCACGCGCGGGATCCCGGAGCGCGTGGTCGTCACCGACCGCGTAGACGAGCACGGTCGTGTCCAGGACGATCACAGACCGCGTGCCCGCGCCTCGTCGATCTCGGCGCGCAGCTCGTCAGGTCTCGGCACGGGCATCAGCGGGGCACGGAGGATCGCCTCGAAGGCCCGCCGGCGATCCTCGTCGTCGCTACCCGGGAACGCCACGTCGATCGCCTCGCGTACGAGTGCGGAGATGGCGGTGCCTCGCCGCTCAGCCTCCGTCTCCAGGCGGAGCCAGCGCTCGTCGTCCAACAGCACGTGCAACCGGTGCGTCAGCATCCCTGCAGTCTAGACATGCACATGCCCCTGTGCATGCACATGCCTAGCCGCGCAGGGCCGCGACAGCCGCGGCCGGGTCGGGGGCGGTCACCAGGGACTCGCCCACGAGCACCGCGTCGAAGCCGGCGGCGGCCAGGGAGCGGGCGTCTCCGGGGCCGCGTATGCCGGACTCGGCCACCCGCACGACCGACGGCGGCATCGACGACCCCACCCGCCGCGCCCGGGCATGGTCGACCGCGAACGTGACGAGGTCCCGCTGGTTCACCCCCACCAGCGAGGCGCCGACCGCCAGGGCCCGTTCGAGCTCCTGCTCGTCGTGCACCTCGACCAGCACGTCCAGCCCGACGTCGAGGGCCAGCGTGTGGAGCTCGCCCAGCTCGTCGTCGTCGAGCGCCGCCGCGATCAGCAGGACGGCGTCGGCCCCCATCAGCCGGGTGTCGCACACGTCGGCGGGCGCCACCGTGAAGTCCTTGCGCAGGACCGGTAGGCCGGTTGCGCCCCGGGCGGCCCGCAGGTCGTCCGGCGACCCCCCGAAGAACTCCCGGTCGGTCAGCACCGACAGGCAGGCGGCCCCGCCCCGCTCGTAGGCGCGGGCCAGCTCCGCCGGGTCCAGGCCCGCCGCCAGGTCCCCCTTGGAAGGCGAGCGCCGCTTCACCTCGGCGATCACGGCCACGGCGCCGGTGCCGGCGGGCGACCGCAGGGCGTCCGCGAACCCGCGGCAGGCCGGGAGGGCGCTCGCCTCGGCCACCAGGGGGCCGAGCGGCCGGTCGTC
>DASSUD010000488.1:0-3425 GCA_035707385.1 Acidimicrobiales bacterium
CGGGAAGGGCGCGCCCGGGGGCGCCGGGCGCGCCGTCACCGGCGCGGCCCCGGGGCTCGGGGCACCCGGCGGCACGGAGGGCGGTGCCGCAGGGGGAGGCGGCGCCGCCGGCGTGCCGGCGTCGGGGGTGGGTTCGGCGGAGGGCTCGGGCCGGGCCGGCTCGGAGGTGACCACGCCGGGACCCGCGGCGGTGGTCTTCGTGGTCTCGTCACTCATGCCCCCACCATGCTCCGGCACCCTGCGTCCCGGCTGGACGCTCCCTGGGAGTTCCCTGAGTGCCCGGTGCCGGGGTCGTCCGCCCAGGGTCTGCCCAGGCGACGTCCAGGGAGCACCCAGGTTCGGGCGTCACAGTGCGCCCCGTGCCCAACGCTGCGCGGCCCGGGGCGGGCGGTACCGTCGTGGTCGACCATGCCCCGCTCCTCCCCACCGACCCGATGACGGACGTGCTCCCGCCCACGGGTGGGCGCCCCGCCGAGGCGCGGCTGCTGGTGGTGGACGACGAGCCCAACATCGTCGAGCTGCTGTCGGCGAGCCTGCGCTTCGCCGGGTTCGAGGTCGTGACCGCCACCACCGGCAGCGAGGCGGTGAAGGCGGCCGAGCGCTACCGGCCCGACCTGGTGCTGCTGGACGTCATGCTGCCCGACGTCGACGGCTTCGTGGTGCTGCGTCGGCTGCGGGCGACCCGGGACCCCCTGCCGGTCCTGTTCCTCACGGCCCGCGACGCCAACGAGGACAAGGTCCAGGGCCTCACCCTCGGCGGCGACGACTACGTGACCAAGCCGTTCAGCCTGGAGGAGGTCATCGCCCGCATCCGGGCGGTGCTGCGCCGGACCCGGCCGGGGGGCGACCGCCCGCAGCGCCTGGTGGTGGCCGACCTCGAGCTGGACGAGGACAGCCACGAGGTCCGCAGGGGCGGCCGCGCCGTCCCGCTCTCCCCCACCGAGTTCAACCTGCTGCGCCACCTCATGGCCAACGCAGGCCGGGTGCTGTCCAAGGCCCAGATCCTGGACCACGTGTGGAGCTACGACTTCGACGGCGACGCCAACATCGTCGAGTCCTACGTCTCCTACCTGCGGCGCAAGCTCGACGTCGACGCGGAGCCGCTGATCCACACGGTCCGGGGCATCGGCTACGTGCTGAGGCCGCCCCGGCCCGAGGGCTGACGTGTCCCGGGTCTGGCGCCGCGTCCCGCTCTGGCTGCGGCTCATCGGCGCGGTGCTGGTCCTGGCCTGGCTCGGGCTGACCCTGACCGGCCTGTTCGGCGCCCGGCTGCTCCGGGGCTACCTGGTGGACCGGGTCGACGAGCAGCTCGGCGCCGCCACCCGCGCCTTCACCGGCGGGCCGCTGGCCGCCGGCGACGCCCCCGACGGGGGCCTGCCCAGCCAGTTCCACGTCACCGGCATCGATGCCGAGGGCACCACGGTCTGGCGCAAGTCGTCGGCTCTCACCCGCTCCGAGCCCGACCTGCCGGCGCTCACACCCGACGAGGCGGTGGACCGCGGCGGCCGCCCGTTCACGGTCGATGCCACCCGGGGGGCCGGCTCGTGGCGGGCGGTGGCGCTGCCGCTGGCCGACGGCTCGGGCACGGTGGTCCTCGCCACCAACCTCGGCGAGGTGCAGGCCACCGTCGACCGGCTCGTGAAGATCGACGTCCTGGTGGGCCTGGCGGTGCTGGCCGGGCTGGCCGTGGTCGGCTACTCGATGGTCCGCACGGCCCTGCGCCCGCTGGCCGAGATCGAGCTGACCGCGGCCGCCATCGGCCGGGGCGAGCTCGGCCGCCGGGTCCCCGACCACCACCCGGGCACGGAGATGGGGCGGCTCAGCCGGGCGCTCAACGCCATGCTGGAGCAGATCGAGCGGGCCTTCGGCGCCCGCGCCGCCTCCGAGGCGCGCGCCCTGCGGTCCGAGGAGCGCATGCGGCGGTTCGTGGCCGACGCCAGCCACGAGCTGCGGACCCCGCTCACCTCGATCCGGGGCTTCGCCGAGCTCCACCGCCAGGGGGCGGTCACCGACCCGGTGGCCGTGTCGGACCTGCTGGGGCGCATCGAGGACGAGGCGACCCGCATGGGCCTGCTGGTCGACGACCTGCTGCTGCTGGCCCGGCTCGACCAGGAGCGCCCGCTGCAGCTCGCGCCGGTGGACGTGGCGGCGCTGGCGCAGGCGGCCGTCGAGTCGGCCCGGGCGGCCGCCCCCGACCGCGCGGTCGAGGTGGCGGTCGACGGGGAGGACCTGGTGGTGGCGGGCGACGAGGCGCGGCTGCGCCAGGTGGCTGCCAACCTGCTGGACAACGCGCTGGCCTACTCCCCGGCCGGCGCCCCGGTGACCGTGCGGGTGGGGCCGGTGGACCGGGACGGGCACGAGCGGGTGGCGCTCGAGGTGATCGACCGGGGGCCGGGCCTGACCGCCGAGCAGTCGGAGCGGGTGTTCGAGCGCTTCTACCGGACCGACGCGGCCCGCAGCCGGGCCCAGGGCGGGACGGGCCTCGGCCTGTCGATCGTGGCCGCCATCACCCGGGCCCACGGCGGTGCCGTCGAGGTGGACAGCACGCCCGGCGCCGGGACCACGTTCCGGGTGCTGCTGCCCCGGGCCCCGGCCCGCCACGCCGCTCTGGTCGAGTAGCTGAGGCGATTTGGCGGCTCTCACCGCGAGATAGCGCCGTGAGAGACGCCAAATCGGGGCCAGTTCGTCTCCCGCGGCCTGTCCGCCGAAGGCGGGAGGACGTCGACGGACTGGTAGAACCGGATCATGCGCGACGATCGATCGCATGGCGAGGGGACCTCGGCGTCATCGGCCCGAGACCCCGGAGGAGGGTGGCGGCCGGCGTGCACACCCCTGCGACGGGCGGCGCCATGACCGAAAGCCCCTTCCGCCCGCGCACGGTCAGGATCCATGGCCACGACGTCAGCTACCGGATGTCGGGACAGGGGCCGACGGTGGTGCTGATCCACGGGATCGCCGGGAGCTCGACGACATGGCGGGCGGTGATGCCCGCCCTGGCCGAGCACTACACCGTCATCGCGCCGGACCTGCTGGGCCACGGGCAGTCGGCCAAGCCCCGTGGTGACTACTCGCTGGGCGCCTACGCCAGTGGCGTGCGCGACCTCCTGGCCGTCCTGGGCCAGGAGCGGGGTACGGTCGTCGGCCACTCGCTCGGCGGCGGTGTGGCCATGCAGTTCGCCTACCAGTTCCCCGAACGGGTCCAACGGCTGGTGCTGGTGGCATCGGGCGGGCTGGGCAAGGAGGTCAGCCCGCTGCTCAAGGCGGTAACCCTGCCCGGTGCCGAGTATGTGCTTCCACTGCTGCTCCACCCGCGGATCCGGGAAGCCGGCGAGTGGCCCGCGAGCCTGGCCCGCCGGGTGGGATGGCGCCCCACCGTCACCCTCGCCGAGGTGTGGCGCAGCTACACCACGCTGACCGACCGGCAC